>JAIRZV010000032.1 GCA_031267055.1 Candidatus Margulisiibacteriota bacterium | reverse complement strand
TCGAGACCTTCGAGTATCGGCATGATAATAATATTTTGCGGCTCCTGGCCAGCGCTGGCCTGCAAATCGCGGCCGACCAGCATATTAAATTTCTGATCCGTGCCGCCCAGCTCGACATCGGCTTGTAGCGCGACAGAATCATAGCCCTGCAAAAGCGGATACATAAATTCATGCAGTGCGATAGATTGTCCGGCGGTGTAACGTTTTTTAAAATCCTCGCGCTCCAGAGTTTGCGCCACGGTGATCTGCGACAGCAATTTCACCAAATCCGCCGGTGTGAGCTTGTTGATCCATTGCGAATTGTAAACGATTTTGGTTTGGCTTTTGTCCAAAATCTTAAAAATTTGCGCTTGATATGTGGCGGAATTTTGCTCGATTTGCGCGCGGCTCAGAGGTTTGCGGGTTTCGGATTTACCGGTCGGATCGCCGATAGCCGCCGTGAAATCGCCGATCAAGAAAATCACCTCGTGCCCTAGATCCTGAAACTGGCGCAGTTTTTGCAGGGCCACAGTATGCCCGAGATGCAGATCCGGCGCGGACGGGTCGGCGCCGAACTTTATCTTTAGTTTTTTGCCGGATTCCAGTTTTTTCTTGAGTTCAACTGCGGAAATTATCTCTAGAGCGCCATTTTGGATTGTTTCAAAGGGGTTCATATATGTTATTATAACAACATATTGAAAATTTGGCTTCAAGGGGAAAAGCGTGGGTATTTTTAAGAGGCCGATAGACCAAGTGCGTTCGACGCATTTAAGCTCTTACGGCAATCATCTCAAGAAACAAAAATTTCATTTGTGGCTGCAACGGATTTTCCGCTACTGCACTGTCGTTGCTGCACTCGGCGCGCTGGTTTTTTTGTTCATCGTGATCATGACCGCGATGAATCTGCCGGACGTAGACACGATGGGTACGATCGTGCCCAATGAGACGACCAAAGTTTACGCGGCCGACGGCACGATACTGGCTGAGCTGCACGAGGAAGAAAACCGCGAAGTTGTGCCGATCTCGCAGATTTCCGATTTTGTAAAAGCCGCGGTGATCGCCACCGAAGACACCAATTTTTACCGGCACAACGGTCTGGATTTTGGCGGATTGTTCCGCTCGGTTTTTGTGAATGTGCTGCGCGGCGAAAAAATGCAGGGCGGCAGCACGATCACGATGCAGCTGGCGCGCGGCATTTATTTGAATAAAAAGAAAAAGCTGTTGCGAAAAATCGCCGAGATGATTTTGGCTTTGCAGATCGAGCGTAAATACACCAAAGAGGAAATTTTGGAATTTTATCTCAATCAGGTGTACTGGGGACACAATGCTTACGGCATCGAGTCCGCGGCCAATATGTATTTCGACAAGTCCGCGGCGGAGTTAAATCTGCCGGAAGCCGCGACGCTGATCGGTTTGCTGCGTGGGCCGGAATTGTACTCGCCGTTTTACCGTCCGCAAAGGACGCGCTGGCGCCGCGACATCGTCCTGCGCCGTTTGTTTACGTTGAACTTGATCACCGAAGAAGAGTTTTATCAGGCGCGCGAAACGCCGATTTTTCTCGCGCCGCGCCGGACTTTAAAATACAAGCATCCGTATTTTACCAGCTATGTGGTCAAGCAGCTGGAGGATATGTACGGCAAAGATGTGGTGTACAAAGACGGCTTGCGGATTTACACCACGCTCGATATCGATCTGCAGAAAAAAGCGGAAGACGCGATCGAGTATTACATGATGGAAGCCAGCCGCCCGCACTGGATCAAAGGCCGCGAGGTTTCTTCGCTCAATGCCACGCAGGCCGCATTGTTGTCGGTCGATCCTAAAACCGGCTACATCAAAGCCTGGGTCGGCGGACGGGATTTTTTGGAGAGAGAATTCGACCATATCGCGCAGGCCAAACGTCAGCCGGGGTCTTCATTTAAGCCCTACACGTATTTGACCGCCTTGAGCATGGGGATTTCGCCCGGTTCTATAATTGAAGATTCGCCGGTGACTTTTAACACGATTATGGGACCGTACTCGCCGCAAAATTACACCAAAGATTTCAAAGGTGCGATCACTTTGAAGCGTGCGCTGGAATTGTCGATCAATGTTGTGGCGGTCAAGATCAGTGACATGATCAATCCGAGCAGTATTATTGTCACCTGCCGCAGACTCGGCATACAGGTGCCGCTGGCGCCGGTGCTTTCCCTAACTCTTGGCGCGAGCGAGATACCGGTGCTGGAGCACGCGGCGGCTTTTTGCACTTTTGCCAATGGCGGTGTGCGCGTCGATCCGGTGTCAATATTGCGCATCGAGGACCGCACCGGCAATATTTTGTACAAACACCAAATCGCGCCGAAACGGGTGTTTGAAGCGCGTTATGTGCACGCGCTGGTGTACATGATGCGTGGCGTGATGCAGCGCGGCACCGGTCAGGGCGCGAATGTCCCCGGGTACGATCTGGCCGGCAAAACCGGCACGACGAGCGATTACCGCGACGCGTGGTTCATGGGTTTTGCGCCCAATCTGATGACGGCCGTCTGGGTCGGCAATGATGACAATTCTATAATGCAGGAAGTCACCGGCGGCTGGATACCGGCGCAGATTTGGAAATCCTATATGTCTTATGCGCTGCCCAAATTTCCGAAAGAATATTTCCCGTATCCGCGCGGTCTGGTCAAACAGCGGATTTGCGTGGTGGGGCAGGGGCTGGCGACATCGATGTGTCCGGAATCCGATGTGGTCGAGGAGCTGATGTGGGAGAACGGCATGTACACCAATCAATGCCAAACACATTCTATACTGGGCGGACTGGTGCCGGTCGGCGCGCAACGGCCGGACTGGGAAAGGACTTTTTATCCCGATGCCAGCAACATCGTGTATTTGTCTGAGGTTAAAGAAGAAGATAAACCGACGAATAATCCGCAGTCGGCAATCATTCCGGCGGCCGGCCGTAAACAGATCGATGGCTCCAATATTGATGTAAACAAAGGATTGTAAAATGGCAGTCTTGTTTTTGATCGTGCCCAATGGTTTTCGCGACGAGGAATACGCCGTGCCAAAACGAGTTTTGGAAGAAGCCGGTTTTGAAGTGGTGACAGCGTCAACTTTGCTTGGCAAATTGCGCGGTAAAAAAGATCTGGTAATCGCACGTGTGGACATCACGCTCGATAAAGTAAATTCGACGGATTATCAAGGAATTATGATTGTCGGCGGACAAAAAACTTATTGGCACAATGAAACAGTTTTGCGGCTGTGCCGTGAATTTCACGCGGCCGGCAAACTTGTCGCGGCGATTTGTATTTCCGGAGCAATACCAGCGCAAGCCGGGTTGATGCGCGACAAGCAATTAACCACATTCCCTGATGTTGACGCGATAGAAAGCATTCAGCAAAACGGCGGAGTGTACGTCAACAAGCCGGTGGTGGTCAGTGACAATGTTATCACGGCTGACGGTCCGGCTGCCGCGGAAGAATTCGGCAAGGCAATGGTGAAGTTTCTCACTCGATGAATAAAATCCGGTTTTGGCTTTTGGCTGTGGTTTTGGCTGGCGGCGTTTTTGCGCAGCCTGTGGCTGGCGGCGGTACGCCGAATATTGTCACCCAATTGGAAGCCGCGAACAGCGATATGCTGGACGTCGCTTTTGCGCGCTTTGTGACAGAAAAAGAAACCACGATATTCTACGAGCTGTCCGTTGGTCTGAAACCGCTGAAGCTGCGCGCGGATTTGGCGCAGGTGGATTACCGGCCGGATTTGGTGGTCGCCTATCACTCGCGGTTGAGCTGGCTGGATTTTCCTGTTTATTATGCGCCGACCTTGATTTTTGACAGCCGTCCCAGTGCTTACTCGATCCCGACTCCTCTGCCGGAATTTGGGGTCGGCGCTTTTCGCGGCGCTTACTGGTGCTGGAATGCGCATTATTTTTTGCGGGAAAATTTATACGGCAATCTGCAATTTGGCCGCGCGGAGGAAAAAGGCGCGGGCTACGGCTTTCAGCAAATCGTGCGTTTGTCCGACGCCGCGCAATTGACTTATATTAATCAAAACTGGCAGTACTGGCCGACGCAGGAAACGTTTTCTTGGGAATATTCTTTTTTGGAAATTCCTTCTTTCAACGCCAGATACGCCAACCGGATTCGGAATGAATTTAATTCTCTGCGTGTAACCAGGATTAACTATGAGGAATACAATAATGATTTGTTGATGCGCGAGTTTGAGCTGAGTTATATTGGCAATTTTAAATTGAACTGGCAGAAAATCAGTTTTTACACCAGCAACAGTTATGCTTCCCTTAACGAATTGACCAGTGCGCAGGCCGGTTACCGCTGGGCTTCGCTGTCGGAGCTGTACAAAGAATATGCGGTGCCGTATCTCGGCGAGATCAGACCCGGTGCTGGCTATGACACAGTTAAGTATTCACTGCGCCCTTACAGCTGGCATCGCGTCTATAGTTATATTGAGGGGCGCAAAGAGTTTTGGATCTGGACCGGCGATATACGAGTGACGGATTACATCGACCAGCGCGGCGGCTCGCCGTTTAACTACGACAGAGAGGAAGCTTACGACGACAATGTGCGTACGACTGTCCTGCTGAATTTGTGGATGGTTGATCTGGGACAGACTGTGCAATACTCTGTGTACCGCGGCAGTATCCAGGCCATGATTTATTTTTTGCGTTGCAAAACCGAACATTGGTTTATCGATTTCAGCTATAATCGGCTAAAAGAAGAATTCGCGGTCAGCGGACAAATGATCGGTTTTTAGACGGAGCTAAAATGCGGAAAATTTTTATCAGCGCGATCGAAACTTCCGGCGATTTACATGCAGCGCGTCTGGCCGCGGCTATCCAAAAACAAGCCCGCGAAAAAATTAAATTTAGCGGCTTTGGCAGCGAGGCTTTACGCAAGACAGGTATGGAAATCCTGGCCGATCTGACCAGCCGTAGTACAGTCGGCTTGCTGGAGCCGCTGCGGCATTTGCCAGCTTATTTTCGCGCTTTGGGCAAATTAAAAAAATATTTGCGCCATTCCAGACCGGATCTTTTTTTATGTGTTGACGGACAGGGTTTCAATTTGCCGGCCGCGCGATATGCCAAGAGTCTAGGTATTCCGGTGGTTTACTACATCTCGCCGCAGGAATGGCTCTGGGGCACCCGCGCCGCCGGGAAAAAAGTCACCGCGGGTTGCGATTTGATAATTTCGATTTTTCCCGAGGAGCACACTTTTTACAAAAAACTCGGCGGCCATAGTGTGTACAACGGCCATCCTTTGAGCGAAATTGTCGCGCGGCAAAAAATTAATCCAAAAATGTTCCGATGTAAACATAATCTTGACAACAAAAAACCGCTGGTTGCTTTGTTTCCGGGTAGCCGCGGTCAAGAGCTGACCAATCTTTTGCCGGTGTTTTTGCAAATCGTCAAACTCTCGCGCGGTCGCGAACAATTTGTTATCGCCGCGGCTAGTGAATACTGTCTAAAAATTTTACGTAAAAAAGTTAAAAATATACCAGTAGTCTATGGTGAAAATTACGCGTTGCTCTCCGCGGCGGATATGGTTTTGTCCTCCACCGGCACACTCACGCTGGAAGCGGCTTTGCTCGGCGTGCCGGTGATCGCCGTGTATAAATTCCCCAAATTTTCTTACTGGCTGATTAACAAATTACTGGCCAAAAAAATTCCTAAATATAAAGCCCTGCCCAATATGCTGGCCGGCAAAGAAATCATGCCAGAGCGCATCCAGAATTTTAGCGCGGCGGAGCTGTACGCTTTGCTGACTAAAACTCTTTACGATAAAAAGAAAATACAAAAAATCAAAAACGAGTTTGGAAAATTACGCAGCCGCCTGTCAGCCAAAGATGTTTTGAAAAAAAACGCCAGCGCGGTATTGGAGTTGCTTAAAAGAAAACCCTGAAAAGGTTGTAACGTTTTGTTTATAATTCAATTACACGCGTCGCTACTTTCTCGGCAAATACTTTGTCGTGCTCGACAAAAATCATAGTTGGCTGATATTTGAGCAGCAGATTTTCAATTTGTAACCGCGAAAGTACATCAATGAAATTAAGCGGTTCGTCCCAGAGATAAACATGCGCGTTTTCACACAAACTGCGCGCCAGCAGGACTTTCTTTTTTTGTCCGCCGCTGAAATCCTGCAGATCGTTCTCGAACTGCTCGCGGCTGAAATCAAGTTTGCGCAGTATCGCTTTGAATAAACTCTCGTCGAGTTGATATTTCTCCGCATAGTCCTTGAGTCCGCCGCGCAACTGTGTTGTGTCCTGGGAGATATAAGAAATCTTTAGAGTGGACGGGATTTTTAATTCTCCGCTGTGATTTATTTGCGCGCCGAGAATTAATTTTAGCAGGCTGGATTTGCCGCAGCCGTTGCGTCCTTTTAAGTGTATTCTCTCTCCAGAGCTTAAAGTGAAATTTAGTTTAGTAAAAACCAGCTTATCCGCGTAAGAGATAGACAACTCGCGCGCTTCGATCAGCGGATTTTGCTGGAAAATCAGCGGATGTAGTTTTAGTTCCGCGGCAGTGTCAATATTTTTTAGTAATTGCGCTTTTTCCGCAATGGCTTTGGTCTGGCGCCGCTCAGCGTTTTTGGCAAGCCGCATCATTTTCGCGGCCTTGTGGCCGATAAAACCCTTGTCGTAAGCCGCGCCGCTGCCTCTGTCGATTTGATATTTGCCGCGTTCTGTTTTGTCCGACCAATCAGACATGCGCCGCGCGGATTTTTGCAAACGGCCAATGTCTTTTTTTAATTTTGCGTTTTCCGCCAGCTCAAAATTATCCTGATATTCTTTATTTTGCCACCACGAGGAAAAATTGCCGCGCTGCACTTCAATGTTGGCGCGGTTAATCGCCAATACATGGTCAATGCAAGAATCCAAAAAATGCCGATCATGCGAGACGAGAATAAAACCTTTTTTGCGGTTCAGATATTGAGCGACAATTTCCCGCGCCTCCAGATCGAGATGATTGGTCGGCTCGTCGATGAGCAAAAAGTTGTTTTCTTTGAGAAATAAAACAGCCAGCAAAATTTTGGTCTGCTCGCCGCTGCTCAAAGCGCTGAAATTTCTGGCCAAAATTTCCGCGTCAAGATTTAAAAGGGATAATTCTTTTTCCAGCCGCCAAAGTTCGTAATCGGGATAAATCCTGGCGGCGACCGCCAGCGCTGTTTGATTTTCGTCCCGCACCGCATAAGGGAAATAGGCAAAATCAACCGCCGCGCTGATCTGGCCGCGGTAGGCATATTGCCCCAGCAGCAATTTCAAAAAAGTTGTTTTGCCGCGGCCATTGCGCCCGATGAAGCCGAGTTTCCAGTCTGTGTCTATAGCAAAAGAAACATTTTCAAAAATGTTTTCAGGGCTACTCTCATATGCAAAAGTCAAATTGCTGATATTGATCAATGACATTTTTCATACTCCTTACGCCTGCTCCAGGAGTTCCTGCGCGTGAGCGGCGGCGTCGAGCTGTCCGCCGCCATTACCTTGTGCCAACAGCTCTTGTGCATGGGCGGCGGCGCTCTCCGTCATTTTACCGGAGAGCATCCGGGCGATCTCCAGCTCGCGGGCAGCTTTATTCAGCGGCGTAATAGCCACAGTGGTGGTGTCAGCGGTGGCGGATTTTTCTACACGTAGATGATAGTCGGCACGCGCCGCGATTTGCGCCAGATGCGTGATGCAGATGACTTGATGCTTGCGCGCGATACTGTGTATGGCGTCGGCGATAGCCAGCGCGGTCTCGCCGCCGATGCCGGCGTCGATCTCGTCAAAGATCATCGCTGAGCTCTGATCTTGCTCGGCCAGGATTTTGCGAATGGCCAGCATGACGCGCGAGATCTCGCCGCCCGAAGCGATCTTAGCCAGCGGTTTGACCGGCTCGCCGGCATTGGCCGAAATAAGAAACTCCACAGCGTCCAGTCCGCCCGCCGTGTAATGGCCGGTCGTGAAATTTATTTTGAATTGAGCGCGCGGCATACGCAGAGCCTGCAGCGCGCCGATAATTTTCTGTTCCAGCTCCGCGGCGATTTTCTGGCGATGTTTGGACAATTCACCGGCGGCCTGCAAATAGGCTTTTTCCGCAACCGCTAAATCTTTTTCCAATTTGGCCAACCGCTCGTCCGTGTCTTCCAGACCGGACAACAACGTTCTTAATTGGTCACGCTTTTTGATGAGCAAAGCCGTGATGTCTTCTTCCTCAAGTTGTTTGAGATGTTTGCGTTTGAGTTTGTTCAGCAAATCCAGCCGCTCGTTTATCTCATCCAGTCTTTGCGGCGAAAATTCCAGATGGTTTTCATAATCGGCCAGACTGTCGTGAAAATCCTCAAAATCCAGACTGAGCGCTTCAGCTTTGTCCGCGAGATTTTGCAGCGCGGTTTCTTTGCCAGCGATTTGCGCCAGCTTGTTTTTGTTGTAACGCAGACCGTCTTTCAAACCGGAAATTTTTTCCGCGACGCCGCGCACTACTTCGGCGATTTCCGTGAAAGAATCCAAACGGCTTTTTTCCGTTTTCAGTTCGGTATATTCACCAGCCTGTAAATTCGCGTTTTCCAGCTCAGCCAGCTGAAAATTTAAAAAATCTTTTTCTTCCTGCCGCAGATCGCGGTTTTGCAAAAGCAAATCATATTCTTTTTTGACCGCGTGGTATTGGCCGAAAACTTCCCGCGCGGCCGCGCGCAGTTTGCTTTCGGTAAAGAGATCAAGTATTTCCAGATGATTTTCGGGGTCGATTAAAATCTGATGCTGGTGCTGGCCGTGAATGTCGATCAGATAGCGCGAGATTTTTTTCAACTCGGCCTGCGTGACGACGCGGTGATTGATCTTGATCAGATTCCGGCCGTTGAGTGAGATTTCCCGCGTGATGATCAGCACCTCGTCGCTGACATAACCGTCGATGTGCCGGCCTTGAATGTCAAAAACCGCTTCCAGTATCGCACGCTGTTTGCCGGCCTTGATAAAATCCGCCGAAGCCCGCTCGCCCATGATGAGCGCCAGCGCGTTGACGATGATCGATTTACCCGCGCCGGTTTCGCCGGTGATGACATTAAACCCCTCGGCAAATTCAATAGTTTGCTGGCCGATTAGAGCGTAGTTTTCCAGATATAACGAGATCAGCATGGTTAAAATTTTAGCATACGCCGTCCGCAAATACTCTACACTTGAAATGATATACGCTATAATTTGAAAAAGCGCGGGTTTAGCTAACGTCGGCCGCTGCGCGGCCTTGTTGCCCTCACTTAACTTCGTCGCGCTTGTGACCGAGAGCGGCCTCAAGCCGCCGAGGAAATCCTGTCAGCTAACCAAGCTGACAGGGTTAAGTTCGGGTCAGTTGGTAGAGCGCGTTTGGTTATGGAGATAGTTAATATATTTTTGTTTGCGCGGGTTTAGCTCACGTCGCACGCTTCGCGTGCTTGTGGGTCTCACTTCACGTCGCTAACGCTTGTGAAGTTCGACTCAGTTGGTAGAGCGTCAGCTTCATGTTATATTTATAATTGCGCGGGTTTAGCTCAGTTGGTAGAGCGTCAGCTTC
>JAIRZV010000021.1 GCA_031267055.1 Candidatus Margulisiibacteriota bacterium | reverse complement strand
GCCGTGCCATTTGTGAAAAAACAAAAAACGGAGTTTTATATGAAAAAAGTTTTGAATTTAAGATTTGCCGATACCCCCCCCCCCGTTTTTGGCGTAGGTACGCTGAAAATATAGTTTTCCTCCTCTCTCTATTTTCTCCTAATAAATATCAAATGTTGAACGCCGCTTTTGCGGTCGTTTGAGGTTTGGTGTTTAAAAAAAAATTAGGAGGAATTTATGAGACAACTTTACACATCATCAATAAACGGAGCGCATACAGTATCATATACACAGATCGGACGTTCCGGTGATAACCGAACTATGAAAAATATTCAGTTGGGAAACGACAAGGTCGAACTTACTTTCGATAAACTCTTTAATGACAAAAAAATTCACATCAAAGATGAAAATGGGAATACGCAGCATATTAGTGTAACCGATGCCGGAAAAGATACGAACGGATATACCTTTGAATACAACGGCAAAGTATATTTAATCGGCGCAGATAATGTAAAAGGACAATGGCATGTGGGCGAAGTAAAACAGGAGAACAGTGAGGAATTATTCAAATCTATCAGCGGTAAGGATAAATTTTTAGAAGGAACATCTGCCAAGCAGAATGCGGCGGAAACGCATGACGTTGCGGCACAGAATAATTATAATAATTTTCTTGAACAATTGGAAAAGAATCCTAGTTATAATTTTAAGCCAGTAATAATACAGGTGAAACCAGATATACCGACACAACCGCCAACAGCAGAGACACTAGTAGCAACTGAGGAGGCAACGCCGCCAGCAGTGCCAGAGGAAGAGCCAGCATTGTCGGCAGTACCAGATTCAGTACAAGCCCAACAAGTGCCAGAAGCGCAGGCAGAAACACCACCGACAGCAGGAACTGCCGACAGCACGACGATAGAACAGAATTCTCCAGTACAAACAGCGGCAGAGCCAGAGGCAGAGACATCGGCAACAGCGGAGATTGAGACGGTACGCCTACCACCGCTACCGCCAGGGACAAGCCCAAGGGCGGAAGTGCCGAAATCGGCGGGAAAAGAAATTCCAGAGGATGTTATCATTGGAGAAATAGACATTGCTGAAGAAACATCAACAGCAGAGATTGAGAGGTTACGCCTACCACCACTACCGCCAGGGACAAGCCCAATGGTGGAAGTGCCGAAATCGGCGGAAGAAGAAATTCCGGAGGATGTTGTCGGCGGAGAAACACGCTCTGAAGCCATTGCTGAGGAAACAATATCAACAGCTTCCAATCGAGCCGCTCTAGAGGCAGATGGCTGGGAATTCGTCAAAGGCGCCGACGGAAAGCCGGATATGATGTTCAAAACAACAAAAAACGAAAATTTCACTACAAGTGAGGCAGTTTTTGACACAAATGGCGACGGATCCTTTGGCAAGGGAGATCAGTTCGTTGTCAAACAAGAAAGCAACAAATACGTTGCCAGCTCTACTTACACAGGCACTTTTAGTGAAGATCCATTTATAAATCCTCAGTCATCACCACCTGCAGCAACAGAGCGACCGTCTGTTGCTCCCCCTCAAGTCAATCAAACTGTATACGATGACAGAAGGGAAACTAGAGTAAATCTCACTCGGGAACAAATAAATGCTGACCCGCAATTAAAAAAAATCTATGATGACGCCTATCGGAAAGAAACAAGTAGTGGAAACCGACGGCGAGTTAGTAATGCCTTGACTACAGCATATAATACGGTGTGTGACTATTTGAAGCAGAATGCATCCGGCGCATAATCAATATCTTATCCCGTCTCGATCTCTCTGCTCTACTTCGTTGTAGTTCTGCCTCTGGATTTACGGATATGGTATAATGCATTTGGAGGAAAAAAGATGCGTTTTGTTGTAGAAATGGATGATGAGCAATATCAGCGTTTGGAAAAAACGCTGAAAAAATCTGGCACGACGATAACCGAAGCTATTGCCGATTTTTTTGACGATCTTGACGATGTTCATCTGGCTAAAGAGCGGCTTTCAGAAGTCGCTTCCGGCACAGAACAAACTATTCCATGGGAGCAGGTAAGAGTTGCTTTATAATATCGTCTGGACAGAGAAAGCAGTCAACGAATACGCTAAACTGGACAAATCAGTTAAAAATCAGATTGGTAAGTATTTGGATAAATTAAAGGTTTCTGATCCACACAATATGGGCAAGCCTTTGTCGGCTAATTTGGCCGGATTATGGCGGTATCGTGTCGGAGATTATCGAATAGTTGTTGAAATAAAAAATTCCGAGTTAATCGTGCTTATTGTGTCAGTTAAACACAGAAGCATTGTTTATCGTCAAATCTAATTTTCTAAATAGCCATACCGCATCAGATAGAGACGTAACATGCTACGTCTCTATCTGGCTATTTACCTACTTCAACGCCGCATGCGCCGCGGCCAATATGGCCAGAGGCACACGGTACGGAGAGCAGGATACATAATTCAAACCAATTTTGTGGCAAAACTGCACAGTGTCGGGATCGCCGCCATGCTCGCCGCAAATGCCGATTTTGAGGTCCGGGCGCACGCGGCGGCCGTTCTCAATAGCGTACTGCATCATGCGTCCCACACCGGTCTGGTCGAGAGTTTGAAATGGGTCTTTGTCGTAGATCGCTTTGGCCACATACTCCGGCAAAAACTTGCCGCTGTCGTCGCGCGAAAAACCGCAGCCCATTTGCGTCAGGTCATTCGTGCCAAAAGAGAAAAATTCCGCCGCGGAAGCGATCTCGTCAGCGGTCATAGCCGCGCGCGGCACTTCGATCATCGTACCGATTTTGTATTTCAGTTTGACGCCGGATTCTTGCAAAACTTTTTCGATTACGGCCACGGCATTGTCCTTGAGGATTTGCAATTCCTTGATATGCCCGACCAGCGGTATCATGATCTCCGGCGTTATGTTCCGACCGGATTTTTTAATCTGCACGGCGGCCTTGATGATCGCCTCGACCTGCATGTCAAAAATTTCGGGGTAAGTGATACCCAGACGGCAGCCGCGATGGCCAAGCATCGGGTTAAATTCATGGAGTTGCTTTATTTTAAAATTGAGTTGATCAACGCTGACTTGCATTTCTTGCGACAATTCTTCAACTTCGACTTCTTTGGTCGGCAGGAATTCATGCAGCGGTGGATCGAGCAGACGGATCGTCACCGGCAGGCCGTTCATCGTCCGGAAAAGTCCCGTAAAATCCTCGATCTGCATCGGCAAAAGTTTGGCTAGCGCTTTTTGCCGGCCAGCCACATCTTCCGCGAGGATCATTTCACGCACCGCCTTGATGCGGTCGCCGCCGAAAAACATGTGTTCGGTGCGGCACAAACCAATGCCTTCCGCGCCAAAAGCCAGCGCGTCAGAAGCCTGATCCGGCTGATCAGCATTGGCGCGCACGCCAAGTTTTTTAGTTTTACCAGCCGCATCCATAATAAATTTGTACTGGCGGTAAAGCTCGGATTTTTTGGGGTCGAGGGATTTTTCGATCAGCACTTGCAAAATTTCCGAAGGTTTAGTTTTGACCTGTCCGGCAATAACCTCGCCGGTAAAACCATCGAGCGAAATATAATCGCCTTGCTTGATAGTCCGGCCGTTGACCGTCATCAATTTATTGGCGTAATCAATATTGAGCGCGCCGCAGCCCGCGATGCAGACGCGGCCAAGCTGACGGGCCACCACCGCGGCGTGCGAGGTCGCGCCGCCCAGCGCGGTCAAAATGCCTTCGGCAATAACCATGCCTTTGATGTCTTCCGGCGTAGTCTCAATCCGCACCAGCACAACTTTTTCTTTATTATTCTGCGCGGCGGCTATCGCTTCCGGCGCGCTGAAATACACTTTGCCACAGGCCGCACCCGGGCCGGCGTTGAGGCCGCGCGCCAATACGCGTCCGGCGTTGAGCGCCGCTTCTTTGTCCGCGCGGTCAAAGATCGGCCGCAGTAATTCATTTAGCTGCTCGGGCAGGACACGCGACACGGCGGTTTTCTCGTCGATCAATTTTTCTTTGACCATATCGTAAGCGCAGCGAATCGCCGCGAAACCGGTGCGTTTACCGTTGCGGGTTTGCAGCATGTAAAGATTGTTTTCCTGAATAGTGAACTCCATATCCTGCATGTCTTTGTAATGTTTTTCGAGCATGTTCTTGTAACTCAAAAGCTTTTTGTAAGTCACCGGCATGACCTCTTCCAGCGAGGGAAATTTGGCTTTGCGGTCAGCTTCCGCAATACCGTTGGCGGCAGCCCATTCGCGCGAAGCTTCGAGAGAAATTTTCTGCGGCGTGCGAATACCGGCCACCACGTCCTCGCCCTGCGCGTTGAGCAGGAATTCGCCGTAAAATTTATTTTCGCCGGTCGCCGGATTGCGCGAAAAACACACGCCGGTCGCCGAAGTATTGCCCATATTGCCGAAAACCATCGCCTGCACATTTACCGCCGTGCCGAGCAAACCCTTGATGTTATATTTCTGGCGGTAAAAAATCGCGCGGTCGTTGTTCCAGCTGCCAAACACAGCCTTGATCGCCGCCCAGAGCTGGGTTTTGGGGTCTTGCGGGAAATCCGCGCCTTTGGCTTTCTTATATATAGCCTTGTATGTGCCGACAAGTTTTTCCAGATCGGCGGCGGACAAATCAGTATCTTTCACATCTTTTTTTTCTTTGCCGATTTTGTCCGCGACGCTGTGCTTGGCCTCGGTCAGCGCATGCTCAAAAAGATGCTTATCGACATCCATCGCCACGTCGGAAAACATCTGAATAAAACGCCGGTAAGAATCCCAGGCAAAACGCGGATTGTTAGTTTTCTTGATCAAGGCCGCGACGACTTGGTCATTGATGCCGAGATTGAGTATCGTGTCCATCATGCCAGGCATGGATTCTTTGGCGCCGGAACGCACCGAAACCAGCAGCGGATTTTTCTCGTCGCCGAGCTTCATACCCATCGCTTTTTCCAGTTTGGCAATATTGGCGTCGACGTCTTTGGCCAGACCCGCCGGAAACTGCCGATCATTTTTGTAAAACTGATCGCACATCTCGGTCGTGATCGTGAAACCGGCCGGCACAGCTACGCCGCTATTGGTCATTTCCGCCAGACCGGCGCCTTTGCCGCCCAAAATGTCTTTCAATGCACCATGACCTTCGGCCTTGCCGTTGCCAAAAAAATAAACCTTTTGATATTTTGCTTTCACCGCGGTTTTAGACGCTTTCTTCGCGTTTTTTGTTTGTGCTTTTGTTTTCTTGGATTTTGCTGTCATCGGGATATTCCTCCTAAAATTTTTGTGTCAGAAACGTTCGGGATATTAACGTAAAAACCGCGTTTCGTAAAGTTTGAAGCGG
>JAIRZV010000018.1 GCA_031267055.1 Candidatus Margulisiibacteriota bacterium | reverse complement strand
ATCGCCGCCATAGACTCAAATTGCTTGGCGGTCAGCGGCCAAAAAAGAAGCTTGATCAGCACGGTCAGCAAAATAATCGCCAGACCATAGTTGAGATTTGCGCCAAAAAACTTTAAGACCTCAATAAAAAAGTTATTCATTTTCACTCTCCTTTCTATACAATATAAAACTTACGGCCAATCTTCGCCGCCTGGCTGGCCGGGGCGGCAACGCAGAATTCTTTTCAGGCCGCGCCAGAGCCCGCGTGCCAGACCGTATTTCTCCAGACTCAAGATCATATACTCCGAGCAGGTCGGATAAAACCGACAAGCCCGCACCGGCCAACGCTGGCTAAAAAATTGATAAACCCTGATCAGGCGGATAACAATTTTTTTAAGCATTGTTCCAGCTCGACCTGCATATCCGCGAATTTGTTTTTCAATATTCCGGCGCGCGCGACGAGGATCAAATTACCCGTCGGTTTTTTGCGCGCGGCGACCGCTCGCCACAATTCCCGCAAAAGACGCTTGGCTCGATTGCGCTGCACAGCGTTGCCGATAGTCTTTTTCGAGGCCACTACCGCATAGCGGAATTCTGCGTGGGGTAAATAAAACAACACAAAACTTTTGCCGACCTGTTTCTGTCCCGCATAAACAGCCGCAAAGTCGGCCTGCTTGGTCAGCGTCGGGAACACGCAGCCTAGACGGCCAAACGCTTTCTGCCCTTGGCGCGCCGCCGGCGGACGACGTTTTGGCCGTTAGCCGTGCCCATTCGCGCTAAAAAACCTTTTTTGCGTTTTTCCCGCAAAGCTTTGGGCTGAAAGGTGCGTTTCGTCATTTTTGTTCTCCTTGTTTAGTAGGCTTCATTATATAGGCAGGAAAAACTTTCCGTCAATTACTGATAAGCGTTTTGGCGATGGGCAATGTCCAAAATAAAAACGATTGCGCTGTCCGTGGCTATTTTATAAAACAAGCGATAATTGCCCAACCGGTACCGAAAAATACTTTTATATTCCGTGCCTTTTAGTTTTTTGATGTTCGGGCCGCAATACGGATTGCGCTTTAAAAGCGGATAAACATAAACACGCAATTTATTTTGCAAAGCCGAAAATTTTTTAGAAGTTATTTTCCGGCAGAAAGAATTTGTTTCCGCGATTCTGTATTCAGTCAACGAAATGGTACCTGCCTTGCTGAACATCAGCCAGCCCGCATTTTAAATCTTTGACACGCGTTTTGATCCAGTCCATTTCGCGGTCATCGACAAATTCGTTGTCCAGCGTATAATTTAGCGCCGCGTATTCGATGTAATTAGAAATAGTTCGCTGGTCGCCGTCGGCCGCGCTCTTAAAAAGACCATAAGCGGAGTCATCCACCCGCAGAGTTATTGTTTTCGCCATAATTAACCACCTGCTTCAATTTTATTCTTTTTTATTCTTTTTGTCAACTGGAGTTTTCTCAATAAACTGTTTTATTTTCTCCGCGGCGTTCTTGAAATGCAGAGTTTTGGCGGCGTTGGACATGCGGGTCAGTGTTTCAGGATTGTCGATTTTAGCGATCGTGGCGGCCAAAGAGTCGGCGGTCAGGTCTTTGTCGAGCAAAAGAACGGCCGCGCCGCGCTCCTCAAAATACCGCGCGTTAAATTCCTGATGATTGTCCGCGGCGTGCGGATAGGGTATCAATATAGAAGGCAAACCTATAGCCGCCAACTCGGATAGAGTTGTAGCTCCGGCGCGGCAAATGCATAGTTTAGTCTTACTGTACAGATTTGCCATGTCGTGCTGATAATTTGTTCCGTCAAGATGCAGGAATTCGTTAAGCAATGCTTTGCTGGTTTTAAACTCATTTATGGCGTTGTTAATGCTGTTTGCGGATAATGACCCGCCGAAAACCAGAATTTTTGTGTGGTTTGGCGAAAAACTTACGTTAAGTATGTCTTTACGAACTGGATTTCCTGTTAAGACAGCTTTATTTCTGGGAAAATATCGAGCAGCTCCGGCAAAAGCGACAAAAACTTTGGCAGCGAGGCGGCTTAAGTAACGATTAACGCGACCGGGCAAGATGTTTTGTTCCTGTAAATAAACCTTTTTGCCGAGCAATTTGGCCGCTAAAATGACCGGCACGGTGACATAGCCGCCGGTTGCTACCACAATATCCGGCTTTTCGCGCGCGAGGATTTTTAGAGCTTGATAAAATCCGGCCGCGATCGCGCGCGGATCGCGGCAACTGGCCGGGATTTCGTAAAATTTATGACCGGCCTGCGGCACCAGCGTTTTTTCCAGTCTATTTGACCCGATAAAAAAACGTTCCGCGAATTTATCCGCGATCGCTAACGCGGGATAAATATGTCCGCCGGTGCCGCCGCAGGAAAAACAAACTTTCATCTATAAATGCTCCGTCTGATTTGCCGGCTGAATTCGAGATATTCTTTGAGGCCTTTGTAGTCGCCGCGACCGATCAACTGCTCAAGCCAGGAAATTTCGCGCTGGAGTTTTTTCAAATGCCGCAGCACTTCGCGGCGGTTGGTGCGCGCGACTTCCACGCCCCACAGCGGGTCGGATTCCGCGATGCGCGTGCAGGATTGAAAGCCGGTCGCAGCCAGTGCGCGTTTGGTGTCATCATCGGCCATTTGCAGCAGGGCGACGGCGTTAAAATACGGTGTGTGCGAGACAGCCGCGACCGCGGCGTCGTGCTCGCGGGCCTCGGCTTTGCAGGGGCGCGCGCCGAGCGACTTAAAAAATTGCAGGACGGCCAGCAATTTGCCGCGCGGTGTATTTTTGTACGGCGTGAAGATAATGCGCGCGCCTTGCAGTAGCTCCGCCGAGGAGTGCGCGATACCGGTTTTCTCGCTGCCGAACATCGGGTGACAGCCGATAAATTTATCGGCATATTTTTTGAGCGCGCCGACGATCTGGCTTTTGGTCGAGCCGGTGTCGATGATAATCGCGCCGGGTTTGGCCGCCGCGTAAATTTGTTTCACATAAGCGGTGATCAGCTCGATCGGCGTGGCGATGATTATCAGATCGGCGTCGTGGCACAGCGCGGCAATATTGCCCGGCGTTTCCTGCACGATGCCGCTGTCGTAGGCGTAGGCCAGAGTTTTAGACGAGGCGGTTTTGGCGGCGATCCAGGTGGCCGGATATTTTTGACGTATGGCGCGGGCGATAGAGCCGCCGATCAGCCCCAGCCCGATGAAAGAGACCTTTTGAAACATGCGCCTATTATAAGGAGAAAAAAAGCGAAAAACAAATGGATAGGTATGGCCGCGCTGTAAGGCTGTGTTATAATTCAGCCGATGAAAAAAATGTTTTTCTGCTTAGCGCTAGTGGCCTGGTTGGGCGCCGAGATTTCTATCGGCGGCGTAGCTATCGGCGAAACTTTTGACAATGTCGCGCAAAAATATCCTTTTATCGACAGATGGGGCAGACAGGAAATCACAGGCCTGCCTTATCCGCTCAATGTCAACGACAAGACGCAGGTTTTTCTGGCGCAACAGCCGGAGAACCGCATCTATTTTTATTTTAACGAAAACAAAGAGGTGATCGCGGTCGGCCTGTATACCGGCAATATGGCGGCCGGTTATTCGGACAAGATTATTTACGAGACCGGCGCTGGCTTGCGGCCGACTGACGGTATTCTCGAAATGAAGGTGTTGTACGGTATGCCGCAGGACATCAGCGAATACAATTACAAGGATCACACCGGCGACAAAATTATGCGGCGCATGTACTATTA
>JAIRZV010000014.1 GCA_031267055.1 Candidatus Margulisiibacteriota bacterium | reverse complement strand
ACATCGTCTTCAATAATAACTTTACCTTTTTGCGGCACTTTGCGCTGCCGGCCGTCCTTGTCCTGTATATAGCCAAAACCATCGGCGCCGATCACAGCGTTGGCATGAATAATGCAGTTTTTGCCGATGACGCAGTCCGCGTATATCACCGCGCCGGCATATAAAATCGTGTTGTCGCCAATGACCGCATTTCGTCCGACAAAAGCCTGTGGATAAATTGTCACGTTTTGCCCGATAACTGCCGCCGGATCAACAAACGCTTTTTCCGAAACGCCGGTTTTTTCCGATTCGGGATAGAAAATATTGAGCAACTCGATCAAAACTTCTTTACCTTTGGCTGTGATAATCTTGGGACAGGAAAATTCCGGCAGGTCTTGATTGAGGATCAGGCAATTCGGTTTTTGGTCTTTCAAGGCCGTGAGGGTTTTGCGCGCCAGACCAAGACAAACCGACTCCGCTCTGGCACAGTCCGCCACTTCTACTAAAAATTTCACAGGAATATCCTGCCCGATCAACTGGCCGCCGATTTTTTCAGCGAGCGCCCGCGCGGTCAACATTTATTTTTTCTTATTCAGGCGCGTGATGACCTGCTCGGTCAAATCCATGCCGCCCGTGATAATCACCTGTTTGTCCACCACCACATCGATGCCGACTTCTTTGGAAATGGCATCCACCGCGGCGACAATATCTTTGCGGATTTTGGCCATTTGTTCGTCATTGATCATCTGGATTTCTGTTTCTTTGGGGCCGAGTTCTTTTTTCATATCTTCCTGCAATTTTTCCAGATCTTTTTCCGTCTTGCCATCGATCTTGGCCTCGGTCAATTTTTGCGCGTGCTTGTTGCGCAGTTTTTCATAATCTTTCATTTTATTATTAAGATCGTCCTGCACGGATTTCGTTTTGCTGTAGCCCTCAAAAACCTGCTTCACGTCGATATACCCGACTGTCGCCGCCAGCGAAACACTCACCAAAACCGCCAGACTTAAAATTATTTTTGCTAATTTCATGTTTCCTGCTCCCTTTAAAAATATATTCAGCTGTTATTTTAACATAAAACTAAAAACGTTCCAGCAAAATATTGCGGCTTAATTCCGCAACATTATACAAACCAAAAGACAGTTTTGTTCCGGCACCGCACCACGGTCAAAACTAGCAAAATCAGAACGTATTCCCCATATTAAAACTCAAGAAACCGTCGGCGAATTCTTTGTGGTCTGGCCAGCCGTAGTCGAGGCGGATCGGCCCCATCGGCGTGAGGATGCGCACGCCAAAGCCCTGCGCTGAACCCCAGCCTACGCGGTTGGTAAAATCGCGCTCGGCGTCCCGCGGATCATACACCGGCTGCGTGGTCTGGCCAATATCATAAAAGAGCACGCCGACAAACATTTCCGTAAAAATATAACGGTACTCCAGATTAAAAATAATGCGCTCGTTGCCTTTGGCGAAAATCGACCGATAGCCGCGCACGGTACTGTCGCTGCCCACATAGTACTGCTCCGCCGGAAAAATATCGCCCAGTTGATAATCATACATCGTGCGGAAAGCCAGCACCTGTTTTTCGGCCAGCGGATGAAAATGATTGTATTGCGCGGAGTAGCGCGAGGCGTTGATACTGCCGCCCAGCAGCTTAGCGGAATGATCCATAGAAAAAATCGCATGTTGGCCGGTGGTCGGATTCATCCACTGGTCGCGCGAGTCATAGGCAATGCTGTAGCCCACCGCGCGGTCCTGATAATCCTGCGTGCGGTCATCGATATTGAAAACATCTTCATAGCGAAAACTGTACGTCTCGCTGATGTATTTCGTCTTGCGGAAACCGACCGCGGTCGACCAGCCGTTGCGCAATTCACGCTGGGCTGAAAGGTAATTGTAACCGTAAGTCGACCACAATCTGCCGGTAAAAGAAGTTTTGTTGTCCCACATCCACGGATTGTGATAACGGACTTGATACGAAGTCAGTTTCTCGCCAAATGACGCTTTCAAAAGCAAAGACTGACCGGAGCCCATGATATTGTCCAGCAGGAGATCGGTAAAACCAAACCAGCCCTGCACTTGCCCGTAGCCGCCGCCAAAATTTACTGAGCTGGTTTTTTTCTCCTCAACTTTCCAGTCCAGATCGATCTTGCCGGTTTCCTCGTTGACGCGCACATCGGGCATCAGCTGGGAAAAATAATTCAGATTGTAAATACTGCGAAAATCGTCGCGCAGCAAAGCGGCATTGAAAACATCGCCGGATTTCAGCTCCGTCTCGCGTGTGATGACTTTAGTCTGAGTCACGTCATTGCCCAACACGCGAATATTGCCGATCTCGCCTTCGGAAATCCGCAACGTCAGCGTAAAATCATTGTTTTTGGCCGGACGCTCTATCGAAGCGATACGCGCAAAAGTGTATTCTTTGTCGCTGTAGAGTTTTTCCACAGCCAGCATGTCTTTTTGCAGTTGGCGCGTCGCCAGTATTTCACCAGATTTTAATTCCATGACGGCCAAAATTTCCGCTGCGGAAAGCGCGCGGTTGCCGGTCACGTGGATATTTTTCAGCACCGGATTTTCCCAGAGCGAAAAAATCATCTGGCTTTTCCGATCTCGCACCGTCCGCTTAACTTCCACTTTTTCAAAAAAGCCCAGATCAAAAATCCGCTGGCGGTTGACTTCCGCACGCATAGCCGAATAAAAATCGCCGGTTTGCAGTAAAATCGTTTCCCGGACAATAGTATTCAAAGTCGGCGGCAGGGACGCAGTGGTCTGGCTTTTTAAAATAATCTCGCTGATCGGATAAACAATATTTATCTCGGCCGGTTCGTCAGCCGCATAATCACGGCCGCGCAGAGAAATCGTCACCGGCAGAGCGCCTTCGTCAAGTTCCTGCGGCAAAACAAAATAACCGGTCCAGCTGTCTTTTTCATACTCGCGCAATTCGCCGCGCTGTCCGAGCAGCTCTATAGCAACCATGGAGATATGCAAATCCGCCCGGTTTTTTTGCACATTGAAAGTTACAGTTTGCCCGGGCGCATACATGCTGTCCAGATCAAAAGAATAATCCGCGGCGTCTCCGTTTTCGGCGGGGGTCAGCGTCAGCTCGCGTATAGCCGGTGTCACTGGCGCGGAAAACCGCGGTTCAGTGTCCAGCTCCAGAGTACAGGCAGTGGCCAGCAGGCACAATAATGTAAGAAACAATTTTTTCACGCGGGTGGAATAATAACGTGTTTGGGTTAAAAGGTATACCCCAAACCAAAATGCAAAATCCAGTGCAGTTCGCCGCGGCCAAGATCGAAACGCAGCGGGCCGATCGGCGTGGACAGCCGCACGCCAAAACCATAACCGGATTTAAATTCTTTGACCGAGATTTGCGGATCGTCAAAAGCGTGTCCCCAATCGTAAAACAAAACACCCTGCCAGTATTCATTAAAAATATAGCGATACTCGGCGTTGATCAAAAACATTTTTGGCCCGACGGCAAATGGCTCGATATCCGCGTAACCGCGCACTGTGGAGCCGCCGCCCAGCGAATATTCCTCGCCCTCGAGAATATTGCGGTCGCGCGAGGATAGGTAAGCGCCACTGCGATAACTAACGCCCACCACATTGTTGTCACCAGTCAGCGGTATGTAGCGCAAATACTGCAGCTCGTTACGGAGAAACTCCACGCCGCCCATACTGATAATTTTCTGGTCGAGAAAATAAATATTGCCGCCGCCCTCAAAATGCAGCCGGTACATATCGCCGTCCAGCGCAATGTTGGTCTCGTCGAGATAACGCAGGCTGTTGTAAATATAAGTCAGCGCCAGCGAGCGTTTGAGATAATGCAGACTGGGATTGAGCCGGTCTTCCTGCACAAACTCGTCTTTGTATTCCAGCAAAATATTGTATTGCCGGCCAAAAGGCAACGGCAGACTGAAGTCGGTGGAAAAACCACTACGACGGATCGCCAGTATATCGCTGACGTCGGATTCGGGATTGCGTATCTTTTCGTAACTGGTGTTCATATAACTGGTAAAACCCCAGGTCAAATCGCGCGTTAAAAACCACGGATAATAGTAGCGCGCGCGGTAGCTGAATTTCGGCAGAGCGTTGGGCACGCGGTATTCGCGGCCAAACTGCATATTGAGCTGTATTTGTTCACCGGTATTCAGCAGATTAATCAGGCTAAACCGCGTAAAAGCAAATTGTTCGCGCGAGGTGACGCCCAAACCGGCGTTGAGCTGGCTTTTCTTTTTTGGTCTTACTTGCAGCCGGATATCCACCTCGCCGTCATTCACGCCCGGAACTATTTCCGGCAGCAACACCGCGGAAAAATAACCCAAGCGGAAAATACGCAGGCGGTCTGCGGCAAGAGTTTTGGCGTTGAAAACTTTGCCGGGCGATAGCGCCATTTCGCGCCGGAGCAGATCGCCGTGCGTGTAAATATTGCCGGACAAAATAATTTCGCCGACTGCCGGCTCGACGACGCGCACGTGTAGCACATTGTCCGAAACGAGCTTGATTTCCTGTATCGAAGAAAGCTCGTAGCCTTCTTTTTGATAAACCTTATTCAAACGCTGAATGTCTTTTTCCAGCGTCAAAAAATTTAATTGCTCGCCGGCTTGGTTTTGCCAAAAATCCCTGATCTGTGTTTCCGGCAACGAGACATTGCCGGCAAATTCCACCGCGCGTAAAACCGGATTTTCGCTCACGACAAAAAGGAGCAACAAACCGCGACCGCGCGGCTGTAAATCCACGTCAACAGACTGAAAACCGCCCAGCGCCATGATCCGATTAATGTCTTCCTGCAACACCGGCGCGTCGAGACGCTGGCCCTGGCCGCGGCGGGTTTTGATCTGTGCGCGGCTCAAAATATCCTGTGCGCTGTAAATCTGATTGCCGGTCACCGTGATGTACAAAACCGTCAGATTGAAATACTCCGCATCCAGCGCGTGCAGACCGCAGCAGATTAAAATCACGCTCAAAAACTTTTTCATTAATTTACCCCGTCAAAAATTGTGCAGCATTTCCAGTGACAGCGCCGGTATATATTCTTCCTGCTGCAAATCCAATTCCTGTCCAACATTCAAAGACAATTCGTCCAGAAAATAATTTTTCAGCAGTTTAAAAGTTAATTTATAAGAACCAACTGTAATATTTAATCTTTTGTTTTGCAGATTGCGGTCCAGCGTGGTGTCCACGCTGAAAAAAATCCGCTCTTTCCAAAGCTCTTTGACCATTTCCAAGCCAAACAAATATTCGGTCAAACGCGTATTTTCCGTATCCACCAGCGCGGCCTGAGTTTCCAGTCCGGCAAAACGCGCCGCGTCAGAGCCGATGTCGCGCTTGAAACGCACATCATAGAGGCCGGTCATTTGCGCCGCGCTTTTTTCCACCGGCCGCAGAATAGTACGCGCCAGCAAATTTATCTCTGTCACAGTCAGGTCGCGCGCGGTTTCCCTGATCACTTCGCCGCCGGTCTGCGCACTCGTGCCGCGCGCCAGAGCCAGCGCGGATTTCATCAGCGGCGGAGAGATCGCATAGGCCAGTTCCTGAAAACGATATTGGTCGATAGTTTTGCCGGTGTTTTTATCGCGCAGGACATAAGGCTCGCCGTCCAGCGCCATATTTAAATTTTCTTTGCGATATTTTTCAAAAGTGATGGACGACAAGTCAAAAACCGAACCGTCGATGAACACCAAATAATCCGTCTCTGTCGTGAGTGTTTGCGGCGCGGCTTTTTCTATATCTATATCGCCGGACACCGCCAGCGCAGAGTTGCTGACAACCAGGGTGTCATACACCGTAGTCTGCGCCACCGCCGAGAGATATGGCTCGAGCGTATATTTTTCCGTCTCGCCAAATTCCAGATAATTTTCCTGCGGACGATGCGTCGTCGCGCCCAAAAAATATTTTTCCTGATCGCGCTGCTCCAGCAAAGTAAATTTGCGATTGAGAAAACCCACATAACCATCGTCGAGATAAATCAAGCCGCCGATGCGCAGATAATTCGTCGAGCCGCCGATACGCACAGGCGGATTATTGTCGCGTAAGCCCACATTGATCTGTCCCAAAAATCCGGAAAAATCGCCGCTCAAAAGCGACGCCGTGGATGCCGCGCGCAGATTGTTCTTTATATTTAAATTCAAATCCAGCATCACCGAGAGCGCTTTTTCTGACTTGAGATTGAGCGGTTTGTCGGCGGCCAAAAGGATCAGTGTGCCGTTAGAAAAAGATAGCGTGCCGGTCAGCAACGGACCCAGCGGCTCGTTGGCGCGAATCCGTTTGTCAAGGTCTGCTTTTTTCTCCGCACTGATCGGCAGCGCCAGCTCGCCGTTTAGCCCCATGTCGCGCAATTCAAAATCACCATTGTACAAACCGCGGAGATTCAGCTCGCCCTGCATATCCTCGACCGCCAGATTGATCGGCAAAATTATTTGCTCGGTTTGCCGGAAATTCCAATCCCGCAAGCCCAGTCTGCCGGATAAACGCAAAGGCGGGGTGTCGTGCTCTCCGCTACGCAAAATGATTTCCAGATTATCGAGCGTCAATTCATTGTCGCGCAAAGCCAGATCCGCGCGGCGGATCAAAGCTTCCTGAATATAATAATTGTCAAAACCAATCCGCGTGTTCGCCAGATTTAATTTATCCGCGGAAAGCCGTGGCGCTTCCAGCGTGCCGCGCAGATTAATGTCGACATCGCCCGGACTATCAATCGCTCCGCCGAAAAACGGGATCAACAGCGCAAAGTCCTCGCCTGCCAGACGCAAACGCAAATCGATCTCGCCCTGCGCAAAACGCTCGTCCCAGAAACCAAACAAAGGGAAAGAGCCGGTCAAAATCTGCCGTGCTGTGCGGCTGCCTTTCGTCAAAGCAAAGTCTTGAAAATACAAATTACCGGAGCTGACCAAGGCGCTCAGAAACAAACTGTCGTGGCCGGTTACATTAGCGGCGCGCAGACCTTGCATTAAAATATTCAAACTGACCAATCCGCTGTGATCGGTGCCGGCGGTGATTTCTATCAAATCAGCGCCCTGTCCCTGAATCGAGCCGCCGACTATGCGCAAATCCTGCTCGATGCGGAAATCATCACCGCGGCTGTAAAAAGCCAAGTGCCCGTCCAACTGTCCGCGCAAATCCAGCGCTGGCAAAATATCCGCCGCCGCGGCCGGAATATAATCTTTAAATTTACGCAAAGCCGAGTCGCCGTATTCCGCATACAAAACCTCGTCTGACAGCCACGCCGACACAAGCGGCCGTTGGCTTTCAGCGGGGTTTTGCCAGCGCCGTTGCAAATCCTGCCAAACCGCTTCGGCCTTGCCGGTAAATTCATAGGCCGCGGCCAAATTCACTTTGGTGTCTATATCCACGCTGACCGCCAATCTTTGCCAGAGCGGCTGTTCGCCAGCCACGATCCTGACGCTGGCATTGCCGGTCAAAAAACTGTCGGCCAGACCAAAATGAAAATCCGCCACACGAAATTCTTGCCCGTCAAATAAAAATTGTCCCTGCAGCGGCGTCACAATCAGATCAGCATAACGCAGCTCCTCGGCGCGCAAAGAACCGTCGAGCAGCAGATGTTTGTCCACCCAAAATAATTCACCGACAAATTCTGCCGCGCCGGTGCTGTCCGGCAAATACATTTGCACGAGATTACTTTTTTGCAAATCCAGCCGCGCGTGGTGCACCACGGCCGTGATGTTTTGCGAAATATCTTTGTGCAGCGCGGCGCCGATCTCCAGACCATCGACTTTGAGATCAAGATCGGCCAGCAGATTCTCCCAGCCGCCGCGGAAAACCACACTGCCTTCCATTTTGTCGGGACTGCGGAAAAATATTTCGCTCTGATCACCCTGCACGGCAAACTCCGCCGACACCAATCCGATTTCGTTTTGCAGATAATGCAAATCCGCGATCGCGAAACGGCCGCCGCCGGATAATTCGGACAGCGGACCTTTTAATTCAAAGGAAGCCGCGGC
>JAIRZV010000095.1 GCA_031267055.1 Candidatus Margulisiibacteriota bacterium | reverse complement strand
TTCTTCCAGATATTTGAGGCAGGCTTCCTGCCGCTTTTGCACAAATTCCGGCGCAATATTTTCCAGTGTCAGCACTTTGGCCGGCATTGTCGTCTGCACTTCCGAGCCACCCGCCACGGTATACGGCTTTTTCACACCTTCAGCGATTTTGACGACAAAAAGTCTTTTATTGCTGCGGATAAAACCGATAATCTCAAAATTCAGTGCCGGCTTGATTTCCTGAGTCAAAATACCGTTCAGCCATTTGCCGTCAAAAACACAGCCCGGCAGTTGAAAAGTATAACGGTCAAAACCCAGGATCAGATAACCGCCTTTTTCATTGGCCAGTTCCGCGGCTTTTTTTGTGATGTCCTGCGAAGTATTGATGAGCGGCACGCCGCACATTTTGACGTCCGACTTGATCAGCTGCAAAAATTCCGGCCAACTCAGCATTTGCATTATGTTATAATTTTAACACATCGCTCATGCTGAAACAATTCTGGAA
Organism: Candidatus Margulisiibacteriota bacterium; assembly: GCA_031267055.1. Lineage (GTDB taxonomy): Bacteria > Margulisbacteria > Termititenacia > Termititenacales > Termititenacaceae > Termititenax. The sequence continues at coordinate 14,008 of JAIRZV010000095.1, read as the reverse complement.
TTTGCTTTTTCCGCAAAAGTGCGCGGTTTGCGGCGGCGCGGCGGACAGGTCTCTGCTTTGCCAGAATTGCGCCCGTTTGCATCCATATCATGAGCACAGCCAACTGGCGCTCGGCTATAAATATCTCGGTTTATTTGAATATGACGAAACCGCCAGAAAAATCCTCGCGCAGATAAAATATCAAAAAAATCGTGAATTAATCCCGTTTATCCAAAAATCTCTGCTGCAACACGCGCCGAAAATCACAGCGGATTTGTTAATTCCAGCACCGCTCAATCCGCTGCGCCGGCAAGAACGCGGTTTCAATCAAGTTGAAGAATTTTTTCGGACCTATGCCGCGTATTATCATATTCCCCTGCGTGCCGATATAGTCTACCGCGGCCGGCATACGCAAAAACTGGCTGCGCTCTCCCCTGCCGAACGCGTGAAAGAAACCGCGGATATTTTTCAAGTCTGGGAAAATAAAACAATCGAATTAAAAAATAAAAAAATTCTGCTCGCCGATGACATTATCACGACCGGCAATACTCTGAGAAAATTGGCGGAAACCATCGCGCAGTATGCTCCGGCCGGCATTGAAATTATCAGCGTTTTCCGGCCAGTCGGTCGAGCCAATATGTTATAATTACAAAGCGTTAAATTTAAGATTTAAGGAGGAAGCCAATGCGCACAAAAATATCTGCCGGAGACAAAATCGGGTCTGCCAAAATTGCGGAAACAGCCGCGCGGTTTTTTATAGGCGTGTTGCTGGCTGTTTGGTTTTATATTAATTACTCCACGATTTGTGGTTTGGATTTTACTGCCAATTTGCTGCAGGCCAAAAGCCTGGCGGACAGCGGAAGATTTTTTCAGAATTTTTCCGCCGGGTCTATTAATTTAACCAATTTGCTGATCTATGCGCCGCTGTTTAAATTATCCTCCAGTTTTGCTTTGACGCGCGCGGTCGGCCGCTTGATTACCCAGGTCTTGCTGTTGTTGGCTTACCTTTTTTTCACCAAACAACTCGGCGTCAAAAAACCCTGGCATCTGTGGACCGCCTGTATTTTTCTCCTGCCGCTAGGCGCGGACAACTATATTTTCTTAATGAACAACGGCTTGACCTACACTCTGATCCTGGCGCTTTTTGGTCTATTTTTGCGTCTGCCTCTGGCCGCCAATCGCGCGGCGCAAAATATTTTCTATATAGTGCTGGCTTTCTTGAGCGGTGTCTGTTCTTTTCAACTGCGTTTTTTTAATTGCGCGCCGCAGGAATTATTCTGCCGCGCCGGCGCTTTCTTGATAAAGTCTTGGCAGTTTTTAGGTTTTTATCCGGGCGTCAAAGTTTTTAGTTTAGCCGGTATTTTCAGTCTGGCTTCTATAGTATTCGGTTTGCTCTTGTTCAAATTGTGGCGCGAGGATAAAAATAAAGCGGCCGATCCGTCGGCGATCTTGCCTGATTTTTTGGCCAAAGCTTTACTTTTTACTCTGGCGGTTTCCGTGCTGACCTATCAGCCCTACGGCGGCGATCAATATCCTTATTTTGCCTTATTCATCTTTTTAGCGCCGTTCATCGCTTTGTATTTTAGTAAACACGGTTTCCAAAAACCTTTGCTGGGCGGATTTTTGCTGCTCTATTTGCTGCTTGGTGGTTTTTATGCTCTTGACTCGTACTATAAATTGGCCAGAGAAAACACTAAAATCCATGCTCCGCTCGCCGCTTTTTTGTCCAGCAGCGAATACCGGTTTGGTTATTTTGCCTCTTGCTATCACAGAGGCCGAGTGATCCAGGAGCTGACCGATGGCAAAGTGCGTCTGGAGCCGCTCAATTTATACAACTCCAACACGAACACCAACTGGGAGCCGCAATGGGGAACTTTTGTTTTGATCTACAATAATTGTTTAAGCGAATACAAAACGCATATTTATTTGCGGAACAGCACGCAATTGTACAGCGATGGTAATTACACGTTGTTTACTTTGAACAAACCGGCAGGTACTGCAAGATAAGAATATACCCCTCTGTCGTTCCACGACATCTCCCCTTGCCAAGGGGAGAAAACAGGGAACGGGGGATTTAAGTTTGCTCCCCTTAAATAAGGGGAGCTGGCAAAAATCTGTGTTACAGATTTTTGTCTGAGGGGTGTCTTGCGGCGCAAAATGCGCGACGTTAAGTGAGAAGCCACCACGCGCGTAAGCAAAGATATTTATTCAACCTAATTATTCAAGAATTTCTTTCATTTCCCTCACTGCTTGTTTTAAGCCGACAAAAACCGCGCGCGCGATAATATTGTGCCCGATATTGAATTCCGTGAACAAATTTTTAGGCCCGACCAGCGTGCGGACATTTTTGTAAGTCAGACCGTGACCGGCATTGATCTGCAATCCCAGACTTTTGGCCAATTTGGCGGCGGACAATAATTTTTGCAGTTCCTTTTGGGCTTTTGACCGCTCAAAATTTGGCCTTCGCGGATCGGAATATTCCGCGAAAGCGCCGGTATGCAGTTCGACCATGTCCGCTCCCGCTTCTCCGGCGGCCTTTATCTGCCCGGCATCGGGGTCAATAAATAACGATACTCTAATACCGGATTTCTGCATTTTTCGTGAAATAGACTTTATTTTTCTTACATTGTCTTTTACGTCCAAGCCGCCTTCGGTGGTCAATTCCTGTCTTTTTTCCGGCACCAGACAGACCGAGTCCGGTTTTAACCGGCAGGCTATTTGGGCAATGCTGTTCACCGCGGCCATTTCGAGATTGAGCTGAGTTTTGGGGAAAGTCCGGCGCAGCAAAAACACGTCGCTGTCCTGAATATGCCGCCGGTCTTCGCGCAAGTGCACTGTGAGGCCGTTCGCGCCAGCCTGGATACATTCGCGCGCCGCGGCCAGCAGGTCAGGATACACGTCTTTTCTGGCCTGCCGCAAAGTGGCAATGTGGTCGATGTTAACACCCAAGCGCATTTTGTATTCTCTCTTTTACTTTCTCTTTGCCCAGCAAAACCAGCAAAAATTTCAAACCCGGACCGGATTTTTGCGCGGTCAAAGCCATACGCAAGGGGTGAAAAACCTCCTTTTTTTTGAGGCCGGTGTTTTTTACAATATCATCAATAAGCGCTTGGGCTTTGTCATATTGCTCGTCAATGCTACCGGTATAAATAATATCAATTTTTTCTTGCAATTCACGAAAAACTTGACGCGCCGAATCGCTTTTCAACTCGGTTTTTTGTTCGTCTGTGTAGTCAATTTTATTCAAAGTGAATACTTTTGCTTTTTCCGGCGCGTCGGTCAACAAAACCAGATCGTCCTTTATGATTTTTAAAATCTCTATAGCCAATTCAGGATAAGCCTGTTGCAGAGTTTCCAGACTCCAATTTTTCAACTTTTGGGCATTCAACCAGCGTAATTTTTCCAGATCAAAAATAGAATTAGATTTGGATACCCTGTCCAGATCAAATTTTTGGCATAATTCGGCCATAGTCATCAATTCCGCACCGTCCGCCGGTGCCCAGCCCAGCAAAGCCAGATAATTTACGATAGCTTCAGGTAAAAAACCGCTTTTTTTATACTCATTTATGGAGGTCGCGCCATGTCTTTTGCTCAATTTGGAACGGTCCGGCCCCAAAATCATCGGTATGTGCGCAAATTGCGGCAGGGCAAAACCCAGCGCCTTGTACAAAAAAATCTGTTTGGGCGTGTTGGAAATATGGTCTTCGCCGCGAATAATGTGCGTGATGCCCATCAGCGCGTCGTCCAGCACGACCGCGAAATTATAGGTAACAGAACCGTCGGATTTGCGAATAACCTGATCCTTAAAATCCTTGTTTTGAAAAACGATGTCGCCTTTGACCAAGTCGGGAATTATCGTTGCCCCATCTGTCGGCACGCGGAAAAACACCGCCGGCGAGCCTTCCGGATCGGGATAAGCCCTGCCCTCTTGGAGCAATTTATCCACGTATTCCAGATGCAGTTCGCGGCGGGAGTTTTGATAAACCGGCGGCTCAGCGCTGGACAAACCCAGCCACTCCAGACCGGACAAAATATCGTCCGTGTATTCCTGACGCGAGCGCTCCAAATCAGTGTCCTCGATACGCAGGACAAATTGGCCACCGTGATGCCGCGCAAAAAGATAATTAAATAATGCCGTGCGTACCGAACCGATGTGCAAATTGCCAGTGGGCGACGGCGCAAAACGAACTTTTACCATAAAATCTCCTAATAATTTTCGCGGTAAATATGCTTTACCTACGCGAACACGACGAAGTCATGAAGGTTACGTTCGCTCCGGCAAACATATTTACCGCTCAAACTAACTATCAGTATACATCTTTTTGTTTCAGCACATGCCAGAAAGTGCGCCACAAAACCATAATGTCAAAAAGCAGTGACCAGTTTTCAATATAATAAACATCATATTCCAGTTTTTCCTGCGGCGACGCGGTCAACTCCGCGCGACCGTTGAGCTGCGCCCAGCCGGTGATGCCGCCCTTAACCGCCAGACGCTCGTTCCAGCGCGGCACAGTTTCTAAATATTTGCGGTGAAAGACCGGTCGTTCGGGGCGCGGACCAACAATGGACATGTCGCCTTTGAGCACATTGAATAATTGCGGCAATTCGTCCAATGAAGTTTTGCGGATAAAATAACCGAAACGCGTTGTACGGTGTTTTTGATCCCGGACCGCCAGCACCGCACCGTCTTTTTCGGAATCCACCGGCATAGACCGGAATTTCAAAAATTGAAACTCCCGTCCAGCGCGCGTCAATCTGGTCTGCCGGTAAATCGCCGGACCGGGCGAAGTAATTTTAATGCCGAAGTAAATCAATAACATCAGCGGACAGGCAATGAGCAGCGCCGGAATGACTAAAATCAAATCAGCCGTTCTTTTAAGAAGTCGGTTAATTTCCGAAAATTTTTGTTCTTTGAGACCGATCAAATTAATGGCATCCAGATCTTCCCAAAAAATATTTTTAGAAAAAGCTTCGGAATGATAACGGAAATAAATACCGTGCTTCCGGCAAAATTCCACAATATTGTAAATATCTTCAGCGCTCAAAATATCCGAGTCGGCAAAAACGGCGGCAATTTTATGCTTTTTGCATACTTCCGCATACTCTTTCAGCCGGCCAAGCTTGATAAAATTTTTTTTCAGCGGATAAATGATGTGTTCAGGCTTGCGGTCCGCGATAAAACCGCAGTATTTGAAACCGTATTCTGGATACTGGAGGATTTTTTCAGCAATGCGCTGGGCGGTCGGACTGGAGCCGATGATCACGGCGCGTTTATTGGCATAGCCCTGAAAATGCAATATTGCCATAACTTTGGCAAGAATTACTCTGTATAGCGAAATCAGCAAAATTGCTGACAAACCGGAATAAACCAACACATAACGCGAGCCCGGAAAAGTCGTATAAAGAAAAGAAAAGGCCATCACCTCGAGCACACCCAGACTAACGCCGACCACCGCCGCGGTGATCTCGCGCATGCGCGCCAGCGGCCCCTGAAAATAGCGGTACAGACCGGTATAAGCAAAGGCCAGCAACCAGAGTACTTCTATATATATCATCACTTCCCAGTAATCGGGAAAATTGGCGCTCGGCGTGATCTCGCCGATGCCAAACCAATAAAGCTTAAATTTTAAAACATAGCCGACGCAAAAACTCACGACGATCAGCGCCAGGTCGCCCAGAATTTTTAGACAGGTAAAGAGCCGCCGAAAATTTTGCATTTAAACCCCCGAGCCGCTTTTGATAATGCTGTCCGGCGCGATGATCATGCCTTCTGGAATACGCACATTATTTTCAATGACGCTATTTGCGCCGATCAAAGAATTTCTGAGTTCACAATGCCGGCCAACGCAGACGTTTTTTTGCAGGATCACGTCGCTGAGCCTGACGGCCTCGCCGATTTTATTGCCGCCAAGTAAGACGCTGTTTTTTAAAACGCAATTTTTACCGACAGCGCAATTGTCACCGAAAAACTGCGTGCCGCTTAATTCAGCGGAAAAATCGACCTCGCAATTTTTGCCGTAATAAGAGCCGTCGATCAACTGTCCGGGTAAATGTTCACTATTTTTTAAATGTCTGCTGGCGTTAATGTAAGCCGGATAATTGTTTACACATTCCGTCCATTCCGGCGTAGTACGGCAAACGACTTGTTTGCGATGCTTCAGGATTTCGGTCAAAAAAATCCGCAGCTCAAAACGTTCGTGAAAATAATAAGTCAAAAGCAGCGGATTGATGACGTAAATCTGTGCCGCGGTCTCGCCCGCGCCAAAAGCCGTAAGCAAAACGCCGCCGGTGGTTTTTTCCAGAGCAAATGTTGAGCCGCGCATTTCAACGGCGGTCAGGCAAAGCAAATCCAGCACACCGTTAAAAAACAAATCGCGGATTTTGACGGCCGGAAAATCCGTCAAAACCGGACCATTGAGCAGCAAAAAAGGCTGATCGTCGAGCACGGACTTGAGAAATTCATATTTGGGCGGCTGCGCGCACACATAATAATACACATTGCTCTGTGTATAATCTTCCGCGATAGTGTCCGTCAGCACAATTATTTTGCTGAAAATATTCGCGGCTTTTAAATATTCCGTTTGATATTCCAGAATATCCCGGCCCAGCGGCTCGCGCAGGTAAGTCTCCAGCCCGACATCGAGAATCAACGCGCGCATTCCGCTTCCTCGCCAGTCGCCGCGCTCTCAAAAGGATCGTACAAAGCGATGCAGATGGCCAGACAAAAAAATTCGTAAAAAATCACGCGCGTGGCCACTACGCCGAAATTGAAAAGCACCTGACCGAGATAGACAAACAAACCGCTGAAAAAGCCGAGCAGGACAAAATTGCCTGCCGTGAAGCCTTCCCGTCGGAGCTTGCGCAATATAATAAAGAATCCCGTGAGCAGCAGCCAGCCGTAATAAACTATAAAGCCTGCCGCGCCGCGCGTCGCCAGCATATTCACATAATCATTGTGCAGTTTGTCCGGCGTAAACTGCTGTCCTCCTTCCAAGCGGCCGTAATCCGCGAGGCGGTATTTGGAATACATTTCTTTGATCATACCTGGCCCTTGCCCCAATAAGCCGCGTTTTATTTGCTCACTGTTTGTTGGCAATATTTCTACGCCAAGTTTCTGTCCCAATTTTGGCGAATCTGTCCACATCAAAAGGCCGGTTTTCCACATCGAAGTACGCGCCGTACCTTTATTGAAAGCCTCGGCATAAGTCTGTGTGCGGAAAAACACATTGGCGCTTTGCGGTGAAATCTTTTTCTCCTCCTGCAAACGCCCTACTTCGGCCATGACCAAATTGGCGTGCCGCGGATCGTTCAGATTTTTCACACCCTGCTTGGCCAGCGCGCTCTTGATCACCTGCGCATAATAAAGATTGGGCACGGACGGTAAAGAAACGACTGCAACCAGCATAGTCAGCAAAGCGATCAAAAAAACTTTTTCCAGAGCATTCGGAAATGTTTTGTAAATCCAAATACCAAGCAAGAGCAAGGACACAACGGAAATATAGACAGCATTCAAATCCACCGAAGTGAACTGCATAAAGCCACCGTACAAGACGACCGCGCAATACATCAAAAGCTTCAGCCAATTCTTTTTGGCCAAGATTGCGTAAATGATATAAGCAATATAAATCGCAAAAGCCAGTCCCAGAAAATATTGCAAAAACACATGCATGCTCCAGATCTTGAAAACATAAGCCGCGTTAAACAAAAAACAGCCGTAGCCGACAAAGAGCACATCCCGCCAAATTTCTTTTTGGTCACGGGACAAAAGCAAGGCCAAGCACAGTGTGATCGCCAGCGAAAAACCGATCCAGGTCGCGCGGCCAAAAGAAAAAAAGTTGCCGGTCAGGTGAATTGTAAAAATCGCCAGCAGCGCGGCCAGCAGCAGACCAACAGACACCGCGAACTTTGATACGGAAAACCCGGCGATTTGCAGGCGTTCTTTTAGTCCGATCAAATTTAATTTGTATTTGCGGATAAAGTAAAAAACCATGCCGATAATCAATGGTATATGCGTCACGACATACGGCGCGAAATGCACCGGATTGTTGATACAGGCAAAAACGCGTGCGGTAGGATCGACCGACCAGTGCATAAAATCTATTTGCATGGCTTGAAAAATGCCATAAACCGATGAAGCGATCGCGCCAAAAACCAGCGCGCCGATCAGCCAAAAAAGCGTTTTGCGGTCGCGCACGTAATTGATGTAAAAGAAAATCAGCAGCATGTAATTGATCTCCGTAATCACGCCTTCCCAGCGGTCATAGGCGCCAAGCAAAGCGATATAATGATTGCTGGAAAAAACCACCGAGAAAATGCTCACGACAATAAAAGCCAGAATCGGCCAGTTGAGTGACGTTCTGACAAATTGCAATTTTTCTTTACGGAGAATTGCTTTGAGCAAAATAACCGCCACGATCCAGATCAGCGCGACACGCACATTTAGCAATTTGGAAACTTCAAAAACCGAACGGGTCAGCGAAGTAAAAATAATCGGCGTGCCAACCGCGATATTGAGAAAAGGCAAACCGATCAATTTTTGCCACGGCGATTTGAGACCGGAGAAAAACCAGTAAAGAATATCGATAAACAGCATGATCAGGATCACGATTTGTAAAATGTAAAGACCCATGTTTTGAAATACCCCCTGCTTTAGTATAACAAGTTTTTGGCAATTATTGAAGTTCTTGATACACAGCCATTACTCCGGCTAGCATTTGCCGCATAGTGTATCTAGCGTGCGCCAGCCGGTAAGCGCCTTGCCCCAGCCTGCACCGCAATTTGTCATCGTCGATCAATTTTTGTAAAGCGCGTGCCAAAGCGGAAACATCTTTGGGCGGCACGGTCAAACCGGATACTCCATCCAAACTAACATAAGGCACTCCGCTGGGTAAACTAGTGTTGATGACCGGCTTGCCGTAAGCCATCGCTTCGATCTGCACCAGACCAAAAGCTTCGGTTTTCTCGACAGACGGCAGGACAAAAATGTCGCAATTTTGAAATACACTGGAGAGCCTGGCATCACTTAATGTGCCTGCAAAATGCACCTTTTTACTTATGCCTAATTTTTCAGCTTGTTTTTGCAAGGATTTTTCCAAATTTCCTGCACCAACGATTGTCAATTCCGCGTTTTGCACCTGAGAAAAAGCATCCAGTAACACTGCACAGCCTTTGTAGTAAACCAAACGTCCGACAAATAAAACCGATACTCGCTCGGGTTTTTTCATTGTTTTTCGTGAAATAGACGTAAAATACCTAGAGCCTTTATTTAACAATTTATCGTCAATAGCCGGAGGAATTATCCGGCATTTAGACTTGTACTTTGGCAAATAATCAGATCCCTCAATGTGCCCCTGCGTCTCCACTATTATTGTGCACGCTCTATTCAAAAGCCAATACATGAACGGTTTATAAAAAAATAGAAATTTTTTCTGCCGCACAATATCACTATGCCACCACAGCACAATTTTGCATTTAGGCCGGAATAAAAAAACAGCCAAATCAGCCAGAGGAAAAGGCAGATGAATATGCAGAATAGCACAGTTCTTACTTAAAGTTTTGAATTTTCTAAAAAAATCAAAAGACAGCGGCATAGAAAAAAACAAGCCCAAGCTAGCGGCTTTGTGAACTTCCACGCCGTTGATATTTTCTACACTGCCAGCCCCCCGCCGCTGACAAACCAGAACTTTCATATCGATTTTATCCTTTAATCCTTCGGCAATCTGCTGCAATGTTTTTTCCACTCCACCGATGACCGGATAATAAAGTTTGCTGACCTGCAAAATTTTGAGTTTATCGGGCATAAATTAGTAATAATACTATCATAATCAACGGCCTCAAAAATAGTCCTATTCTGAATACAAAAATTTTAACTTTTTTATTTCATTAAAATCGCACTGCCACAGCTGTCACTTAAAGGAAAATACGGTACATTACTTGTCGAAAAAATTTAACCAGCAATTTATTAAACATATTTCTTATCCCTATGGCTAAATTAACCATTAAAAACATCCAGCACAGTGGTTAGTAAAATTATAGTATACTATAAAAATGCAGGCGGTAATATTATGCGGAGGCCTCGGCACGAGACTGCGCGGAGCGATTGGCAAGGCGCCCAAAGCGCTGTCGCCAATTGCTGGACGACCATTTTTAGATATTCTTATTAAGCAGCTCCGGAAAAATTCTTTTACTAAATTTTTGCTTCTGACCGGCTATCAAGCGGAAATTATCGAAAAACATTTTCCAGAGGCTGTTTGCTGCCGCGAAACTCAGCCTCTCGGTACAGGCGGAGCGCTGCTGAACGCCTGGTCAAAATTAGACGAGGAGTTTTGTTTAATTAACGGTGACACTTTTTTTGATATCGATTACGCTCTGCTTTTCAATTTTGTCCGCCAAAATGATCTGTCAGTTTGTCTCGCGCTACGAGCCACCCCGGATATTCAGCGTTACGGCTATGTGGCGCTGGAGCAAGATTTTAAAATAAGTGCTTTTGTGGAAAAAACCGCTTTGCCGCCCGACATAGCGGACGGCTACATTAACGGCGGCATTTATTATTTTCAGAAAAAAACGCTGGCCAAATATCAACAAAATTACAGCGGAACATTTATCTCTCTGGAAAAAGAAATTTTGCCGGAACTGCTTCAGAGGAAAATGCTTTCCGGCCTGCCGCTGGGCGGCAAATTTATTGATATTGGCGTGCCGGAAGATTATACGCGGGCGCAAACCGAAATACCGCAATGGCTGGAGCAAAAAGCCAGACCCGCTTTGTTTCTGGACCGCGACAATACAATTATTCGTGACCCGCACGGCGCGGTCAGGCCAAAATTATTTTTTTACGCCGACACTTTAAATTTAGTTAAGGAATATCAGAAAAAAGGCTATTTAACCATAATGGTGTCCAATCAAGCTGGCCTGGCCAAAGGTTTGTTTACTGTCCGGGCGGTGGAAGCTATCAACAAAATGGTGCAAGAAAAATACGCCGCCGAAAATCTTAAAATAGACCAAGTTTTTTATTGTCCTTATCACCTTGACGGTAAAATAGAGCGGTACAAAAAATACTCTGTTTCCCGCAAGCCACAGCCTGGTATGCTCCTGGCCGCCTGCGAGCAATTCAAAATCAATCTTGCGCAATCGCTGATGTGCGGCGATAATAAGGAAACAGACAGGATCAAGCTGCCTTATTTGCCGAGCAAAATAATTACACGGGAGTAATTATGCAAGAGTTTATCAAATATTACATTCAAAGCTCTATACAAACCAAACAGGAATTATTGTCTGACGCCAAATTATTAAAAACAATTGAAGCCGCCGCTAAAGCGTTGGTGCAAGCCTATCGCCAGTGTAAAAAAGTTTTGCTGGCCGGCAATGGCGGTTCGGCGGCGGACGCGCAACATATAGCCGGCGAATTGGTCTCCAGATTTTATTTTGAGCGGCCGGGCTTGAGCGCGGTGGCCTTGACCACAGACACCTCAATTTTGACCGCTATCGGCAATGATTACGGTTATGAAAAATTATTTGCGCGGCAGGTGCAGGCCAACGGCTTGGCCGGAGATGTTTTTATCGGCATCTCTACATCTGGTAATTCGCCCAATATTATTGCCGCGCTGCAAGAAGCCAAGCGCCGCAAATTAAGGACGATCGGTTTGACCGGCGCGGCGGACTGTCAAATGAACCGAGATAAATTATGCGATTTTTTAATCAAAGTTCCTGCTCTAGAGACGCCCAAAATTCAAGAAAGCCATATAATGCTGGGGCATATTCTTTGCGCGCTAGTGGAAAAAACTCTCTTTAAGGCAAAAAAATGATCATTCGCAGTAAAGCGCCATTACGCATTAGTTTTGCCGGTGGCGGCACTGATCTGTCTTCGTATTGTGATTATCAGGTCGGTTATATTTTAAACGCCACGATCAATATGTACGCCCACGCGACTATCGAGCCTCTGGCCAACAGCAAAATAATCATTGCTTCGCAGGACCGCGGCCAAACTTGCACGGTCAAATCCAGCGCGCAAATCCCGTACGACGGTTGTCTTGATCTGCTAAAAGCTGTTTACAACAGACTGCGCCGTGATTATTTCAAAAAAAATCTGTCTTTTAAACTGACCACTTATGTCGAAGCTCCGGCCGGTTCCGGTTTGGGTTCTTCCTCCACTCTGGTCGTCGCGGTGCTCAAAGCCTTTAGCGAATACCAAAATCTGCCTTTGTCGGATTACGATATTGCGCATCTGGCCTGGGAAATCGAGCGTATCGATATGGGCATGAGCGGCGGCAAACAAGATCAATACGCTGCGGTTTTTGGCGGATTTAATTTTATGGAATTTCACCCGCAAAATAAAGTTATCGTAATCCCGATACGCATGAAACAAAATATTCTTAACGAATTGGAAGCCAATCTGGTGCTGGCTTATTTGGGCAACAGCCGCGTCTCTTCAGCTATTATCGACACACAGACCGCTAATATCACACAAAAAAACAAATCCGCAGTGCGGGCTATGGATCATCTAAAAGAGCAGGCTTTTGCTATGAAAGAAGCGTTGCTCACTGGCCGGCTAAACGACATTGGCAAACTTTTAGCTTACGGCTGGCAGGAAAAGAAAAAGACTTCCGGCAAAATTTCTTCGCCGGAAATCGAAAAAGTTTACCGGCTGGCGTTAAAGGCGGGAGCCAGCGGAGGCAAAATTTCCGGGGCAGGCGGTGGTGGGTTTTTTACTTTTTTCTGTCCGGACAGCACCCGCTACAATGTGGTACAAGCGCTGGAAAAGTCCGGCAAAGAAGTAAAACGTTTCAATTTTACTGATCAGGGTGTGCAAAGCTGGGTGATCTAAAAATCACTTCTGTTTATAACGAGGCTACAGGCTGATCCTGATCACATTTTGAGAATATCATCGACAGTTTTGTGTCCGGCAAGTTTACGTAAAAATTTATTCAAACGTATTTTTTTGCGCAGCCGTTCGCTTAAATTTAGGCCCACCCCCCCCCCTGTACCCAAATGCACAGCATAAGATTCTTTGGTGGCATATTTTAGATTGCCAACAAAAATCGGAAAAGGATAAACGACCATATCCTGTCCAAAAAACTGTAATTCATTTTTATAATGAAAGCCATGCTTAGTGGCGATTGTCGTGTAGACATCTGGAGCAGCACATGTTTCGGTATAAGTTAAACCCTGACTACGAAAAGGCCGGTTTTCATACCAGCTTAAAACATCTTTCAGATAAGGATGCCCGGCAGCGCCGCCCATAATCTCCGGCTGGAGGCAAATCCCAGGCACACAAACTATTGCAGCGTCAAGGTTATTTTTGAGCCGGCCATCAGCAGTCAGTAAATCGGCAATATTTTGCTGGCGCTCGGCCACAATATCCGGAGAGTATTGCACCGCGGTAAAAAAGCCTGCTCCCAGAAATTCGGAAAAACTTTTCTTCACGATCACGTCTGTATCCAGATAAATGCCGCCTTCCGAATAAAGAGCATACGCGCGAATATAATCGGAAGCAGAAGCAAATTTTTTCGCCGCGCAGGCTTCCCGCACAAAAGCCACAGAATCAATGTCGAATTTATTTTTATCCCAGAGGACTAATTCATAATCCGGCATTTTGTCCTGCCAGGTTTGCATGTAACGCAAAATATCTTTCGGCATTGGTTCGCCGCTCAGCCAGCAATAGTGGATTTTTTTAGGAATGGACGCCATCTAGGTATAATTATAACATAATTATCCTACCGTTGAAACTTTTCCCCGCGGATAAGTCCTCTTCGCACGAGCGGCTCCTGTTTGGCAAAAAGCAGCAACAGATATCCTCGCGAAAATACTGTCTGAAAAGAATAAGCATCCAGAATACGCTTGAACTGTTCAGCGTCACCCGGACGATGATAAGTGCAGACTGCTATTTTTAATTTTTTTTGTGCAGCTAGCAAATGTCGGGCGCCGCGCAAAAGTTGCAATTCCATACCTTCAATATCCGCTTGTATAAAGTGAACGGTGGCGGGGGGGGGGGCGCGGGGCCGCCGCGCCGGGGGCGGGGGGAGCCGGGGCTGCG
>JAIRZV010000048.1 GCA_031267055.1 Candidatus Margulisiibacteriota bacterium | reverse complement strand
CCAAAGACCTCGTGCCTGTCGTGCCGGCGGCGCATTATTCTATGGGCGGCATCGCCACGGATATTCATGGCCGGACAAATATACGCGGGCAGCTGGCCTGCGGTGAATGCGCGTCAACCGGCGTGCACGGCGCCAATCGTCTGGCCAGCAACTCGCTGCTGGAAGGTCTGGTTTTTGGCCGGCGCGCGGCCGCGGCGGCGCTGAAAGACCGCGGCGGCGAAAAAGCTTTCGCCGGAAATATTGACGAGGTCAAAATAAACAGCTCCGCCAATATTCGCGCGGCCATTCAGGAAATTATGTGGAAACACGCCGGCATTATCCGTGCTCAGGCCGGGCTGACCAAAGCCCGGGAAAAACTACAGGAGCTTCCCGACAGTTCGCCGGAAGAAAATAATTTGCTGCTCTGCGCCAAACTCTGCGTGCGCGGAGCTTTGCGGCGCAGAGAAAGCCGTGGCGCGCATTACCGGACGGATTATCCGCGCAAACATTGGTGGTTTGGAGCTATCAGGCTATTTTCATAATGTATATGACCGAATAGTAGCCTGGCACTGTCGGCACATCTGTATTGCCCTGGCCGTACGAGTTTGTGCTTCCAGACAATGTATGAGTATGCCCCACTTTGCTGATCGTGCCCGACGGCGTCATAGAAAACTTTATGCCTCTGCCGCCAACAACCTCCGTAGTAAACCCCCACCTGTAACCATTTTGATAAGTAAAAACGCCATTCATACCACCACTCTGTGCCATTGCATCCCCCTCGCCAATGGGCAGATAACCCGAGGCATTCGTACCACTAAAAGTATGATCATGGTCTCCGCCGGTTACAGAGATGCTGGATAATCCGTGGCTATGCACCGGTATATGCTTTTCAGCCAGCGTTACGCTGTCCGCGCCGCCAGTCGTGCCGGAAGTCGTGCTGCCGCGCAAAAATTTATTTACCAAATTAGGCGTGTTGTTCGTACCGTTGCAGATTTTCCATATTTCTTTGAAAGCCGCGCTGGTTGCATTGTAGGCCTCGGAACTAAAAGTTAGTATCGTGCCTTTCGGGAAAAAAGTTAAATCTGTAATATCCGTCGCCACCAAACGCTCACCGCTTTTGATCTCTGTATGTAATGTTCTTGTCATAAAAATTCCCCCCTTATTATCTTTACACCAAACAGATAAAAGATTTTTTACGCTGTTTGACATTCATTCATATTTTAACAGATAAGTTAAAGTTGTCAATCGGCGTAAGGAAGGAATCTGCCAAATGGATAAAGGGTTTACAAACACAGAACTAAAGAAATTATTAAGTAAAAAATTGGAACGGCTCCGCAAGCACAGCGGTCAAACTATCGAAGCCACTGCCGACAGTTTGGATATGGCGGTGAGCGAGTATTTCCGTTTTCTCAAAGGTCAGAGGCTACCGCATTTGCTGACGCTACTGCGCCTCAGCAAAAAATACGGCGTCACGCTCGATTGGTGGTTTAACGAATTAGACGCTCTGCCCGGAAACAAAGCGGCGTTCCGGCAAAAAACTTTTGAACTGCGGGCTTTGAGCCTGCTCAAAAAATTTCCACCTCCGGCACAAAATACCGCGCTGGATGTTTTGGCCGCGCTGGCCAAAAATCCGCTCAATACCAGTCTTCCAGCGCCCAGATCACGCCAGGGCGCATATACATAGAAGAGACAAATTTATCGCGGGCATCCCAGCCTTCCGGCGTGCGGAATAACATGCCTTTTTTGTAAAGCAGGCCGTTGACGCACCGCAGCAGTTTTTCCGCCTTTTTCTTCTGGCCGCGCAGGAGTAGATGTCCGGCAAAAGCGTAATTCACGCCGGTCCAGGCGTCATTGCCCTGCGCGATTTTCACCGGCTGGCCTTTGGCGGTGCGGCCGTTGACCAAACCATATCGCCCGTTCTCCACGCCGAGAAAATTGTTACGATAAATATATTTCAACGCAGCGTCTATTTGCTCCGGTTCCAGCACGCCCGGCAAATGCATTTGCTCCAAAAACCATTGTCCGGCCAGTTGCGCCGCCATGACATCATCGGAAAACTCATCAAAATTAAAATAGTGACCGTTCCAGAGTTTGCGATTTAAGGAATCTTTGGCTTTTTTAAGCAGCCGCCGCCATTTTTGAGCCTGCTCTTTTTCGCCGAGTATTTCCGCGATCTGCACACCGACCTGCAAAGACGCCAGACGCAAAATGCCGCAGTACGCGGAGACGCCCCGCATCAGCCAGTTGTCAAAAGTTTGGTCGGGAAAATTCTCATTTTCCGGCAGACCGTCGTTGTCCGCGTCAAATGCGGAGAGATACTCGATCGCTTTGAGCAGCCCCGGCCAACATTCCGCCAAAAATTCATGATCTTTTTTGCCGTGATAATAATAAGCGCGGTAAACCTGCAGGACGTATTTGGAATTTAGATCTTTCCAGCGATTGGCGTTCTGCCAGGTGTAGGCGTTGATTTTTTCCCAGGGCGTTTCGAGCGGCGAGCCAAGATCGTGCGGCAAAGCGTTTTTGCGTTTGCGCAGGTCGCGCTGAATAAATTTTTTGTTGTGTTCGCCGCTAACCACGATCTTTTCCGAAACAGCCGCCTGCAGGTGATAATCCACCTTGACCGGATCTTCCGTAAAAATCGTTTTGGTAAATTCCTGCATGATCCTTTTCTCAATGTCCGGCCAAAACTTGGCCAGCGGAAACGCGCCGAAAAACCGCACGTCCAGCGTTTCATAAAAAAGATAATCGTAACACTCCAGATACGAATACAAGTCGGTGCGCGCGTCCCAGATGCTGCCGCCGTCGGCCAGATAATACAATTCATTGAACATAGCCGGCAGGAGACGTGGCGGAACTTTTTTGGCGACAGAATTGTGCCAGCGCGTGATTTCGCCGGAGTATTTATCCATGTTTTCCAAAACTTCCCGCGCCATGGCAAAAGAATTTTCGCCGTCCGCACCGAAATATTTTGTGTAATATCTCTGCACTTTGCCGCGCAGACAAAAAGGAATATCCCAGACCAGCGCGAAAGGCAGCGTCAGTGTCTCTCCGGGGTTTAAATACGCTTTGACCGCCAGCGCGCCGGCCGGCTGCGCGTATTTTGTACTGACATTTTCCGGCAAAATACCCCGCGTCGCAAAAGACTCCCAGATCTCCGGCGCGCCGCTCTCCGCGTCAAATTGCGTGCAAAAAGAAACCTGCGCGCCTTCGGGAGCATACGTCGCCAGACACATTTCACCGGACAGCGTGTCCGGGCGCGCGGACTCCGTCTGAAAAACAATGCCTTTGTAATCCGCATCTTCCACGCGTTTGTTGCGGCGGCGGCCAATATTTTTCACAAATTTTTGCTCCGTCGCCGCGCCGCTATTGTCAAAACCCCAGCCCAAAATATTTTGCCAGCTAAACAGCACAGATATTTCTTGCGGCTGTTTTTGTTTATTGCTGATCTGCGCTTTGAAACACGCCGCCGGATAAGACGTTTCTTTATAATTGTGCGGCAACACCGGCGAAAATTGCTCAACCACAACATCCAGCTCTTTGTATTGATACCACGATTTCGGATACAAAGCCGTATATTCACATTTTGCGGGATTCAACTTTTTTTTCGTCCAGATTTTACTGCGCAATGACAGCGGATAGGCCTCGGTTTTGTTTTTGGTTTTACGAAAAACCGCCAGTCCGCAAATATCCAAAGTCTCCTCGATATGCACGCCCGGAAAAAGATGCCAGATATTGAAATCGCCGTAAGGACTGCGGCTGAAAGTACCGGCGCCAAATCCGCCTAGCGGCGCGCCGTGCGGAAAAGAATCGATCATCGGATAATCCGCTTTGGGTTTCAGGGTTTTCAGCCGCGCCAGCTGCCGCAGCGTGATGCGGTAAGCATTTTTGGGTATCTCCAAGCGCGTCGCCGGAAACATTAGAAAATCTCGGTCAGCCCGTAGACTACAAACGCAATACCTAAAAAGAGACTGTTCAGCACCAGCAACGCACAAATCGCTTCGCTGGCATTGTATTTTTCACCAATAGCGATATACGCGCCCAGCAACAGGGACAACAACATACAGGCGCCAATAATAAGAACCAGCATAGTGCACCTCGAAAACGGATTGCACGATTATACACCCAAGCAAAAGTGTTTGTCTTGCCAAAAGCGGCGCTGGCACAAAGTTGGCATTTTTCTTGCAACTATACCTATATATAACTTGGCAAAAAAGTTGGGAAGTTTTATGCGAAATTTTAATATTATTGAAAAAATCAAAAATTTAAAACCGCTAAAAATCGCGGAAAAAGAGTTGTCTATGGAAAAAGCACACAAAATATATAAGCATATTGGGACAATTAAAAATATACATACCGGACAAACCGCTGTTTTTGTTAATAGCGCTTTCGGAAAAATAATTCGGCATCATGGTTTTGATTTACGCATAGTTCCTGCTCTTGGAAAAATCTATAAAAAATCCATTTATGCCTATCACGAGCCAGTAAACACCGAACATAAACAGCACACCAATTTTAAAGGTTACAGCAATTATATTTATAAAATATCTCTGCCCTCAAAACAGAATGGCCGCAAAGAATGGCACATTTATTATATTAGACTCACTTTGCAAGAACTAAAAACAAAACCCCAAACCGGCCAAATAAATCAATTTCATTCTGCTCAAGTATCTGCGGTGGAATTATATGCAGAAGGCGTTTCCCGCGTAAACTCCAAGATTATTAACATGGCAACTTGGGAAGCGCCTACTGATAAAAGATTAGCACAATTTTTTGACAAGTCAAGAGAACAACCAATGAAAGGAGTGTAAATATGAATCCGGTCAAAGAAATCAACGATTTGCTGGACTATTGTCTGGCGGAAAATATTTCGGACATACATATCGAGTCTTCTAAAGAATATTTCCAGGCGCGCTGCCGCGAGGACGGGCTGTTGGCGGTTTGGCGGCAGTATCCGGTGGCCGGGCGCGAGCAATTTTTTTCGCGTCTCAAAATAATAGCCGGTATCGACACCAACAAATTCGGTGTGCAAGACGGCCGTTTTACCTACAAAGAACGTGATGTGCGCCTGTCGGTTATGCCAGTGTTTTGGGGCGAGAAAATCGTTTTGCGCTTGCTGGGACAGTCTTTGCAGTTGAAGGTCAGTTCGCTGGGTCTGCCGTCCGCCATACTGCCGTCACTGCAAAACAATATCGGCAAAACAGCCGGCCTTATTTTGGTTACGGGGCCGACCGGCTCGGGCAAAACCACCACGCTTTA
>JAIRZV010000171.1 GCA_031267055.1 Candidatus Margulisiibacteriota bacterium | reverse complement strand
TCCTCGGAAATTTTGGCCAGACGCGCCTCGGTGTAACGCATCGCCGCCGGAGCGTCGCCGTCCACCGAACCGAAATTACCCTGCCCGTCGATCAGCGGATAACGCAGGCTGAATTCCTGCGCCATGCGCACCAGCGTGTCGTATATAGAAACGTCGCCGTGCGGATGATATTTGCCGAGCACATCGCCGACGGTTGTCGCGGATTTTTTGTACGGTTTGTCGCGCGTGATACCGTTTTCGTACATCGAGTAGAGGACACGGCGGTGTACCGGTTTCAGGCCGTCGCGCACATCGGGCAGCGCGCGCCCGACGATCACGCTCATCGCGTAATTGATGTACGAGGTCTGCATTTCATCTTCGATGAGCAGAGGTTTTACTCTGGGGTTGACCGCTTCAGGATTTTCCGGCTTTAGGGCTTCTTTTTTTTCTTTCGGATTTTCTTTTTTGTTTTTTTGATCTTTTTCGGACATTTAATCCCCTCGATTTCGTAAAATAAATACAGCGTATATTAACATTTTTTAGGGCGGGCGTTAAGCGAGAAAAATGAGACGTTTTAAGTAAAGTTGCGATATATCATTACATAATAAGGAGGTACTTTATGTTTTATAAACAAGTCGCTATGGGTTTATCGTCTTCTGTGGATTCTTTGGAAGTGCTGGAACAAAAGAATGTACTATTAAAGGCATACTGCGAGGAACTTGAACAGATTTCGAATAAATATAACAAGTTACTCAACGAGTGTTATGACAAACACTACAATTTAAGAGATCAGAATCATAAAGAAAATAACCCGTACCGCTTACACTATTCGGATTATCAAGATTGGGATAATTTTCAGAGTGAACAGGACAGGATGTTTGCACGACGGGATGAAGTAGACCAAGAACTATGTACTCAATGTTATGTGAATTATAAGTTATTGTTTGACGAGTATCAGCAAAATCACACTGCATTGTTTGCCCAATCTCCATTAAAAGAAAAACTTGAGGAGGAGAACAATTGGTACAAACAGTACAACACAAAAGTGGAAGAGCTTCTGGCTCTATACGAACAAGCAGCTATTGCAGACAATTTTCATGAACGAATGATCCTCTTATTGAAGAGAATATCTGTCTTTAGTAGGATAGTTGAGCACCATCTGTCATCTGTTCGCTATTACTTTTTTGAAAGCCAAAAACAGGAAGCTATCCAGCAGATTAGAAATCGAAAGTAAATATGAGCCTGAACTGCAGGAGATTCACCGGCAAATTGAAATTGAAAGCCAAAAACTCGCTCGTAAATAACAGGAGCTTGCTAGAGTCCGTGAACAGGCGGAGTCGCAGTAGAATTATGCTATAATTCTTATAGAATAATTTATATAACAAAGGAATATGAACAATGATAATTAAATCTTCCACCTGTCTGCGCAATAATTACAGCACAATCTCCACATTGGCGCAGGACACACAAGAACCGATTTATATTACCAAAAACGGCGAAGGCGACATGGTCGTCATGAGCATCGAAGCCTTTGAAAAGCGCGAGGAAATCCTACGCCTGCGCAATAAAATTGAAGCGGTTGAGCAATTCCGTCTGGCCGGCGCGCCAGCTTACACACTGGAACAATCCAAAGTTCGGCTGGAAAGAATCTATGGCCGGAAAAAAGCTTAAATTACAGATTTTACCGGCGGCGCAGCAAGAGCTGGAAGAAATCGCCGCCGTGCATTTGCGGCTGGTCGGCGCCAATTCCGCGCGTAAGATTACGGATAAAATTTATCACGTTCTGGAGCATTTGCTAAAACACCCAAATATAGGCCTTGCCTGCTCTGATGAAGTTTTGAAAATTCAGGGCTATCGAATACTTATTTGCGGAAATTACCTTTGCATTTATCGTTTAATTGAGGATATTATTTTTATTTACCACATCGCGGACGGCCGAACAGATTATCCGAAATTGTTTAGTGGATTGTGTTAAATCAAATATCCAGCCACTTCACGCTATTGGCACGCTCTTGAATGAAACGTTTGCGCGGCTCGACTTCGGAGCCCATAAGTATCGAGAAAATCTCGTCAGCGCGCACCGCGTCCTCCATTTTGACCTGCAGTAAAACCCGATTTTGCGGGTCCATAGTTGTCGACCAAAGCTGATCGGGATTCATCTCGCCCAGACCTTTGTAACGCTGCACAGCCACACCGGCGTCTTTACCAAATGTCTTGACAACACTGTCTTTTTCCTCGTCAGAATAAGCGTACTGCACCTGTTTGCCTTTTTTGACCAGATACAGCGGCGGCTGCGCGGCGTAGAGACAGCCCGCCTCGATGACCTTTTTGGCATAGCGGTAAAAGAAAGTCAGGAGCAATGTGCGAATATGCGCGCCGTCCACATCGGCGTCGGTCATAATGATGATTTTGTGATAGCGCAAATATTGCAAAACTCTTTCCAGCTCATTTTGCGAAGCCGCGTCCGGCACGGTGTCGTCGTCCTCGTCATTGCGTGCGGCGAGCTTGTCAAAAACTTCCGGGCCGATCGCCGAGATCATATTTTTTAATTCTTCATTTTCCAGCACTTTGTCGAGACGCACTTTTTCGACATTGAGGATTTTGCCGCGCAGAGGCAGTATCGCCTGAAAATTGCGGTCGCGCCCCTGTTTGGCGGAACCGCCGGCCGAGTCGCCCTCTACTATATACACCTCGCATTTGGAGGCGTCGCGATTGATGCAGTCGGCTAGCTTGCCGGGCAGCGACGAGCCTTCCAGCGCGGACTTGCGGCGGGCAAGGTCTTGAGCGTTGCGCGTGGCGTTGCGCACTCGCTGAGCGATGAGACATTTATTAACTATCGCTTTGCCAATCGCCGGATTGGCTTCAAAAATATCCGTCAACCCGGTGTCCACCACGCTGTCCACAATGCCCTTGATTTCACTGTTGCCGAGCTTGGATTTGGTCTGGCCTTCAAACTGTGGATTAGGCGCTTTGATGGAAACGATCGCCGTCAACCCCTCACGCACATCGTTGCCGGTAAACAGCTCGTCTTTTTTGAGATTGATCAGTTCATATTTTTTGGCAAAATTGTTGATCGAACGGGTCAGCGCCGTGCGGAAACCGGACAAATGCGTGCCGCCCTCGCGCGTGCGAATATTGTTCACAAAAGTCAGCATCGTCTCGTCGTAATAATCCTTGCAATAATGCAGGGACACTTCTACATCCACGTTGTCCTGTTCTTTGTGAATATAGAGAGGCTTTTTGATCAGCGGCTCTTTGGCCTCGTCGATATGCTCGATATATTCGACGATGCCGCCCTCAAAACAATAAACTTCTTTTTTCTCGGTTTTTTCGCGGCGGTCGATAAAAGTAATCTGCAAGCCTTTGTTTAAGTAAGTCGTTTCTTTGAAGCGCGTGGACAGCGTGTCAAAACTAAAATCCAGCGTTTCAAAAATCGTTTTGTCCGGCAAAAAATTGATTATCGTGCCGGTCGTTTTTTGTTTGGCTTCGTCTTTAAACTCGCCGATTTTTTTGACCGGAATTCCTTTGTGATAAGTGTTCTTATAAACCTTTTTGTCGCGGTGCACTTCGACCTCAAAAGTTTCGGACAGCGCGTTGACCACGGACGAGCCGACGCCGTGCAAACCGCCGGAAACTTTGTAACCGGTCTTGTCAAACTTACCGCCGGCGTGCAGCGTGGTCAGCACGACCTCGACAGCCGGAATTTTCGCTTTGTCGTGAAAATCAATGGGAATGCCGCGGCCGTTGTCTATTACCGTACAGTAGCCGTTTTTCTCCAGAATGACTTCGATTTCCGTGCATTGCCCGGCTAGCGCCTCGTCCACGGAATTGTCGACGATTTCGTAAACCAGATGATGCAGGCCGTAGCGGTCGGTTGAGCCGATGTACATGCCCGGCCGCTGCCGCACTGCTTCCAAACCCTCTAAAATCTTGATACTGCGCGCGTCGTACTTGTGAGATTCCGTCATTATTCCCCTCAATTTCCGTAAAGCAATTTATGTAGTTTTTTTGGCAAATGTTCTTTGATAATATTATCATTTATTTTATCCGGCGTAAAACCGGTTTTGAGCATAATGTACTTGACGGCGGCGGATTTTTCCGGCGCGCGCCACAACCAGAAAAGAATTTC
>JAIRZV010000158.1 GCA_031267055.1 Candidatus Margulisiibacteriota bacterium | reverse complement strand
GAATTAACGCGCGATCTCCCAGCGATTGAAGGATTGCAGTAAATAAAAGTGTATTGAGTTGAGCGAATATTTTGCCTGGATAGAGACGTAGCATGCTACGTCTCTATCCAGAGCGTATTCCAGCTCATCCATAGATCAATTTTCCTTTTTCAGCAACTTCGTGTTCCAACGTGGGAGCAGAAAGACGATATTCAAATCTGGATTTTTTGCTCACCAAAACATCTGTCGGTATCGATTTGTGCCCGGAAATAGCCAGGTCAACTAGACCCATCGCTTCTATATCTCGATACGGCGCATTGTCATTCATGATCACATAGAAATCCAGATCAGAATCTTGGCGCGGCGCACCGTACGCATAAGACCCAAATAGATATATTTGCTCTACAGGCAAAGTTTTCACAATAATATTTTTTATTGTGTCTATCTCTTCTTGAACTCGCTTTTCCATAATAATAATTATACCACAGACAGTTTCCATGTCTCGCTTTCGCTCGACACCCCACCAGTCTGCCGCTCACGCGACAGCCAGCCTCCCCTTGGCAAGGGGAGGCCATCAGTAGATGAGTTGCATGCAACTTATCTACTGATGGTGGGGTGTTTTGCCGCAGGCAAAACGTTAAAGAAACTATTACATTTGCCTTTGCCTTTTTTTTGTGTTATATTTCGCGCATTCAACCCAAAAATACGGAGGGTTTTCACAATGACTGACACTATAGAAATACGCTGGCACGGCAGAGGAGGGCAGGGAGCGAAAACCGCCGCGCTTTTGGTCGCGGATGCCGCTATTGCCACCGGCAAACTGGCGCAGGCTTTTCCCGAATACGGCCCCGAACGCATGGGCGCGCCGGTCAAGGCTTTTAACCGTATTTCTGAGCGGGAAATCCGTATACATTGCGCCGTCGAGCATCCATCTATCGTTTTGGTGCTGGACGAGACTCTCATGGACAGCGTCAATGTGCTGGAAGGCGTGCCTGACAACGGCACTATCATTATCAACACGGAACAATCCGCGGACGCTTACCGCCAAAAATTGAATTTCAAGGGCCATATTTATACGGTCAACGCTTCCGGCCTCGCTGTCAAAAATATCGGCATGAACAAGCCCAATACACCGATGCTCGGCGCGCTAGTCAAAGCTACCAGCATTTTGGATTACAAAAAAATGCTTGACGACACCAAACATAAGCTGGAGAAAAAGTTTAAGAATAAACCGGAAGTCATTGAGGGCAATGTCAAAGCCATTCAAGACGCTTACGAGGAGGTAAAAAAATAATGTCTTTCGATACGCAAAAATATACCGGTACTTTAACCGTCAGCGAATTGCCAGAAGGCGGCATTTGGACTGAACCCGGCTCCTCGCTGATGCGAAAAACCGGCGATTGGAAAACTTTGAAGCCGGTTTGGGACAAAAATAAATGCATTAGCTGTATGACTTGCTGGGCGTATTGTCCGGATTCCTGTATCAAGACCGAAAAAGTTCTGAACGAAAAGACCGGCAAAGAAGATGTGAAAAACGCTGGCATTGATTTGACACATTGCAAGGGTTGCGGCATTTGCGCGGCTGTTTGTCCGCCCAAAATCGCGGCTATAACAATGGAAAAAGCGCGTTAATTCACAAAAAACCATGGTTTACGCGTTTTGTTATAGTAGGTAAAGATATTTGCGAACACTAACCTACAAAAGGAGCTAAAAATGACGGCAGTAACCGAAGTTAAACAACTTACAGTGGCCAGAACGGGCAACGAGGCTATGGCCGAGGCCATGCGGCAGATCAACCCGGACGTGGTTGCCGCTTATCCGATCACTCCAGCCACGGAAATCGCGCAAATATTTTCTTCGTTCGTGGCTGACGGCCTGGTCAATACCGATATGGTCACTGTGGAATCCGAACATTCCGCACTGTCCGCCACATTGGGCGCCGCGGCGGCAGGGGCGCGAGCGATGACCGCCACCTCTTCGCAGGGATTGATGCTGATGGCCGAGATCATGCCGATAGTAGCGGCGTTGCGTCTGCCGATAGTCATGCCGGAGGTCAACCGCGCCATTTCCGGGCCGATCAACATTCATTGTGACCATTCCGACACCATGTTTTGCCGCGATGCCGGCTGGATACAGATTTTTTCGGAAAATGCGCAGGAGGCTTACGACAATGTCCTGCAGGCCATAAAAATTGCGGAAAATCCTCAAGTTCATTTGCCGGCGCTGGTCACGACCGACGGATTTATCATTTCGCATGGCATGGAGACGATAAAAATACTGCCTGACGACGACGCGCGTGAATATATCGGCGCTTACAAGGCCAATTATTCCTTGCTAAATCACGAAAAACCGATAACTGTCGGATCTATTGACCTGCAAAACTATTATTTCGAGCATCGTATTCCCGTGATCGAGGCTATGCAGGCTGCCAAGTCTATCATTAAGCAAGTCGGCAAGGATTTTGGCGAAAAATACGGCCGCGCTTATGATTTGATCGAAAAATATAGAACGGATGACGCTGAAGCGGCGATAATTTGTCTCGGTTCGACGGCCGGCACAGCCAAAGATGTCGTTGACGCTTTACGTACCAAAGGCCAAAAGGTCGGTTTAATAAAAATACGTGTTTTCCGGCCTTTTCCGGTGGAAGACCTGACCGCGGCGCTCTCCACTCTCAAAGCCGTGGCTGTATTTGACCGCTCGGATTCGCTCAATGGCTACGGCGGGCCGGTTTTTACGGAAGTTTGTTCCGCGTTGTTCAATTCCGCGCAAAAACCCAAGATCATCAATTATATTTATGGTCTGGGCGGCCGCGACATAGATGTGCATCAGATCGAAGCCGTGTACAACCGCTTGAACAGCATTAAAGACAGCAAAGATGTTGGTGATATTGTTAGTTATTTAGGTGTAAGAAAATAAAGGAGCAAAAATAATGGCAACTTTAAAGGAATTAGCGGCAAGAGAGGAAAAATTCGTCGGTGGACATACATCCTGCGCCGGTTGCGGTTACCCGAATATTTTCCGTTTGACCCTCGCCGCGATCAAAGAACCCGTGGCTGTGGTCGGTGCGACTGGCTGCTGCGAGGTCAACACTTCGATTTTCCCTTATACTTCGTGGAAAGTGCCGTTCCTGCACAACGCTTTTGAGAACAGCGCGGCCACTTGTTCGGGTGTCGAAGCCGCCTATCAATCTATGGTCAAGTCCGGTAAGATCAAGGACGAAAATTTCCGTTTCATCGCTTTTGGCGGTGACGGCGGCACGTATGACATCGGTCTGCAGTCGCTTTCCGGCGCTATGGAGCGTGGCCACGATATGCTTTACATCTGCTATGACAATGGCGCGTATATGAACACCGGCATTCAGCGTTCCGGCGCCACACCGCGCTACGCCAATACCACGACCGCGCCGGTCGGCAAAGTCAATCCGGGCAAGAGTCAAAAGAAAAAAGATCTGGCCAAGATCATGGTCGGCCACAATGTGCCTTATGTGGCGCAAACTATTGCCGGCAACTGGAAAGACCTGACCAATAAAGTCGAAAAAGCGATGTCTATACGCGGTCCGAAATTTATCGTCGTGCTGGCTACCTGTCCGCTGGGCTGGGTGACCAAAAGTCAGGATACGGTCAAGTTGACGCAAATGGCTGTCGATTGTTGTTTTTGGCCTTTGTACGAAGTGGAAAACGGCAAATATAAAATAAATTACGATCCCAAAGACAAAAAAATTCCCGTGGCCGATTGGCTGAAATTGCAGGGACGTTTTAAACATCTTTTCAAAGCGGGCAATGAGAATTTGCTGGCGGAAATTCAGACCGAAGTCGATCAAGACTGGGAAAATTTGAAAGCGTTATGTGATTTTCATTCAAAACAGGGTGTAGTATAATTACCCGCGGCGAAAGGAGCGCATAATGAATCAAAGAGAGTTGGCCTGGCAGGTCGCCAAACAGCTCGACCATAACAAAGTCGATGTCGAAGAGGTCATCGATTGTTTCTTGCGCAACATTACCACCGCG
>JAIRZV010000110.1 GCA_031267055.1 Candidatus Margulisiibacteriota bacterium | reverse complement strand
TGCCTGCTGCTCAAGGTGGAGCAGATCGGCAACATTGCCTGTCACACGGGACAGAGAAGCTGTTTTTACGAAAGGATAAAATAATGGAAATTCTGGAGAAAGTTTACAAAATCATTCAGCGGAGGGCGGCACTGCGGGAAGAAGGCTCGTACACCAATTATTTGCTGGACAAAGGCCTGGATAAAATCCTGAAAAAAGTCGGCGAGGAAGCCAGCGAAACCATCATCGCCGCCAAGAACGGCGAGAAAACAGAGCTGGCCGGCGAGATCGCTGATTTGCAGTATCACTTGCTGGTGATGATGTATAATTTAGGCTTAACTCCCGCCGATATTGAGCAGGAACTGAACAATCGTTTTACCAAGGGGGGATTTCATGGCAGAGCCAGAAAATAAAATCGACTTCGCCAAAATCTCCGCAATGGACTGGCTGAAAATCATCGCGGTGCTGGTTGCTGCGGCTTTTGTTTTGTACCGCTGCTTTTTGCCGTTTCGCGCGGAATACGCTTTTCGCGAAGCCTACAATCTCGAAGCGCAAATGAATTCGCCAAATCTGCCTGCCGAACGCCGCGCGGACGCCGCGCAAAAAGCGCTTGAAAAATACGAAAAGGTCAAAAAACTCGCGCCGTGGGAAACCTACTATCATATACAACTGGCGCGGATCTATGAGACGCAAGCACGGCAGGAAACCGACCCTGAAAAAAAACTGGAAAAAATCCGGCAGGCGGACGACATTTATGACCTTTGCTTAAAAATCTCGCCGACCAATCCCTGGTATGTCATGCGCAAGGCCGAGATTTACGGCCTGTACGCGGAGATCGAGCCGGACACGGACAAAAAAGCGGAGCTGTTGCGTCAGCGCGAAGAAAAAATCCTGGAGTCCGGCGAGCTGGATCAAAACAACGGCATATTTCAAGCCGCCGTGGCCAATCTTTATTTTCAAAAAGGCGAGCTGGACAAGGCCACGGAAAAATATCTCCATGTATTGGAAATAGACGATCGCACCGGCGAGGCTTATGTCATGCTGGCGGAGATCGCCCGCCGCCAGGGCCAGCCGGAAAAAATAGAAGAACTGTATCAAACGCTGATCGTCAAAAATCCGGCTTTCCCCAATGTGCGCCTGTATCTCGGGCAGATCTACGAACAGCGCGGCCAATTAGCGGACGCCATCGAGCTGTACAAAGAAGAAGCCCTGCTCGACAAAAACAACGAAACGGCCTATCGCATTTTGGGCAACGCCTGCTACCGCGCCAGGGAGTGGCGCAATATGGAAGTCGCCTACAACCGCCTGACTGCGCTCAGGCCGGACAACGCGGATTACTATTTGTACAAAGCGCACGCGCAAATCCAGCAAAACAAACTCAAAGAAGCGCTGGCTTCTTACGAGGCCGCGCAGACTCTGCGTCCCGACGACGCCAATATCCGCAACAGCATCAATGCGCTGAAAGCGCGGAGCAATTAAATGCGGCGGTTGCTGTTAATTTTACTCGCCGTTGGCGCGATTGTTTTTATTTGCTTCGGTTTGTTTTTTTCGCGTCCGCAGAACAACGGCACAGAAATTACAGTTTATTTTTATCGCTATGAACAATTATACGCGGCGAAACGCGTTTTGCCGGACAATGTTTTTCCGATTTCCGCCGCGCTGCAGGAATTATTCGCCGGGCCAAACACCGAGGAAAAAAGCAACCGCGTGCAGACCATGCTTCCGGCCGGACTGAAATGGCGGGATTTTTCCGTGGAAAAAGACATTTTGGTTTTGAATTTCAACGAGTCGCTGTTGCAAATCTCCGGCGGACACAATGTTATCGACGGCATGCTCAAGCAAATAGTCTTTACAGCCACGGAAATAAAAGGTATAAAAGCGGTGCGTTTTCAGATCAGCGGTCAGCCGGAGCAAACGCTCATCATCGGCGGCGAGGGCTACACTATCGATCGCCCGCTGGACAGGAATTATTTTGCGGGAGAACATTGATGACTATCAGTATCAATGACGCTAGGCATGTTGCCGATCTGGCGCGGCTGGACTTGAGCGAACAGGAATTAGCGACTTACACCGAGCAGTTAAATCAAATCCTCACTTATGCCCAAGAACTGCAAGAGCTCAACACTGATCAGGTCGAGCCGACGTATCACGCTATCGAAACCAGCACAGTTTTGCGCGAGGACCAAGTTGCCGATTTCCCAAACAAAGCCGGCATTATCCAAAACGGCCCCGAGATCAGCGGGACAAGTTTTGTCGTGCCGAGGATACTTTAAATGCCGCATTTGACTTTGAAAGAACTGCAAAAAAAACTGCAAAACGGCGAAACGACCGCGGTCGCCGCGACGCAAAAAGTTTTCGCGCAGATCCAAAAACACGAGCCGGCGGTCAAAGCTTATTTGCAGACTTTTGAAAAAGACGCGCTCGCGCAGGCGCAAAAAGCCGATGAATTATTAAAAAAATCGGGAGCGGAGGCTCTTCAAGTGCCGTTGCTCGGCATTCCGCTGGCGATCAAAGACAATATGAATTTGCTGAACACCGAAACGACCTGCGCGTCGAAAATTTTGAAGGGTTATATTTCGCCGTACACCGCCACGGCTGTACAAAAATTGCAGGCCGCCGGCGCGGTCCTCATCGGCAAAACCAATCTTGATGAATTCGCCATGGGCTCCTCTACGGAAAACTCGGCTTTTCAGCAGACGACCAATCCCTGGGACACAGAGCGCGTGCCGGGCGGCTCCTCGGGCGGCGCGGCGGCGGCTGTCGCGGCGGACGAGTGTTTCGGCTGTCTCGGTTCGGACACCGGCGGCTCGATACGCCAGCCGGCGTCATTTTGCGGCGTGGTCGGCCTGAAACCAACGTACGG
>JAIRZV010000092.1 GCA_031267055.1 Candidatus Margulisiibacteriota bacterium | reverse complement strand
GAGCAGGGCGGATTTTGCAAAACCGCGGCGATAGTCCGCTCCAGCAGGTCTTTGACATTCCAGCTGACAATGATTATAGATAGACGCATCAGGATTTTCCGCGGCCGGAATTTTTATTTGGCGCGAGAAATTCCGCCAATTTTTTTTCCAGCACATCCGGCGCATAATCGGTCGGTTTATTTAAAAAACCAACCGCTCCGGCCGCTAAAATTTTTTCCATAAAATTTTCGTCGATCAATTCTCCACTGGTCAGCGCCACCGGCACGCGGTCTTTTAACGCGGCGCACAATTCCCAGCCGCTCAGATCCGGCTGCATAGTCAGATCGGAGATCACGAGATCGATTTTGTTCGCGTTTTGTGCGTAAACAGCCAGAGCCTCACGGCCATGCGCCGCACTGTACACAGTGTGCCCCAGCATTTCCAGAGTCAATTTAAACATTTTGATAATATTGGCTTCGTCGTCCACGATCAGAATATTGACCATAAAATTATTTTAATATATAACAAATGAAAAGATAAGGGGAGCATTCATGAAAAAATTTGTGGTTTTATTTCTCACTGCGGCGTTTTTGCTGGCGCTGGACGCGCCCGAGCGCGAAATCCTCTCGACTTACGGCGAAGGCGTGTACGAGACATTGCCGGATACCGTGCTCGTCAATCTCAGTGTACAGCGGGACGGCCTGACCGCCGAGGAAGCGCAGGACGCTTTGCGCAAAGCGCTGTCCGCCGTGCTCAAAAATCTCGAGCCGCTGGATTTGCCGCAGGAACAATTGCGCACCGACGGGTACTCACTGTATCCGGTTTACAAACAGCAAAAAACCGCGGACTATATGCGGGAAACTCCGGAGATCGACAAATACCGCGCCTATATTCGTTTGAATATTGAGTTGCATCAAGTACAGCAAATGGGCAAAGTGGTGGACGTGGCAATCAAAGGCGGCGCGAACCGCGTGGAAAATATCAATTATGATTTGAAAGATCCGACGCTGGCCAAACAGGAAGCCTTGAAACGCGCTATGGAAAACGCGCAAACTAAAGCCGGCTTTATCGCCAGGAGTTTCAATGTGAAATTAGTGAAACCGGTTTCTATTGAAGAAACAGGCTCTTATTCCACCCGTGCCGCCGGCCTGAACAGCTTGGCTTTAAAGAGAGAATCAGACAGCGATTTTTCTCCGCCGGAGGGCAAAGTCAGTTTTACATCCAGAGTGAATGTTGCTTACGCGATCGAACCCAAACCCGCCGCGCCGAAGCCGCCCGTGGTGGAAACGGAAACTGTCACTCCGAATGCGGAATAGTTATTGTTATTCACCTTGACACAAACCAACTAGTTTGATAAACTAGTCTATAGAGGTGTTGAGATGCAGAGTATAGGGGCCTTTGAAGCTAAGACGCATTTTTCTCAAATATTAGATGATGTGCAGAGCGGTCAGGATTATATTGTGACCAAACGAGGCAAACCTGTAGCGAAAATTATTCCGCTTGCCGATAAAGCGCCCAATCGTCAGGAAACAGTGAAAGAATTGTTTGCCATAGGGCGTAACGCCAGAAAACCTTACTCTGTTCGTGATTTATTGGCGGATATTCGGGCCGGCCGGCCATGATTTACGTTCTAGACTCTTCGTTCTGCGCGTCCTGCATACTGCCGGACGAAAAAACGGTGAGATTAGAAAAAATTTTCTTGGAAGTTATCGCGGACGCGGAAGTTTATGTGCCGCAAATCTGGTGGTACGAAATGGCCAATATATTTAAAAATAATGTGACGCGCAAGCGCCTGAACTGGGATGAGGTTTTTAAGCTGAATCAATGCTTGTCGAATTATTCTTTCTTGACGGACAACGATTTTGGCGGTATGTACACGGAAAAATTATTGGAGACAGCCAAAATATATGATTTAACTGCTTACGACGCTGCTTATCTGGAGCTTGCCCTGCGTCGGCGTGCGACGGTCGGCACATTGGATGACAGGTTGAAAATGGCCTGCCTCAAAGCCGACTTGGCAGTATTGTGAAAACTAGGCCTTAGCTGTTTTTTTCGCTTTAGAAATAATTTTGCTTTTCAACCGCGCGGCTTTGTTGCGGTGAAATACGCCTTTGGATGTAGCGCTGTCGATGCGCGCTAAAAATTTTTTCAGCAAAGCGTCCTTGCCCTCGCTATTTTTCAGCAAAGCGTCTTCCGTTTGTTTGCGCAAAGTTTTCACTTCAGAACGCGCCGCTTTATTTCTTAAATTGTTGCGTTCCGTGATCTTGATCCTTTTTTTCGCGGACTTAATATTTGCCATTACTGACTTTTCTCCTTTTTCTTGTCATTTATTAGCACGGCCGGTATAATAACACACCTATGTCAGTTTTGGAATGGTTTAGCAAGCAAAAAGAAAACGCTTCTGAAAAAACTTCCGAACGTTTGGATATTCCGGGCGATTTGTGGGTGAAATGTCCGTCCTGCGCCACGATTTTGTACAAAAAAGACCTTGAGGACAATCAAAAAGTTTGTTCGAGCTGCGGCTATCATTTTCGCCTGACTTTTGCGGAAAGGTTGGCGCTGACCGCGGACGCTGGGTCTTTTCAGGAATTTGCCGCGGAGCTGGAGGCGGTGGATTTTTTGGCTTTTAAGGACACCAAAACTTATCAAACTCGTTTACAGGAAAATCAAGCCAAGACCGGCCGCCACGACCCTTTTGTCTGCGGCGAGGCAACTATCCATAAATATCCGCTGATTTTGGGGATTATGGATTTTGCTTTTTTGGGTGGCAGCATGGGTTCGGTGCTGGGCGAAAAATTTGTCCGCGCGGCGGAAAAAGCTCTGGAAAAAAAATTGCCGCTGGTCGTTTT
>JAIRZV010000066.1 GCA_031267055.1 Candidatus Margulisiibacteriota bacterium | reverse complement strand
CAGTATGTTTTGCCGGCGCAGAGCCAGACTTTGTATATTCAGATTTATGCCGAAGACGCGCAGGGAAATCTTTCGATGACCGAGAAAACGCTGAAATATTGAGGATCAGCAAAAGCATGACCAGCAAAATACTGACCGGCGTAGTCCAGACCGACCAGCCGGTGAGAATGCCCAGTCCCAGCGCGAGAATTTGCCGTTCTTTTTTGCAGGGCGAGTAAGCTTCACAGAGCAGGGCGGTCAGGCAACCCAGCAGCACAGTGACTGGCGTGTCGTCCAAAAAAATATTGCCAAGCGTCCAGAGCAGACAGCCTTTGAGTAAAAAGAAAATAAACATAGCGATTTTCAGCCAGCTGCTCCAGACAAATATCGCGCCCTTTGTTCTTTTGATCGGTGGACGGCTGAAAAACAAGTCTGCCACGTAATATTCCAGCGGCCAAAAAGAAATGACAAAGCAAATTGCCAGATAGATGTAGGGAAAATAAATATAAAAACTCATGCGCTGATTATATCAGGCGCGCTGACGGATTTTTAATTTTGCCACGACAAATTCTTGAGAAGTCAGCGAATCCTGAACCGGCTTGATATACAGATTGGCCAGCCGCTCGGCAGAATCTTCTTCTTTCTGTGCGGCCAATTCCTCGGCGCTGACCACACTGATTTTCAGCCACGAGCCGCTGTTGCGGATTTGCACCTGCGGGTCAAGCCAGGCTTTGCTTTTTTGGAGCAAATTATCATCGAGCGCCAGCTCGGCGACCTTAGCCATTTCCGTGTCTTCTTTGGCCAAAGCATAAGCGATTAACTGCGCGGTGTTTTTATTTTGAAATTCTTTTTGGCGTTTTAACTGCAGGAGCTGGCCGAAATCCAGTTTGGCATTGGGACGGGAGCTGATAACTTTTTGACGCGCCAGCGTCAATTCGGTGATCGAGTTGACTTCGGCGGCGGACTCCGCATAGTTCTCGATGTTTTTGGCGATCTCCTGAATGCTGACTTGGCCGAGATATTCGGCGACAGACTTGCCCTGATTTTGCGCCTTGCGCTCGACAGTCGCTTTGGTCAAAGCCAGCGCACTGGTTTTGTCCTGCGCCGTTGGCGTGGCTTTGGTTAGGGCAATGTTTCTTAATCTTTCGCGTTCGACGTTTACTTTTTGCAAGGACGGCATATACTCAGGTCCTTTCTTCCCCCTTAAGCATATCCCTCTTACCTTATATATCGATGAAAATGGGGTGAAACTTGCATGAATGAATACCGGCGCTGGATACTGGCTGTAGATCGGTTAAGGAGCGTGTCCGCGTGCTGCGCGAGGATTATGTGGACGCCGGCGGCGCGATTTGAAAATAGTATAAAATCTTTAAATGTGGGTATTTATGATATGGTGATGTTTATTATGTCTTTTAAAATAGAAACAAATCCAAATCCATATGTGCCGACCAATCACGAGTTGGTTAAACATGAAACACCAGTCCTCGACACGCCTGATGAAAATTCGATACCAACAAATACAACAACAAATAGAGAAGCTGTGGAAGTTTCTAACAATCACGGAAGTGAAACAGCTTACGTCTACATGGACAAAGCTGCCGAATTCAATCGTGATTTGGTGAAATACACTTCAATCAAACAACAATACACTCCAGAAAGTGCTTTTGCTGAAATAGAAAAAATGTTAGTTGTTAACGACAGAGGTCTTTTGGAAGCTGCTCTTAAATTACCAAACAGCTCCGAGATGTACAAAAAATTCCCTCTATCACCTTTATATTATGCTAGTCCAGAGTTACAAAATGACAGAGAAATCGTCTTGGCTGCTGTAAAACAAGATGGTTTTGCTCTAGAATATGCCAGCCCAGCGTTGCAAAAGGACAAAGAAATCATCTTGGCTGCTGTAAAAAGTTCTGGCGCTGTATTAAAGTTTGCAGAAATAAAAAACAATCCAGACATAGTTCTTATTGTTATGTCTACTCTGAAAAATCCACTGTCTGTTTTTAGTAAAGAAACTGCCCCTGATTTGTCATCCTACAATGTTGATAAAGCTTTACTGACTAATAGAGATTTTTTACTGAAAGCTGTCAAAATAGAACCGGCTATCCTAAGTCTTGTATTTAGGGAATACCCGGACTTTTTGACCGATAATCCTGAATTGATACGGGATTTGGTCAGAAGCAATTATGAAATTTTATTTAAGGCTAGAGATACTTTTCATAGGAGTTCGCCGGAGATAGAAAGAATCCCAGTCCTTAGCCATATTGTCCGGGGATTTTCCTGGTTGGCAGATAAATTTGCCAGACTTTTCGAGAATAAGTCTGAGCGAAAACAACGTGACTTAAGCCAATTGATCCTTGAATCTGTGCCGCAAGAATTAGTACAAGAATGTTACAATTTACGTTTAGAATTGCGGAACAACGAAATGCTCCGCATCAACGATATGGATGAAGGCCGATATTTAATTGACACGAAAAATAAGCTGTTAGACGATTCGCTAAATCCAGACCAGCCGATTACGGTTATGCTCTATCCTCAGCTAGCCGCCGATCATAATGGAGCTTTTGACCAAACCAATATCTCCGTGTTGCGTGAACACGGCCAGCAGGTTTTGTATTTTGAATGTGGTAATGACTGGGACATTAACCACGCCTTGGAATTATTAGCCGACAAATTGCCGCCTCAAGCCAAAATCAATCTTGTTTTTGGCGGGCATGGCAGTCCTGATTCCATACGATTTGGAATTAAAGATAATGTCTTTGAAAAATTTTTGTTCGATACATTCTTCGTTCTGGATCCCAGTGATATGCAAGACCGCGGATTTACAGGACCTTTAAACCGATTGGCTTCGCGCTTAAATAGTATTAACTTACGCGGTTGTGAATCCGGACGAAAGCTAGCCGGTATATTAGCTGCGTTACCAGAATTACAAGGAATTCCTGTAAAGGGTCCTATAAACTCTTATGTTTATTCCGAACCTGTCTTCGACAAATATAATAATCTATCTCACTATATTTACGATGGGAATCCATACAATACCCATATTGTAAATCCTACTGTTTTCGGTGCGCATCAATAGCATTAACGTTAAGATATAAAATTATTGACATTCCTTGATAGTTACAATATACTCTCAAACACTACTAATACAATCTAATTAGTATAATTAGGGGTAAAAAATGGATTTAATCATCAACGGCTTGACGGAAAAAGTAGAACAGGACAATTTAACTGTGGCGGAACTTCTAACGGCCAAAAAAGTCGAAGCCCCCGAAATGGTCTCCGTGCAGCTCAACGGCGAATTTGTCCGGCGCGCGGATTTTGCCGCCACACCGGTCAAAGAAAACGACGCGGTGGATTTTCTTTACTTCATGGGCGGCGGAGCGGACAATGAGCGGATTTGCCACTAAAAGCATTCACGCCAAATTCTTAAAAAAAGACGCGCACAACGCTCTGCATATGCCGATCTATGACAGCGTGGCTTTTGCGGCGGACACCGCCGAGGATTTGGCAGCGTCTTTCTGCGGCCGCAAACCGGCGCACACTTACTCGCGCATCTCCAATCCGACAGTCGAGCATTTTGAGCAAAAGATTAAAAATTTTTCCGGCGCGCAGGGCGCAGTTGCCGCGGCTTCCGGCATGGCGGCGCTGTCCGCGTTGTTCTTGACTATTGCCGGACAGGGCGACAATATCGTCACGACACGGCATATTTTTGGTAACACTTATTCTTTGTTTTCCGCCACCTTAAAACAATGGGGACTGGAAACTATTTACACCGACCTGACCGATTTGCGGCAAACCGCAAATGTTATCAATGAAAAAACGCGCGCGATATTTTTGGAAACTATCACCAATCCACAGCTGGAAGTGGCGGACATCACCGGTCTGGCGGAGATCGCCAGGCGAAAAAAGATTTTGCTGATCGCGGACACGACTTTGACTCCACCGTATCTTTTTGACGCGCCGAATTTCGGCGTGCATCTGGAAGTTTTGTCCAGCACCAAATATATTTCCGGCGGCGCGACTTCGCTGGGCGGCTTAATTTTGGATTACGGCGCTTACGATTATCGCAATAATCCGCATCTGGCGGAGCAAGCTCAGAAATTCGGCCCTTACGCGCTGCTCCAGGTTTTGAAAACGCGCGTCTGCCGCGACCTCGGCAATATTCTCTCGCCGCACAACGCTTATTTGCAAAGTCTTGGTCTGGAAACTCTGGTCTTGCGCGCCGGACTGTCCTGCGCCAACACGCTGGCTCTGGCGAGATTTTTA
Organism: Candidatus Margulisiibacteriota bacterium; assembly: GCA_031267055.1. GTDB lineage: Bacteria > Margulisbacteria > Termititenacia > Termititenacales > Termititenacaceae > Termititenax. The sequence continues at coordinate 7,182 of JAIRZV010000066.1, read as the reverse complement.
CAGACGCGGCCGCAGGTGCGCAAGGTCAATTATCCCGGGCTGGCGGACTCACCGTCTTTTGCGCTGGCGCAAAAACAATTTCCCAACGGCGCCGGCGCGTTGCTGACTTTTGAGCTGGACAGCCGCGAAAAATGTTTCCAATTTTTGAACCGCCTGCAGCTGATCCGCCGCGCCACCAATCTCAATGACAACAAAACCCTGATCATTCATCCAGCTTCGACGATTTTTAGCGAATATACCGCGGAGCAAAAAGCCACGATGGGCGTGCCGGAAACTCTGATCCGGCTGGCGGTCGGTATTGAAGATTTGGCGGATTTGCAGGAAGATTTACAGCAAGCTCTGGAGGCGGCATGAGTTTTACGGACGAGCAGCTCGAACGTTACAGCCGGCATATTATTTTGAAAAACGTCGGCATTGAAGGGCAGGAAAAAATCTGCGCCGGTAAAATACTGATTATCGGTGCCGGCGGTTTGGGCGCGCCGGCGGCTCTCTATCTGGCGGCGGCCGGCGTGGGGACTATCGGTTTGGTCGACGGCGATGTGGTCGACCAAACCAATTTGCAAAGACAGGTCATTCATTTTACGCCGGACATCGGCAAGCCCAAAGTTATTTCCGCGCGGGAAAAAATTGCGCAAATCAATCCTGAGGTTAAAGTAAACGCTTATCACACTCTGGCGCTGGCGCACAACATAAACGATTTGATTAAGGACTATGATTTTATTATTGACGCCACGGATAATTTTCCGGCTAAATTTCTGATCAACGACGCCTGTGTGCTGGCCGGCAAGCCTTTTTCGCACGGCGGCATATTGCGTTTTGACGGCCAGACCATGACGCATTTACCGGGCACGGCCTGTTACCGCTGTGTTTTCGACGCGCCGCCGCCCAAAAATCTGGTGCCAACTTGCGCGCAGGCCGGAGTGCTGGGCGCGGTGGCCGGTATGCTGGGCACTATTCAAGCGGCGGAAGCCTTGAAATATTTGACCGGCGTTGGCGAATTATTGACGAACAGACTTTTGATTTTTGACGCGCTGACGATGAATTTCCGCGTGGTCAAAATCAGACGCAGTGATAATTGTCCGCTCTGTGGCAAACATCCGTCTATTACAAAACTTGAAGACGCGGAACAGCCGGTTTGTGACCTGAAATCCGGAGGCTGACCATGTTGACTATTGGCCGTAAATTAGTTGAAGAAATTTACGCGCACGGTTTTGCCGAAGCGCCGCTGGAAGCCTGCGGTTATCTGGCCGGAAGGGACGGCGTGGCGAGCAAATACTATCCGATGACCAATGTTGACCAGAGCGCGGAGCATTTTACGCTCGATCCGCAAGAGCAATTTGCGGTGGTCAAAGAAGCACGGCAGAGCGGTTTGCAAATCCTCGCCGTGGCGCACACGCATCCGGCCAGTCCGGCGCGGCCTTCGCCGGAGGATATTCGTCTGGCCTATGATCCTAATGTTTTGTATGTGATCTATTCGTTGCTGGAGCCGCCGACTATCAAGGCTTTTCGGATCCGACAAGGCGCGGTGAGCGAGGAGAAAATCAATGCCGGAGCTTGACATCGCGGAATTAAAAAAAGTGGCATGATAAAAAAAGGGCTGTCGTGAGACAGCCCTTTTGATTTACACTCTCGCGCTTGATCTTAGAAAGCGTGCGAGTAGGACAACGAAGTGTTGGTGATGTCGAACACAGTGCCCACATTGGGATCTTCATTCACCAATCTGGTCATATAGCTGCCCAGCAATATTGTGCCGCCGTTCAGGAAAGACGGGCTGTACTGCACATTGGCGCCGAGCTGCGTCACATCATAGCCTTTTTCTTCCTTGCCGGTCAGACCGCTGGCCAGGCTATTTTTGTAATTGCGCAGGAAATTACCGTAACCCTGCAATTCCCATTCATTGGTAACTTTGTAGCTGGCGGCAAAGCCGTAAGAATTTACCGGAGCAATGAAAACTGATTCTGTGGACTCACCACCGCCGTCAGTTTTCGTGGTTTTCTCATAGGTCAAGTCCCAAAAAGTCTTGAACACACCGGCCAATTCCAGTGCGTCATTTACGCGGTAAATATAAGCCAGACCAGTTTCAGCGGGCAAAGTTTCCACATAGTCCGTGCCAGCAGTATTTTTATTGCCGTCGCCGGTATGCGTATCTCTCTCGTGGCTGAATTTATGCGCCAGAGAAATTTTTTGATCGTCGGCCACATCGTAAATGCCGCCCAGAGTCAGCGTGTAATACGGTTGAGATTGTGAGTACTCTTTAGAGTTTTGAAATGGGCTTCCGCTCAATGCTACATGATATATATCTTTGGCTGCTTTATTGTAAGTTTGATCGGTGTTTAATGTATAAACATTCGTGGCTAATTCTGCGCCAGCAGTCAAACCTTTTAGCAATTCACGACCCCAAACCAAAGAAGTTGTTTCTGTCGCGTCTTTGCGATACATAGCGCCTTTAGCTTTAAGATTCGGGTCAAGTATATTTTGCAGAGCGTTCGGCAATGTTATCGTTGCGGTAAAATTTGGATACAGATTACTCTCGTATCTGTAACGAATGGCGAACCAGTTGCCGGCAAAAGTATCCGTGTAGGACAAAAATTTTGTGGAGTCATTGAAACTCGATGAGTTTACGTTTTTACCTTTGATTAAGCTTATTCCTCCAGTCATATTAGGTTCTTTTACCTGATTGCTCTGGCTGAGCTGATTGAGAACTATCGCGCCGCCTTCGACTTTGCGTTCTTGATTGACCGCTATAGCCGCCGGATTGGCGCCCAAGCCCAGAGTCGAATTCAATTTCACATCGTTGGTGTCCAGCACGCCGGCCAGAGCCGCCGCCGCCAGTATTCCCGCGCCCAAAATTACTTTTCTTAAATTCATGTTTTACCCTTTCTTTCCGAAAACTTTAGTTTTCAGAAACGTTTTATTTTAATGAGGCACAACATAACCGCTACTTGCGCGCACCTCCTTTGGTTTTTTTTACGCTGTTTTGATTTTACGAGGCGCGGCGCGGCTGTGTCAAATCAAATCGGCAGGTGGTTGCCCTTTACGGCTTGGTTTGCTTCAGTTGCGCTAGCCAATCGTTGACTTTGGCGGCATCATCTTGACGACCTTGCTTTAATAAAAATTCTTTAGCTGTCTGTAGATCACCTTCTGCGTCGCTGTCAAAATCGCCATTTTGCCGGAATAAATCCAGCGCGGACGCAAAAGCTTTTTCCGCATTTTTTGTCTCACCCAAAACCAGATATGCCAAGGCACTATGCAAGTACAAAAAATCATGGGCAAAATTATTATTAAGCTTCAATCCCTCCTGCGCTTTGCGCAGAGTTTCTGGATAATCCCCTTGTTTGGCGGCTGTCCGCGCCAGCCAAAGACACGCAAGTACGGCGTTATCGAACTGTCCTGTGGCTCTCAATTGATTTAAAGCTAGGGAAAAATGTTTCCGCGCCTCAACATAATTTTGCTGTCCAAAATTAAATTGACCGATATACCAATGAAAAGGATAACTGTTGATGTTGTCAAAATTTTCGACGGCTATTTCGAGCAACTCGTCATCATAAATATTTCCATTGATAGCCGAATTCGTCAAATAGATATTTATGTTGGCAAGCATTTGCTGGTTATTTAACTGCTTGGCGATTTTGTGAGCGGTTAGCAGATGTTCTTTGGCCGCAACCCAATCTGTTTTCGGAGGATAGGAGTAGGCAATTCCCAAATTCATATGCAGTTCCATGCCGCAAGTTGGATCATCGACTCCTAGGTTTAGCCGAGCTGTTGCATATTGCACAATTTTCTCCACGTTTTTCAGGTCACAGGCCAGATGAACTAGACTGTCATAAATATTGAGTATTTTTTCTGCGTCGCCGCTGTTCTGCGCCAAGTTTAGCTCTACCAGCATGTCTTTTTCCGCATTTTCATAATCCTGTAGCGCCAGATAAGAAACTGCCCTGTTATGGTAAGCATCGCAGGCTTTCTCTCCTGTAGTGCAGCCGAAACGCTCTAAAATTTCCGAAGCATAGCGAATTATTTCTTTATAATCTTCTTCTTTTACGGCTATATTAAGCAGTGTATTGGTGGTGCCGAGGCAGGGATATACTTCGTGGGCTTTTAATAAATATTCCTTAAACTGCCGAGCGTAACCTTTCGCATCCATTTCGAAAGCCAGCAGTATATTGTCCAGAAATTCTATTTGCCGTTCTTGCAAAGGACGGAGGATTTGCTCGGCGTTCTGTGCCGAGATATCGAATTCATGGAGGATGTCGGCTTTATCTTTAATTTTTAGAAAAGAGGAAAAACCATCATTGGGCCGAGAAGTTCTGGTTTGGACAAGTCCCGGATCTATAGCCGTGTCAAATTCATTGGTGTAATATTCACCACGATATTCCAACAGTACCTCGCCGGAAAAAGAAACTAAATTTAAATCTGCCCAAGCGGCATCCACAGTCTGCATTTTGGCTTTGAGGTTAAACAAAATCATATATGAAGCAAACCAAATTTGCCCCGGCCCATTACCCAGAAGCTGGTCCGTAAATAGAAAATTTCTTGTAGGAACAGCGTACCGTAAAAGCTCCGGCCGGTGCTCATAAAAATTCCAAAGAGCTGCATTGAGTTTGCCAAGCAGTGTTTGTTCTCGGCTTTGGATTACCGCCTGCTGCATATCGTCGGTCAACCGATCTAAAATCTGTCTAGCCCGAGCGATGCTTCGCGCCGAGACAAATTGCGCTTCGGCAATAAACGGATAATTCACCTCCGGGTTGGAATGAAAATCAAGGTTTCTGGCAACACTATTGGCTTTGTTCATTACGCTAACTCCTTGTTAAAAGGTATAAATATATCGTCACTTTTGTTTGAATGTTTCATTTTTTTATGTAAGCGCGGCAAAATATTCGCTCTGCTTTATCGTAGCCGAGAAGTAAATATTTTTATTTACGCAAACTAGCCTTGGAAAACAAAGTCTCCGGCAAATTGTCGTTGAATTCCAGAGATTCGATGACCACGCTCGTGCCGTCGCCGTCTTTTTTCAACGCGTCTTTGTAGAGCATGGACTTGGCGAGCCAGCGCCCGTCGACCTGCATCACCGCGTTTACGTCGAGCGTTTTCAGCAAAGCGCCGCTTTTGGCGTATAGATTTTCTTTGAGCGCGATAAATCTTTCCTGATCGACCCAGAGCTGGCGTTTGGCGTAAGCGATGTCGTCTTTTTTGGCGGTCAATTCCAAAACCCAGGCCGGCCGGCCGTTCAAAATTTCCTCGCCGGAAATAGCGGCGTTGTAATTATTGGCTAGCACAGGGTCTTCCATCATGTCTTCGTAAGACAGATCCGAACCCATGACCGACTGGCGCAGCAGATGGCCGCTGATCAGTATAGTCCGGTCGGTGTCCGGCGCATAAGTCCAGAGTTGATCGCCGAGTTTAAGCATTTTCGTGCCTTTTTCACGGGCGGGGGCGAGATATTCGGTGAAAGAATCTTGAATATTGCGCTGCCAGCTTTTGGCGCTGATCGTGCGATCGCCGCGCCGTCCGTGTATGGTCATGCTCATCACGGCGATTTTGCCGTCGGACAGGCGATTGTCATCGATGCGCTGCAATATTTCTGCGGCGGTTTGCGGAGCGGGTTTGGCCGCGGCGGCAGGAGAAGCAATGCTTTCCTCCGCTATTGGCGTTACCGCGCCAAGTACAACGCCGAGCGCGCATATCCCTAAAATTATTCTTTTCAGCATGACTTCTCCTTTTTAAAATTTACTGCGGACGGTGAGCGGAGCCGAACCGTCCTTTTTTAATTTTCCAATTCTTTAAACAACTGCGCGGTCTGCCGCTTAAAAATGCCTAAGCCCGCCAGCGCGTTGCCGATAAGAGTTGCCAGCACGCCCGGGAAAAAGCCGATGAAGCAGCTGTTCAGCGTTACCTGCGCGCGGAAAACATTCTCGACCATCATGCTGGAGTCTTTGAACATCGCGCCGTAATCCAGACCGTGATATTGCAGCCAATAACCCAGCAAGACACCGCCCAAGATACCGATAATTGAGCCGCCGAGACCGATTAACACCGCTTCACCCAACATGCTGAGATAAATATGAATTTTGCTCTCGCCGATCGCCAGCCGCACACCCATCTCGCCGTAACGCCGCAGTCCACCGATGAGTCCGGCGTTCCACAAGACCAATGCCATCACCGCGACAAAAATCAGCGCAATAATAAACATCGCGGAGCTGGCCATTGCAAAATAACTGCCCAGGCCGCTGTCCTCGACCAGTGTGCACATCACCGGACTAAATTCATCCGCGGTGTCCTGATATTGCGCGTTAAAAGCGGCTTTTAGTATTTCGGCTTTTTGGTTATCGTAAGCATCGTCCGCAAAAAAACCCAGCAACACACCGGCGGCGTCCTGCATGTCCAGCGCGTTCTGCACATCGCGCAAGTCTACGATGATCGCGCCACGGTCCATAGCCGCCATGCCAAAACGCACTGTGCCGGCCAGCGTAAAATTATTGACAGCCATGCTGCCATGCATCGTCGAGCCGATCAGTGTGACCGTGTCATTGGGTGAGACCTGCAATCTCCGCGCAAAATCTTCGGCCAGCAATATCTCGCCGGCTTTTGTCGGCAGGCGGCCGCGCACTAGAGATTTTTCCAGATTGAGAAAACCGATTTCTGGACTGCCGGCGCTTAAATCCACCGCCAGCCCGGCCGCCGGTCCCTGTATCCGCGTCTCGCCGTTTTGGTCGGGAATATCGATCAGTCCGCCGAAATTGATACGCGGTGTCCAGATAATTTCGGGATATTCCGCGCGCAGTCTGGCCAGCCAGTCCGCCAGATCCAGCAAGGCCAATTCATTGGGCGACTGCTCGGCTTCCGCGGCGTAAGCCTGCGTCATGATTTTCACATGGCCGGTCTGATGATGCGCCGTAGCATTGTACATATTGGTCAGCGCGCCGTTAAAAAAAGCGTCCAGAAAAACTATCAGAAACACGCCGAAAGCCACGGTCAACACCGGAAAAAAAGACCGCGAGCGGTCGCGCAACAAACCTTTGAGCAGAAATTTGATCATGCGATTTTCCCCCGCAGCGCGTCTGTCGGTGTGAGTTTGGCAATGCGGCGGCAGGGCAGATAACTGACCAGAGCCGTCAGCGCGAAAATCAAAATAGCCGTGCCGACAATAATGCCCGGCGTGAAAACCGGATAAATCGTATCTCCTAT
>JAIRZV010000115.1 GCA_031267055.1 Candidatus Margulisiibacteriota bacterium | reverse complement strand
ATTTCTTGGACTATATCTCCGCCTATATAAGTAATTGTGCTCTTGTCTATTTCCTTCATCCAATTATAGTCGCCACAGGGAACATCTAAGAAAGTTTTTATTTTATATTTTTTCCATAGCTTCGGCAAAGTTTTTCTTATGGTTTTAGTAGCGTCTACTTCAGAACCGCCGCCGGAACGGGATTCTTTTGAATCCCACATATTATTAGTATATATCGTTTCAAATATGTTTTGGCTGTTTTTATACAAAAATTGTGTCTTGTCGTAAATGGTAGCAATTTTTAACCTATCTAATGATACAAAAATAATCGGCGGAATAAAACGAATAAAACATTGTAATGTTTTCTTTAATATTTTTTTGACAACAGTTAGTAAGCATCCCGTTGTTTGTTGTTTGTTGTTTGTTGTTTGTTGTTTGTTGTTTGTTGTTTGTTGTTTGTTGTTTGTTGTTTGTTGTTTGTTGTTTGTTGTTTCATATTTTTTTATCGGTTATACAGCGACCTTGCCGTATAAGACGTATGCAACAAATGATGCGACTTTTTGCTCAGCGGCTGGCTTAAAAAGTCTTTATACAATTTTTGTATCTCGGGATTTTGATGCGAACAGCGCCTGACGGAACGTTCATCATCATTATAAAGCCCCTTGCTCCGCGCTTGCCGCACCGCATCTGTAGTGCCGTAAGGCTGTCCGCCGCCGCCAATACAGCCACCACGGCAGGCCATGACTTCCACAAAATGGTATGGCATAGCCTCGCCTTTGGCCTTGGCCTCATTTATTTTAGTGAGCACTTTTTCGACATTGCCCAGACCATGCACGATGGCCAAATTGATTTTATTACCCTGGATATCCACAGCCGCTTCCTTAACGCCGTCCAGACCGCGCACATCTTTAAAATTAACATCTCCCAAATCCGCGCCGGTAATAAAATTGTAGCCAGTGCGCAACGCCGCCTCCATCACGCCGCCCGTCACGCCAAATATCGTGCCGCCGCCCGTATAATCGCTCATTAACGCATCGCCCTGTTCTTCCGGCAGGTTGGCAAAATCTACGCCGGCTGCTTTAAGCATTTCGCCCAGCTCACGCGTGGTGATCGAACAATCATTGTCCTGATAGCCGCTGGACCACATTTCTGCAGAACGCTCCAGCTCATATTTCTTAGCTGTGCAGGGCATGACCGAAACAACAAACAGTTTGGCCGGATTAAGTTTTTTCTGCTCCGGAAAATAGGTCTTGGCGATGGAGCCAAACATAGCCTGCGGCGATTTGGCCGTGGAGAGATGCGGCAGTATTTCAGGATGGTTTTTTTCCGCGTAATCCACCCAAGCCGGACAGCAGGATGTAAACAGCGGCAGTTTACTCTGCTGAGTAAAGCGTTCGACAAACTCCGTGGCCTCTTCCATGATCGTCATGTCCGCGGAAAAATTGGTATCCAGCACAGCGTCAAAACCCAGCCGGCGCAAGGCCGCATAAAGTTTGCCGGTAGTTAATTCGCCAGGCCGGCAACCAAAAATCTCGCCGATAGCCACGCGCACCGACGGCGCAAAATGCACAAGAGTAAATTTTTCCGGATCCTGAAGCGCGGCTTCCACTTTAACCGTGGCGGTTTTATTTTCATAAATCGCGCCCACCGGACAATGCGCGGCGCACTGACCGCATTTGACGCAGGCAGTGTCATTAAGCGGCAGCTCGGCCGGCGTGGTCGCTTGTATTCTATGTCCACGTCCGATGAATTCCAGCGCATACACATTTTGCAAATCCTGACAGACCTTAACACAACGACCGCAGAGTATGCATTTTTGCGGATTGAACACAATGGACGGCGAACTATTATCTTGCGCCGTGGCAGACATAGAGCGTTTGTAAGGCACATTGCGCAAACCCAGATCAACAGCCATTTGCTGTAACTCACAATTGCCACTGCGCAGACATTGCAGGCAATCGCTGGGATGATTGGACAAAATCAATTCCAGCACGGTCTTGCGTATCTCCACGATCTCCGCATCATGCGTGACAATACTCATACCCTCTTCTACTGGCGTGGCGCAGGCGCGAAAAGTCTTGGGTGAATTTTCGGCTTTGACAATGCAGATACCGCAGGCCGCCCAAGAAGTCAGGTCGGGATGATAGCAAAGTGTCGGTATTTTCACGCCAACTTTTTTCGCGGCGTCGAGTATTGTCGTGCCCTGCTCCACAGTCACCGGATTGCCGTTGATTTTCAAATTAATTTGTTTTGTCATAATACTTGCTCCCTACTGCTTTACGATCGCGCCAAACTTGCAGCTCGCCAGACACACGCCGCACTTGATGCATTTTTTCTTATCGATCACATGCGGCTTCAATTTTTCACCGCTGATCGCGGCAGTCGGACATTTGCGCAAACACAAACCACAGCCTTTGCATTTCTCGGCGATAATGCTGAACGCCAGCAGATCTTTGCATTTGCCGGCGCGGCATTTTTTCGCGTTGATGTGTTCTAAATATTCCTGCTCAAAATATTTGAGCGTGGAAAGCACCGGATTGGCAGCCGTGCCGCCCAGCGCGCAAAGCGAAGCCCGCTGCATGGCTTTGCCGATCTTTTTGATCTTCTCAATATCTTCCAGCGCACCCTGCCCTTTGGTGATTTTTTCCAGCAGGCCGAGAATTTGCTTGCCGCCGATCCGGCAGGGTGAGCATTTGCCGCAGCACTCGTCAACTGTAAATTCCAGATAAAATTTTGCCACGTCGACCATGCAGTCGTTTTCGTCCATGACGATCAAGCCACCGGAGCCCATGATCGAACCGATCTTGGCCAGATTTTCATAATCGATCGGTGTATCCAAAAACTCCTCGGCGATCACACCGCCGGACGGACCGCCAGACTGCGTGGCTTTGAATTTCTGGCCGCTGCTGATGCCACCGCCGATATCAAAAATAATCTCACGCAAAGTTGTGCCCATCGGCACTTCGATGAGGCCGGAATTTTTCACCTTGCCGGTCAGCGCAAAAACTTTGGTGCCTTTGGAAGTCGCGGTACCCATGCCGGCAAACCAATCGCCACCTTTGAGAATAATCGCCGCAATATTGGCGTAAGTTTCCACATTGTTGATGACCGTCGGCTGCCCCCACAAACCCTTCACCGCAGGGAACGGCGGACGGGGATTCGGCATGCCGCGCGAGCCTTCGATAGAGGCCAGCAACGCGGTTTCCTCGCCGCAGACAAACGCGCCCGCGCCCAGACGCAGCTCGATGTCAAAATCAAAATTGCTGCCCAGAATCCCTTTGCCGAGCAGACCCAGTTCGCGAGATTGCTGAATAGCTATTTCCAGACGATGTATGGCCAGCGGATACTCCGCGCGTATATAAATGAAGCCACGGTTCGCGCCAATAGTCCGACCGGCAATGGCCATCGCTTCCAGTACGGAATGCGGGTCGCCTTCCAGCGTACTGCGGTCCATGTACGCGCCCGGATCGCCTTCATCCGCGTTGCAGACTATATATTTTTGTGCGCTCGGCACCGCTTTGCTAAAATCCCATTTGCGCCAGGTCGGGAAACCCGCGCCGCCGCGGCCGCGCAGACCGGATTTTTTTAATTCTTCAATGACCTGCTCCGGTGTCAACTCAAACAAAACTTTGGCCAGCGCCTGATAACCGTCACGGGCAATATACTCGTTGATATTTTCTGGATCGATCAAGCCGCAGTTGCGCAAAACCACGCGCACCTGCTTTTTATAAAAATCAATGTCGTCGGCCTTGGCGCCGGGTTTTTTATTTTTATCGTACAGCAACCGCGCGACTTCCCGGCCTTTGACCAGATGTTCGGCAACGATCTCCGCCGCGTCCTCCGGCTTGACCTCGACATAAAAAGACTCATCGGGTTGGACCTTGACGATAGGTCCTTTTTCGCAAAAACCAAAACAGCCGGTCTTGATAACCTGCACATTAGTCAAACCTGCGTCCTGCGCGCCTTGCCGCAAATTTTGGTAAATCAAATCCGATTTGCTGGACTCGCAGCCCGTGCCTCCGCAGACGAGGACAACTTTTTGATAGGCGGATTTTACGCCGCTTTGTTCTTGGGCAATTTTCTGTAAATCCGCAACTGTTACTCTGGCCATTTTGCGCTCCGTTATTTGTCTTTAAATTTAGCGATGATTTCCGGCAGTTTGTCTTTTTTGAGTTTGCCGAAAACCTCGCCGTCAATGACCGCGACCGGCGCCAAGCCGCAACAGCCCACGCAGCGTACGCCCTCGATAGAGAAGAGGCCGTCGCCCGTCACACCACCCACGCCCACACCGAGCAGATTTTCCAGCTCCAGCAACAGATCGCCTCCGCCCTTGAGATAACAGGCAGTGCCGATGCAGACCTGAATATTGTGCCGGCCAGGTTTTTTGAGTTTAAAAAAATGATAGAACGTCACCACGCCGTAAATTTTGGCCAGCGGCACGTTTAATTCTTTGGACAGATAGAGCACGATTTCGCGCGGCACATATTTGTATTCCTGCTGAACGCGGTGCAAAATCATAATGAGATTGCCGGGTTTGTCTTTCCATAGTTTGATAAAATCTTGCAAGTCCTGGGACAGTTTCGGCTCGCTGGACACTTTTGTAATTACCTCCGGATTTGTGAACAA
>JAIRZV010000082.1 GCA_031267055.1 Candidatus Margulisiibacteriota bacterium | reverse complement strand
TCGGCCTGCGCGGCTTTTAATTCTTCTTCCGTGTCCACCAAAATATGACTGGCGCGCACCGCTTCCGGCTGGACAAATTTTGTCTTGTTGTCATTGTAGTATTTGGAAACTTCCGCGTCGTTTACCGCGATATCGCTCAGCTCGCTTTTGATGTACCAATCCGTCATAATATCTTCTTTGACACTCGCCAGAGTTTTCAGCACCTCGGGGTTTTTTTCATAACCCTGCGCTTTGGCTTCGATCGACAGCAGCTTGTTATTGATCAACCGATTGAGTATTTCGCGCTGGCCTTCCGCGGTGGAATAAAATTGCGTGTACTGCGCCGGCAGCGAGTCCACATAAGTTTTGACATCGGCTTCAGTAATATTGTGCGCCGCGCCGATCGTCGCCAAAATTTTATCCGCGGCAAATAAACCGCTCAACAAAAAAATTCCCAGCAAAAATTTTTTCATGAAATCCCCCTAGATAAGAATTAAACTGTCCGCATTATACACCCGTCCGGCTGGAGCACAAATTGTTTTTTACTGTTCTTTTTCCAGCTCCGGCAAATGCGAAATTTGCGCGTTCTCCGCGGCGTTGACCGCAGGCGCCAGTTGATTGTCGGACAACGGTGGTAGATTTTCCCGCTGGTCTTGTACATATTTAAATTTGGCCAGCATTTTCGCGGTGTCCAAACGCGAAAGTTCGGCCTGCGGTTGAAAATAATTCTCGGCCGCGGCTGTAAAAAATTCTCTCGTCTGCGCGACCTCTTGATAAGCCCAGTGCGTGCGCGGCACATCAACAAAAGCCTGCGCGCTTAAAAGAGCGCCGCCCAAATTCTCGCCGACCGCCGCATTGTATCTGGCAAAAATACAGGCCGCTTCTGCTTTGCGCACCGGCTGATTCAGACGCGCTGTGCCGTCCGGAAAACCCAGTAGCAAACCATAGCGCGCCGCTTTTTCAGCCAGCGTTAATTGTTCGGCGCTCAAGTCAGAAAATTGCGGGATAGATTTTTCCGGCAGAGACAGCCCTTGCTCTTCCAACATGCGCACAACCATTTTAAACATTTCTTTTCTGGTCAGCGGCAGCTCCGGATTAAAAACTGTGCTATTGGTCTGCTCGGTTTCCACAGCCGCAATTATTTTTTCCAGGATTTCTGCTTCAGTTTTTTTCTCATACTCCCCGGCGTATTCTATATCTGCTATCACGGCCGTCGGCAGTTGTATCGGTCGCATCGCGATCTGTGGAGCCTCGCCTGTTTCCTCATCTTGATAGCGCACGCCGGCATCGTCCAAAACAATCGCTGGCAGTTGTATCGGCCGCACAAAAGGATTATCGCCGCCGCCTTCTAAAACAAACGAAGCGTTGCTGATCGCAAAATCACCGCCGGACATTTGCGGCGCAACAGCCAGAAGGTCTCCTTCAACATCATCAAAAAATTCGGCGTCCTCGGTTTCGATTTCTGCCGCCTCGTCTATATCCGCGGCTTCAGCAAAATAAAATTCTTCCTCTTCGACCGGCTCAACATCTTCGTCAGCATAATATTCTTCTTCGTATTCTTCCCCGTATTCGTATCCTTCCTCGTATTCCTCTTCTGCCAATTCGGCTAATATCTCCGCTTCATCTTCATATATGTACGTCAGCACTGTCGCCCAGCCTCCGCTGTGTCCAGCCCTGTCCATAGCGCGCACCCGCAAATAATACTCGCCAAAATCCTGCACCGGCGGCGGGTCAAAAGACTGCGCGGCGTCATCTTGAAAATTATTATTTTGAAAAAAATCGGATACTCCGGCTTCGTCAGCGCCCCAATAAACATAGTAGCCCGTTATTTCTTGATCGGCGTTAATCTCCGGCTGATGCCAGGTAAAAGCAGCGCAATCATTATCGCTGGAACGTATTTCCGCCAGAGTCGGAGAAAGTCCGGGCGCGGCCTGTAAAACACAGGCAAACAATATCAGCGACAAAAATAAATTGAAAAACTTTTTCACAAGTTTTATCCCCCCAAATACACGCAACAGTTACATATACTAAACTTATGTCTAATGCTACTACAGAAAAACATTATTGTAAAGCCAAAAATATATAGTCATACAACTGATTAGGAATATTTAATTAAATAATAATAACTTAACGCGAATATAGCAGTAGTGGTAATAAAGCCGAGTAAATATCTTTACTCTCATGGCTACAATGAAGCAGAGCGAATATCTTTGCCGCCGCGAGCCGTGGCCTCTCACTTAACTTCGTGGCTGTGCCACTTGTTAAGTTCGAGCCAAAACTCGCTCACGGCAAAATATTCGCTCTCAAACTCGTCCTATTTAGCACGGAAAATATTTTGCCCGCGCGAACACGGCATAGGCATAATAGTAGATGCATTGTACATGCAACGCATCTACAATTCTCTATCAGTTTTCTCCCCTTGGCAAGGGGAGCTGTTACGAAGCGACAGAGGGGTGTCTTGTGCCTTACGCAAGACATTGGCACACTTGAATAGCTCAGATTTCGAAAAAACACACTATCCCGTGTCGGCGTATCTATACTTAACAAACAAACCAGCATATCTTAACCTGCACTTAACAATTGCTAAGCACATGAGCCTGCATATCTCAACATATTCACAATAATTGCACAAATTCAGTTAATTATTGCTGAACTATTGTAAAAAGCCCTGCTACGTTAATTACAACAAAACATTTACCCGGCATTTAGTGGTGTTAATTAGCACAAAACAAAGCGTTGTTATTGTGCATCAATAATTAATTCTGGCAAGTACTGTCTGGCTTCACGAATTGTTTCCATTCGTGAAATAATACGCACTGCGTCAAGTCTGGTTAAATTAATTTTCGGCAAGAAAACATTTTTGCCAATTCCCTGTGTCAAGCTCTGCTGTTTAGTTGTGTTGATGTCAACCTGTCCCCAGTGTAAGTCCGGCACGTCTTTATATTTTTGTACAGTACCACTTATTTGTTCAGCGCCGATAACCATATCGTTGTACCTCATAACTAAGCAGGCGGCTTCATCGCGGCGCACAGGCTGTTCCAGACGATAACTTCCGTCAGGATAGCCGCGCAACAGGCCGTAAGCCACGGCTTTTTCCTCATAATTGCTGTAATCTTCATTATCAGGCCTATCTATCTCGGTTTCCTCCAGCAGATCGACCAAAATAGCCACCAATTCTCCACGCGTCATTTCGGCCTGCGGCTGGAATAGGCCATCGGAAACAGGCTCAAAAATGCCTAGATAGCCAAGATCCTCGACCGCCAATTGTTCTGCAGGCGATAAATGGCCAATATCCGAGAAAATACGCTGACGGAATGGCTCTTCCGGTTCCGCTTCTATCTCTATATCTTCCGCAATAATTTCCTCCTCTGGCTCCTCGGGCTCCGGCTGTTCTGGTTGCGGCAAAGCGAAACGATAAGCCAGAGTAAAGAAGTGGGTCAGATTTTCCGCCAAATCGTCGGCAGGATTGTAGGCATAGTCCAGATAAAAACCGAGCCAGTTCACGCCCGCGCCGGCGGAAAAGCGCAAATGTTTCGTGCCGGTATCACCCCAGAGATCGTAAACCTGCTTGACGCCGCCGCGCAGAGCCAAATAGTCCGCGGCCTGAAACTCCACGCCCGCGCTCAAAAGCGTATCGTAATCGGCCGCGCGCAGATCCGCATAAAAATCCAGGCTTTGCCGCTCGAATTTTTGCCAGTAATAACCTTCCGGCCCCAGAGCTTTGAATTTCGCGCCGAGAGCCAGCGTCACCGGCAAAAACTCCGTCTCGCCGGAAGTCCAGCGCAGGCCGGTGGCCAGCAAATTGTTTAGCTCCACACCCAAAGTCCAATAATCGCCATATTGATACTGACCGGCCGCGTCAAAACCCAACCCCCAAGCGGCTCCGTCAAGACCTGAGAAATTACGGCTGGAATATTTACCGCGCAAACCCAGAGCAAAATGTTCGCCGGCAAAATCCACTGGCAGGCTGTACGCGCCGTACAGCGTGGTATCGCTGTAACTGATACGGCCGCCGCTGATTTGATTGGCGCCGTTGCGGATCTTGCCACCGTCCTCGCGGATAGTCAGCGCGCCCAGACCAAAACTGCCCTGACTGTACGCCGCGGAAAGATAATTGATTTCGCTGATCAATTTGAAAGCTGTCAGCGAAACGCGCGGCGCTGGATTTTGCGCTAGCGCGGCATAGTTTTGAAAAATGAAGCTGTTGTTGTCCGCACCGCCAAGATACGCGCCGCCGCGCGCCGCGGCGTCAGCGCCGGTCAAAATATCCTCCAGCCCGTAAGTCGTTTTGTAATCAGCGCAGGCACAGGCCAGCAGTGCGGCAATAAATATTATTTTTAGTTTTGGCATACAGAAATTCATACCCAGATTTTCAGCAAATATACTTTAAGCTATTTGCTATACTTAATGCCTTATGGATCTATTCAAAACCGATCTCGGTATGCCGCTGGCCAAACGTATGGCGCCGCAGGATTTCGCGGAATTTGTAGGGCAAGAGCATATTGTAGGCGAGGGGCGATTGTTGCGGCGCGCTATCGAAGCCGATCGGCTCAATTCACTGATCTTTTCAGGGCCGCCCGGCACAGGCAAAACCGCGCTGGCCAATCTGATCGCGCGTAAAACGCAGGCCGAGTTTATCCAGCTCAACGCCGTTAATTCCAAAGTCGCCGATCTGCGCGAGGTCATCGAGAAAGCCAAAGAAACGCTGGCCTATCACAAACGGCGCACAATATTATTTCTCGACGAGATACACCGCTTCAACAAAGCCCAGCAAGACGCGCTGCTGCCCGATGTGGAGTCCGGCGTGATTATCCTGATCGGCGCGACAACCGAAAATCCGTATTTCAGCGTCAATCCCGCGTTGATTTCCCGCTCGCAGGTTTTTGAATTTAAGACACTGACCGCGGCGGAAAGCCTGCAGATAATAGAGAACTGTTTGCAAAAATATCCGAATATCATTATGGCTGACGACGCTAAAAAACATCTGGTCCTGATGGCTGGCGGCGACGCGCGCAAAATACTCAACGCGATAGACCTCGCCATCCTGACCACGCCGGAAAAAGAAAAGAAAATTCAGATCACGCTGGGCGTCATCGAGGAGTCTATTCAGAAAAAACAAATCGTCTATGACGAGTCAGCGCATTACGATATTATCTCCGCTTTCATCAAGTCGATGCGCGGCTCTGATCCGGACGCGGCTTTGTACTGGCTGGCCAAAATGATCTATGCCGGCGAAGACCCGCGTTTTATCGCGCGGCGCATCGTCATCTGCGCGTCCGAGGATGTGGGCAACGCCGACCCGCTGGCGCTGCTCGTCGCTAACGCCGCGCTGACCACTGTCGCGGAGATCGGCTACCCCGAAGCCAAGCTCACGCTGGCACAGGCCGCCGTCTATGTCGCCACCGCGCCCAAAAGCAACGCTTCCTATCTGGCGATCAACAAAGCTCTGGCCGATGTGGAGAGCGGCGTGGATTTTGCCGTGCCGCCGCATTTGCTGAACGCTGTGTATGAGCAGGAAAAGAAAAAAGGCAAAGGCTCGGGCTACAAATACGCGCACGATTTCCCGAATGCCTATGTCAAAGAGCAAAAATATTTACCGGAAGACCGTAAATACTATACGCCGAGCAATCGCGGTTATGAGAAAAAAATTCAAGACTGGCTGAAATGGCTGAAAGAGCATTAACAGCTAAAACATTGCGACAACGAATTTAGCGTGTTATTATATTTTTTGATGTCTTTTAGTCTACGCTGTGGAGGTTATCCGATTTTTTGTCTATGCTGCAAACAAAAATAATCGCCGGAATAAATCCGGCTACCTTGCTCGAAACGCTAAAGCCGCGCGGCTCAACAATTTTCACTTTAAATAATTCTGACGGCGTGCCTTTTGGCCGGCTGGAGTTTGCTGTCACGTCCGATTCATTAGACCTCAAATGTCTGAATCTGACTGACGCCAATTTACGTCTGTCCGAATTCGCCAAATTGCAAGGTCTGGGTACGAGCATTTTACGGGCTGCACTGAACAAAGCCAGAGAGCTGGGTTTGCCAAATCTAAGAATTTTGAGCACGCACAATTATAAATTATTGCACTTGATCAACGCCAAAATTTCAGCGGACGCCGTTTATTTAGTGCAGAAAGATTTTGAAAAGAAAAGCCGGCCATTTCGTTTTGCCGAATATCCCTGGCTGGAAAATCCTTTGTATATTCAGTCGAAAAATTGGTTGACGCGCTTCGAAGAATCTTTAGGAACAAGCCGAGACCAGGCAGTCTGGCAGCGGAGCGTGGACGAGACCCTGTTTCATTACGATTACGCTGACGGAACATTTTTGCCAAAAACTACGGAAAGCGAGAGCTTTTCTGTGGCTTTGGATAAAAAAGGTCGACTTTATCTGCGCCACCAAGAAACCGGCAAAATTATCCGTCCGGAACAAATCGGCGATATTGGAATTGTCGGCCTAAACGTAACCGTTATTATTCCGGTAAAGCCGTAATTTTTAATTTTTCAGAATTTTTCTAACATTTTTTTTCAACTTTTTTGCCAACTGGCATAAAAGTTGCATTTTTCAGTATATGCAAAATATGCCAAGATTTTGGGAATACAAAAAAGCCAGCGTCAATCTGTCTGTTTTGGCGGAAAATGAGGAATTATTGCCCGCGGACGCCGATGAGCTGGAAATTTTGCTCGACCCCAAACTCCTGCAAATCGAGCAATTTGCCTTAAAAATCGAGAAAAACATCTCCGAAGCGGAGCAATTGGTCTGGTACATCAATTCGCTTTTGCCCCAGCCCATTGAGAACTATTTTTATGCTTATCAGATATACCTGCGCGACGCGGAAAATTTGCAGGGCTTATTTTGCGCGTTGCCCAAAGCGGATCTGGCCTTCCTGACCACGCGGCAAAAACAGGCCCTTAAAATTTATTCGGCGGACAAGCAGTTTTTGCTGTATGAAAACAAGGCGGCTTTTTGGCAAATCGAGCCGTATTTGCGGAGGCTGTATAAGTACGGAAAAATTTTACTGCTGGGCGCGGTGGTTTTTGGTCTGCTGGCTATACCACTGCTTTTGGGACTGCAAAATATTTTAGCCGCGCAAAATACTTCTTTGAACAACGAGCGGCAAAATCTGGCGGCGCAAATCAAGGCGCGCAAAAATTATGAGCGCAGTCTGGCCGCGCTACAAAAAAATCAAACGCTCAATCAAAAACTCGGCGGCTACTTTTATGCTTTTAGCCTCGCTATCCCCGAGCAGGTTTATTTTACGGAATTAATTTACGCCGCGCAGGAATTGCGGATCGACGGGTTTTGTCCGGCAGACAAAGACCTCAAAGCTTTGCAAAAAGCGCTCAAAACCGACTCCAGCCTGAAGCCGGAGCTGGCCAGTTTGAGCAAAAACGAAATGGTCAATTTTTCTCTGCGCGCCGATCTCAAGAAATTTTTGGACAAGGAGTTAAAAAGTGCCGCCCGCAAATAAAGAATTATTAGTAAAAATCGCCGGCGCCGTCCTCAGCGCGTTAATTTTAGCCGTGGCGTGTCTGACGCTCGTGCTCAATTGCGCGCGGCTGCATTATGCCAATCTGCATTTGCGCGGCGAGACGGCCAAAATGCGCCAGGAGCCGCTGTTGCAAAAATATCCTGACGCGCCCGCGCCGCCGGAATATCCGGAGCTGGAAACTATCCGTATGCTCGGCGCGCGGCAAGGTCTGGATTTCAGCAGCAGCAAAAGCGGCGTGGCCGGACTGGAAATAATTTTTACGGGAGATTACGGCGCGTTTCTGGATTTTTTGCGTGGGCTGGCCGGTGAAAATATCGGCGAGATCACGCAGATCAATATCACGCCGCAGGAACAAAAAATAATTATTCAGGGAGTAAAAAATGAAACATAAAATTTTGGCGGTCTTTTTGTTTTTAAATCTCTGTCTGGCACGCGATCCTTTTGCACTGCCGGAACCAAGCGCGGCGGCGAGAACGTCTGCCGGAATGCCGCTCGCGCAAAATTATCGCGCGGTGACTCTGAATTATCTGGCCGCCGAGGACGCGGTCAAAATAATCGAAAAACTTTATCCCGATGCTGTGGTCTGCGCCGAAAAAAATAACAATATACTGCTCCTCGGCGCAGACCGCCCGACCGAGAAAATCCTCGCGGCTTTGCAAACGGCCGACCGGCCGCCGCGCGCCATTAAGCTGAAGATCAACGTGTTGGAAATGACGACCAACGATCTGTCCGCGCTGGGCATTGACTGGGATTTTGCTTCCGATGGTTTGCGGCTGGGCAAGACCACGCCGGAGATTTTGGCAACCCTGCAGGCGCGCGCCGGACAGGGAGAAGCACGTTTGCTGGCCGCGCCAAATCTGACCACGCTGACCGGCAAGCCGGCAGCCATACATATCGGCGACCGCCTGCCTTACTCTCTGCCGGTGCAAAACGGCGAGCAACTCCAGTGGCAAATCCAGTATATTGACTCCGGCATCAATCTGACATTTTTGCCGTTGCCGGCCGCGCCCGGGCAAATCCTGCTTTCTCTGCAACCGGAGATCAGCTCGATCAAATACTGGAAACAAACTCAAGGCGGCGAGTTTCCGGTACTGTCTACGCGCCAGGTGGAAACCACTTTGCTGCTCAAAACGCAGGAAAGTTTTGTCCTCGCCGGTTTGTACAATGAAGAAGAGCGCGAGAGCGTGCAAAAAGTTCCTTTGCTGGGAGACGTACCGTTGTTGAATATTTTTTTCCGCAATACTGTGCGCGAAAAAACGGCTTCGGATATTATTTTTGTCGTGACCGCCGAAGAAACACCATAATATACACCACAAAATTTCAATTCAACTTCTGCGTGTAAATTACGAAATCTTTATAGAAGAAAGGAGTGAGTGTTATGCAAAAATTTTTCGAGGCGTTAAAAGAATATTGCGAGGAGTACAATCTGGACCACAGGTCAGAGCACACCGGTCGTCTGCGTGAGATTTACTGGATAGCACGGCGCGCCAAATTTGAGCCGGTGTTTTACGAGGCAAATATTGTGGGGCTGGCCACGCGGCTGACAAATGTTTTAGACTTCCGTCAAGAAGGCGGCAAAGAATTCGTCCGCCAAAGACAGTTGGCGGCTTAAACAGAAAGGCGCAATTCTTATGTGGCAGCTTAAACATATTGCCCAAGAAACTCCCTTGCAGAAAGAACTTTTTGCCGACCTGTTTGCCGAAACTCAGCCGGAAAAACCCGAAGCGCAATCTATACAGCGATCCGCCGACGATTTAACGGAAGAAGATGCTACTGATACCAAAAACGGGTATTATCACAATGGCCGCTATGTCCGGCGTCCGTATGTGGATAATTGATAATTGGCGGCGCTGGTTTATTCAATACTATATATCACTGTCCCAGCCGTGTCCTTGACCTGTTTGCCTTTTAATGAGCTGGGAAAAGTACCGGCAAAATTGTAAGTTTCTGTAAGCGTTCCGATAAATGGATCGTCAATGCCTATCAAGCCACTGCAACCGGAAAATGTGAGATAAAACATATCTTGTGCCGGAACGCCACTAATGCCGGAAAATAAATCAGCCGGGATGCTGCCGGTCAGACCTTTGCAATCGGAAAATGTGCCAGAAAACATATTTGATGTCGGAGCGCCGCTGATTCCGGAAAATAAATCAGCCGGGATGCTACCGGTCAATCCGTCGCAACAGTAAAACGTGTTTTCAAACATACCTGATGCCGGAACGCCGCTAATGCCGGAAAATAAATCGGCAGGGATACTGCCGGTCAAACCTCTGCAACCGAAAAATGTGAGATAAAACATATCTTGCGCCGGAGCGCCACTGATTCCGGAAAATAAATCAGCCGGGATGCTGCCGGTCAAACCTTTGCAATCGGAAAATGTGCCAGAAAACATATAGTCATTACTTGCCGGGGTATAATTACCCAGCAAAGCAACCAGATTACCGGAAACCGCCAATAGGCTGTTCTTGTTCTTGCTATTATTATAGCCGCCAATATCATCACCGTAAGCGAAACCAAACCCCAGCGCTCCGTTGTATTGAGAATTTGCTCCTGTAAAGTATGTGCTACCGCTGATCTTGATCGTGTAATTTGTGTTCGTAACCAGATAAGTATGCGGCACACCGGCATAATTACTTGGAGAATTGGTGTAATGCTGTACAATTCCATCCCCCCAATCAATATACAAATCGTTTACCGTATTGTTATGAATAGGTAAAATAAATTGTCTGTTAGCGCCGCTGTTAATAGTTAATTCCAGCACTGGCGGCACAACTGTCACAGTAAATTCGCTGTATATACCTCGATATGTAACTCTTATTGTGTGTGTCCCCAAGACATTTTTGTTGTAATTGCTGGCATCAACAACTACTTCGGTTAAAGATACAGCCCTGTACGTGCCGGAATAATCGGCAGTCACGGTCATGGCTGTTTGGTCAAATTCTTCGCCCACAATATATTTAGTTCTGCCCGGACTTATAATAAGCTCCGTTAAAGTTAATCCCGTTATCTGGAAACCGGCGGTAACTTCGGAGCTGTCAGTATTCACATATTTGACCGTAATCGTTTGCGCGCCGCCGGCAGACAGATCATAGCCGCCAACCACTTGCAAGGCGTTTGTGGCAAGCTCAATCTGCTGTCCGCCCCTCAGTGTTCCCGTTACCTTTATGCCGGTCAGGTCTATTTGCGTGTCTATACCGGCAAGATAAGTGGTTTTGTCCGGCGCCTGAGTTATAACAATAGAAACAACTTTTGCCTCTTTAACCAAAACATCCACGTTGTCCTCAAAACCGCCTGCAAGCGCGGTGATCGTTTTCACTCCCGCCGCGCCAGAATCCGCGCCGCTAATTTCCGCGTAATTTGTAATATTTTCCGGATTTTCCGTTACGCCATGGTATATGCCGTTCACGCTGACTATTATTTGCTCACCGACAAAATATTCTGTCTTATTGGTGGTAACTTCTATGCCGGTCAGTCCGTCATCCCAACCGGGAGGCGGAGGCGTAACAACCGGCGGAGGATTTTTGCGGCCGCCACTGCCGCCAGACCCATCGTCAGAGGATTGTTTTGTCACGCCGCAACCAGCCATAAATATTCCCAGAAATAAAATTACTGAAAGCGCCGGAATTAATCTTGACAATAAATTTTTTTTATGTCCTCTTACATTATTAGTTGTGTTGTGTTGTGTTGTGTTGTGTTGTGTTGTGTTGTGTTGTGTTGTGTTGTGTTGTGTTGTGTTGTGTTGTGTTGTGT
>JAIRZV010000043.1 GCA_031267055.1 Candidatus Margulisiibacteriota bacterium | reverse complement strand
ATATCGGTCTGAATATACTCGACCAAATGGCCGAGATGAATACTGCCGTTGGCATAGGGCAGGGCGCTGGTGACTAAAATTTTACGCGGCATAATTGGAAAAAAGTATACACTAAGGCTTGGCTTGAGCATAGCTATCGTAGCCGGACGCCGCAGGCAAACTCGCGGACGAAGCGATATATTTTTTTAGTACTTTTTGCTTGGCTACGGCTTTAGTGACTAGAGCGTTTACCGCCGCCCACAGATTTTTCCAGTCGGTTTCGGTCAATAGTTCATTTGTTTTAGGCAAACACTCCAACAAAGCGTTCTGAATGTAGGCAGCATATTCCTGCTTACTTTTGCTCAGCATGATTAGCGGATCGTGATGGGTGAGCAGGCGGCGGGTAAGTTTTCCGTAAATCTTGCCGAGAGTTTGCTCATGCTTATGAAACTGCCGCCGATCAAAAATATGCTCTTGATTGGGCTCAAATAATTGTTTGAAAGCGTTGACAAATTTGCGTGCTGCCTTCGCGGTGTTAATGACGATGATGCCGCCGGTGTAACGTTTGTCGCCGTTATGCAGCGTGTCCCGATCCAGAATACTTAAAACCAATTCTTTAGAAAACGCAGGTTCTTGCTGAAAATTTTCCACGGTTTCATCGCTGATGTAGTAGCCCAGTTTTAATGCTGAGCAAAGTTCCTGCGCATCGTTATTGCGTATTGTTTTGCTGGTTAATTTTACTTCCTGCGGGATAAAATCCGGTTCCCAGGCGGAAATAAAAACCAACGCTTGGTGAGCCTCTTTCGGCAGATGGCGATAGATCTGCAAAATGTCTTCCAGCGTAAAATATTCGGAAATAATGGCCAGCGGCTTGTCGGTTTTCTGCGGCAGCTCTAATTTTCGGGCAGAAATATCCTGATTGAAAACGCGGTCGGCCAAATACGTAATATCTTCAATAATGCGCAGCGTGGAGTCATTGTTGTTTAACGCTTCGTTTTGGCAGGCTTCCAGAGCGAGAGCGGCGCGGATGGCTAGCGGTATTTCTCGCAGCGGCTCAAGCTGCTTTAGATAATTTCTAAAATTTTCGATCAAAGCGCTCTGGATCAGCGTGTGCGCAGTCAGTAAAAGCTTCAGTTTCCGGCGTATTTCCGGCGGAAAATTCTTGAGATTGGGCATGCGCACCGGCTGCAGGTCATGAATATCCTGCCAGAGCCGTTTGCCGTCCAGCGGCGGCTTCTTTTGCAGAAGCGACTGGAGCAGTTCTGCGTACTGCGCGGGGTACTCGTCTATAGCGACATTTTCTCCGTTGCGTTGCAGATTAACGGAGATACGGAGGATTTTCTGACCGTCGGCTTGCCGCGTAATATAAGGTTTAAGTTTCAGTTCAAAAACATCTTCCGATTTGGCCGACTTGACCGCAAGCAGTTTGCGAAAATTGAATTTGGGTATAGAAAACGGCGTGTGCAGACATTGGTCGCTGGGCGGCGTATTAATGCTGAGGCTGGAAGTTATCCGCGTGCTGTTATTGTTCTTGGGCACGACACAAGAGAGCATGTTTTTGACATAGTCCGACTGGATCAGTTCTAGATAATCGCTAAGCACAATTAAAGTGTCAAAATTTTTATCCCGCGCGGCCGGCATCTTGGTAAGGCCTTCCGTCGGACGATAATAATCTAAAATGTCTGCCAGCGCAGGTTTTGTTTCGGCGATAATTTTGGGCTGCATGGTATTATTTTATCGTAAGTTTGCGGATTTGCGCCCATTTTTGGCGGAGTTTTATAGGATATTTTTAAAATCTACATGCAGATAAAATTTGCTGTCTCTGGCGAGTTTTAATTCTGCGAGAGAAAATATTTTTTCCTGAATATTTGTTTTAATGATTGTTTCTAGGGCGGTTTTTAAAGTTTTAAGATCATTTTTGATAATGCCGTAAGCGATAACTAGATCGATGCCGAGATAATTATGTACGACCTGATTTCTAAACGCGGTAATTTTCGGCCATTCGATGGCCGGAAATTTGGTTTTTAATTCAGAGCTGATTTTATTCACACATTCGCCGATATTGGCCAGTAAATTCAGTGAAGCGTTTAAATTCAGTTGATCATTGTGGCTGTAAAGGTCTTCCGGTGCTTGAATGTCTTTAGTGTATTGCCAGATTTTGCCAATGTATTCCAGTATATTTAAAAGATGAACTAAATCGTTTTTTTCAGCCGCTAACATATTTCATGTCCTTTTGTGCGCGGTAGAGTATTATAGGATTAGCGTATTTTTTTAGCATAATGTCCGCATCTTTTTCTGTAAGCTGTTCCAGGTCTTTCTTTAGATTTGCCAATTCAGATAAATCGCACTGATCGGCGTCCACATAAAAATCAATATCCCTGGCGTTTTCACCGCGGACAAAAGAGCCAAAAATCCCGAGTTTAGCCAGATGATATTTTTTGAGCAAATTTTTATCTTGAATGGCTTTAGCTAAGGCGGTAAATGAATTGATCGGCATATGTCTACCTCACTTTTTGAATTATAGCACAACTATTTGAATGCTTGCCCCATTTTCGATATTTGTGCTGTCTTTTTTTAACCAACCACAGAATCAATCAAGAAATTTCGATGCGTATCAGATGTATATTTTGTCGATAAGTGGGTAATTACTGTTTTATCAGTATGTGGTTTTTTTGGCAGTAAAAATAATATAGCGTGGCAAATACCATGAGAGCGAATATCTTTGCCGCCGCGAGCCGTGGCCTCTCACTTAACGTCGGCTACTCTGTAGCCTTGTTAAGTTCGAGCCAAAACTCGCTTACGGCAAAATATTCGCTCTACGAATGAGCATAGTTAAAGCGCAGCAAATATTTTACCGTGCTTGACTTAAAAGTAAGTGCATAATTTTAAGCGGTGAATATATTTGCTTCAAGCGGCCGTAACCTTCATGACTATGTCGTGGCCGCGGAAGTAAATATATTCACCGCAAAGATGAAGATATTTGCCGCGCTATTTGTGAAAAAACAGAAAATGGGGTTTTATATGAAAAAAGTTTTAAATTTGATTGCTGTTTTGCCCCCCCCCCCCCCGCGCGTTTTTCGTGTAGTTATGGGAAAAATTGGCAGAATATTATTTTGTTTTCTGGTGCTGATCGCGCTGGCGGGGGCGGCGCCGCAAATAACCTCTACCACGCAGATATTTTATAGGAATACTCAAGATGTTAATTCTTCTATAAATAGTAACCGTACTAATTATACCGGCACTGTCAGCTGGACGGCAGGAGATGCCACTAAGTGTAATGTTTACTGGGGCACTAACAGCAGTGAACAAATAATCACGACAACAGTTGATGGCAGCGGGTCTTACTCGTATGCCACATCCGGCAGTTCAACGGGTACCTGGTATCTGCGCGCCCAGCCGCTGGACGGTTCAAATACCGCCGGCGCTTGGGCGACTGTGGCGGAATTTCGCTACGACGTTAGCGGCCCGTCAATAACCGGCGGAGGTAAAACGGTCTGGCGCAATAATAGCACTGTAGACGCGACCCAAGTGGTCTGGGGAAGCAATGACGGCAACGGCATAGGTGTTAAGCAATATCAAGTTTATTGGGGAACAGACAACAATGACCAGACAACTCACGCCACAATTGCTGGAACGAATTATAGTAGCGCGACGGCAAATTCAGCAGAAACCTATTATCTGCGTGTCCGCGCTATAGATTATTTAAACAATTTAGGCGGCTGGACAACAGTAGCGACCTGTAAATACGAAAACACTCCGCCCGGCAATCCAAGCAACTCGACAAGCATGATCGGTTGGACAAATGTTAATAATAGACAGGTGACCTGGAATTCTGGCTCGGATGAAAGCGGCGGCAGCGGTATCGGAGGTTATTATGTTGCGTACAATAAATCAGTGAGCATAGACTCTGCTAGTACTAGTACCAAACAAATCAGTGCGGTGTTTATTGAGAAAAGTCCATATACACCGGCGCTTACCGCAAGTGGCGAATACAGTTTTTATGTGCGGGCTGTGGACAATGCTGGAAATCTGGCCAATGATTTTAGCAAAACTGCAATTTATCGTTATGATAAGGATTTGCCACAAATAAACTCCGCGCCGCTCGGTGAGCTGTGGCGCACATCGACATATGTTGACCGTCATGGCGTTACCTGGAGTGCGACAGACACGGGCGGTTCCGCTTTGGCGGGCTGTTATGTTTATTGGGGAACGTCCCGAACCGGAACGAGCACGAGTCAAACGAATTTTGTAACCTCTGCGGGTAGTATTTACTCATATGCTCGCGCCACCGCCAATAATCAGGTCAGTGTATATTATTTACGCGCTCAGCCCGTGGACAACGCCGGAAATAAGGGCGAATGGATTACAATATTGACGGATAATTACACAGCCAGCTCGGGACCGAATATGGTAAACCCGCATGATCCATCGCTCACTTACACCAAACAACCAAACTGGGATAGATTGGACTGGACGCCGGTAGCGCCCGGCGGTTCGCCTGCATTTAAGGATTATCGTGTCACCTGGAATCTTACGCATATTTTGGATGCGAATTACTATTCACTGCAGAGCAGCGCTATCGTTACTACGGATACTTTCATTGACTTGTCCACGGAAAACGCACAGGAAGGCTCTTATAGTCTTTATGTGGCTTCTTACGACGAAGCCAACCAAACCAAAGGTTTTAACAAAATCTTGACCTGTATTTATGATAAGACCAGCCCAAATTTTAATCCAAAAACGCCAGCTGATGATATAACATATATAAGTACAACGAACAATTCTTATATAAGAGCCACCTGGAACGCCGCGCAAGATGAGAATCCGGATGGATATTATTATCAACTAGTGACTGCGGCTGAAGAAGTCGAATTGACTATATTATCCGAAACAAACAAAAGTAGTTTTTATCATACTTATAATACGGCTATTGATATTCCTCATCCACCGACCAACGCTGGCGACTATTATCTGTGGGTAGCCGCCGCAGATTTGGCGGGAAATTTCAGCGCCTGGAAAAAGGTTTTGCGTCTGGAGTGGGATGCCACACCAACTTTTAATCAAATGTCAGACGATGATATAACATATATAAGTGTAACGAATAATTTTTATATAGTGGCCACCTGGAATGCCGCACAAGATGAGGATCTGGATAGATATTATTATCAATTGACTACGGCTGAAGAAAGAGAACTGACTCCATTATCCGAGACAAACAAAAATAATTTTAATTATACTTATAATACGTCTACTTGGATTCCTCATCCACCATCCAACACAGGCAACTATTATTTGTATGTAGCTGCTGCCGACCTGGCAGGGAATTTCAGCGTTTGGAAAAAAGCTTTGTGTCTGGAATGGGATTTCGCACCGCCGATCATTGAGCGAATTGGTGAGGATATTATTTATTCAAATGATCCGCAGCCGCCAACATTTAGTTGGCGGCTATGGGATGAGGAAGCCGGCCCCAGCAAAAGCGTTGTTTATTGGAGTGAAGGAGAATATCAACCATACAATGTACAAGGTATAGAAATGCCTTATTCCGGTTCCGCGGAGCCAACCTTTTCTTATCAGCCGCCTAGAGTATCGGGAGAAGGGGTTTATTGTCTCTGGGTGCGCGCTTATGATATTTTGGGCAACAACGATTATTATTGGCAGAAAGTATATACTTTTGTCTACGACAACACAAAGCCGCAAATGTCCGCGGTTACTCAAACTGTCGGCTGGATAAATCAGGCAGAGCTGGGGTTTTCTTGGGAGGCGGCAACCGATGCCCACAGCGGCGTGACAACTTACAATTATTACTGGAGTTTGCAGTCTGACGGTGAACCGCCGCAAGGGGAGATATTGCAAACAAATGCTCCTGCGGTGGAAAATTTGAGCTGCATACCGAACACATTGGCTATTTATTATCTGCGCGTACAGGCGGTGAACCACGCCGGCAACACCAGCAATTGGACTACCGTTTTAGAATATCTATACGATCAGGTTACACCAGGGGTTTCCTCGACGGATGTTACTATAGCCAATACGACAGTTGCTACTAGGTCGTCTTTTACTTGGGAGGCGGCGACAGATATTGGTTCTGGTGTGTCTACTTACAATATTTATTGGGGACCTGACGAGTCCGGCGAGTCGTCAAGTTCTCAAACCGGTTTATCTACAACTAATTTAGTAGCAGCGGCCATGGAAACAACATACAATCTACGTGTGCAAGCTGTGGACAATGCCGGTAATACCGGCGATTGGAAGACAGTGCTGCGTTATATTTGGGCGCCGCCGCCGACCGGCAGCGTGATCATTAGCGATAGTCCTTCTGAAAAAAAGAATACAATTGCCATAGACTACGTAAAAGCCCATGACGACAGCTTCGTGACTTTGTATCTGGATTATAAAAAAGATAGCTTGAACTCCCCGGTAAGCATGAGTTTTAGAAATGAATCCTCCCCGAACTGGGAATCCTGGATGCCAGTTGCGCCGGCACACACGTGGCAGTTATCGCAATATGAAGGCTTGAAAACTGTCTATGTGCGTTTTATTGACGCGCGCGGCATTATCAGCGTAGCGACTATCTCTGATACGATTATGCTGGGGATGCCGTATGTGAAAATATATTCTGAAAGGGGTCATGAAAATTACTCCGGACAAAGAGCAATGCTGAAGTTTTTTTGTCCTAGTGGTGTTAGTTTAGATATTACGGGGATCGAAGACGCGGGTGAATATGCTTTGCCGGTCGATAAAACGCTGTACGTTACTTTGAATGTTTTAGCTAATGGTACTGCGGTGGTGACGGTCAATTATTCTAATGCGGATTTTCCGGAAGGCATAACGGTTACCGCCAGCATTACCGTTGACCAGACCTCGCCGGTTTTTAATCCGGCAGCTCCGGTAATACCTAACGATTGGTCGAGCAAAAATATTCCAACCACGGTAAACTGGGATTCCGCCACGGACATAAATGGGGTGTTCGGCTATCGTTATTATTTCGGCAAAGGTTCGACAACAAATAAAACATTAACTTACTCCGTCACAAATAGTTTGCAGAGTGAACAACTGCAATACACGGAAGGTTCCGGCACGTACAATCTTTGGGTTTTGGCTGAAGATATGGCCGGCAATCAAACCGATCTCGAAAAGGTTTTTATCTATAAATATGACGCTACGCCGCCGTCACAAACCTCGAAGACATTCGTCTCACAGGATTGGACAGATATGGCCGACGTGCTTGCCGTAACCTGGAATGCTGCCGCTGATGACGAGTCCGGGTCCGGCGTGGCCGGTTACAATGTTTACTGGGGCCAATCGTCCAGCGATATCGATGAATTTAAGCTTACAACCAATACTTCTTCCGTGCCGCTGCTATGCACTACCAATGGCATCTGGTATTTGCGTGTGCAGACAGTTGACCACGCCGGCAATGTCAGCGCCTGGAAAACGCTTTTGGAATACCGCTACACTAACTCTTTTAAGCCGACGGGTAGTATTCTGATCAACGGCGGCGCGGCGTACACCACAAGCCTCGAGGTTAATTTAACTCTTTCCTGGGGAAGTATTATTCCGGTAAAAGGAATGTATTTTGACAGCACCGGCGGTAGCGGTTTGCATTTTAAGAGCTGGAAGACTGTTGCCACGGATTATACTTTGAATCTGCCGTTTTACTATCCTAATGAAGAGGGTCTAAAAACTGTGACCGTTAAATATCGCGACGAGCGGGAAAATGAAAGCGAGGAATATTCGGCTTCCATATTTTATGACAAGACCACGCCAAATTTTATAAATCCTAGAGAAATTTATGTTGAGAGCGCCAGCGTGACAACTTCTTTTTCCTGGCCAGCGGCTGAAGATAAAGATGGAAGAGGTAACGCAAGTTCGGACAAAGCTTCCGGCGTGGCTTTTTACAATGTTTACTGGGGCACGTATTGGCAGGGAACAAGCATCAGCGGCACGACAAATATACCGCAGTACACGAAGTTGCCCTGCGCCACGACCGATAGATATTATCTGCGCGCACAGCCGGTGGATGCCGCCGGCAATGTCGGCAACTGGGCGACCCTTTTGATTTTCGATTATACCGGTCAGGGCGTGCCTCCGAATGATCCCGATGATCCCGCCGCGCCGGAAGTTCCGTCAGATTACCAGACCGGCAACGGCGGCACTAACGAAACGATCTGGTCTTTCCCCAATCCTTTCAGCCCGGCCAACGGCGACCGCGCACGGATCGCTTACACAGTGGAGGAGGACGGGCCGGTCAAAGTGTTTATTTACAATCTGCGCGGCGTCAAGGTCTGGCAGCAGGAAAATATGTCCTACACCGGCCGTGAAAATCAGATCGTCTGGGATGGCAGCGATCAGCGCGGCCGCGCCGCCGCCAATGGCTCGTACATCATGATCTTGACGGCTGAAAATAAAAAAGTTTTGGCGAAAGGCAGGTTGTTGCTGCTTGATTAAACGTTTGGCTATATTATTTTTGTTGCTCGGTCTGCTCGCGGCTGACGATGTCAAACAGACCGATGAAGTCGGCTCGCTGGCGGTCGGCGCGGACGCGATGGGGCGCGGCGGCGCTTACTATGCCGCGGAGCACAGCGCTCAACCGCTGTTTCAAAATTATGCTTTTTTGGGCGGCCGGCAGCAGCCGCGCTTGGCCATGTCAGTTTTTCAGCTGTTAAACGAGCTGAATTATCTGACGGTTTCCGCCGCTTTTGGCAATTTTGCCGTGGGCGCTTTGAATATTTCGGACAGCAGCGGTTATTTGCGCGACGCGCAGAACAATTTGCTGGGCGGCCAGATCGGTTACAACGACACCACGGTTTACGGCGCATTCGGCTGGGGCGCGGAAAATTTTGGCGTGGGCGCGCGCCTCAAGTACATAACTAAAAGTTACTCCGGTCTGGATGTTACGGCGGCCGGTTCAGGAGCTGACGCCGCTGGTTTTGTCAGATTTGGTCTGCTGACGCTCGGTTTTTCGCTGAACAACGTGGTTAATAATGGTTTGGTCTGGTCGACCGGTGCGCAGGAAACTTTTGTTTCCGAGCAGGGTGTCGGCTTAAAACTGCAAGCGCTGGCCAATCTCGATATTTATGCTGACGCGGTTTTGCTGGACGGCGACACTTTGGCGCGCGGCGGCGTCGAATATCGTCCGTTGCCGGGCTTTGCTCTGCGCGCGGGCTTGGGTCAGTATGCGGATGTGGACGAGGATGGTATCAAAACGCTGGCCGCGAAAATCACCGCCGGTCTGGGCTTGGAATTATTCGGTGTGGGTTTGGATTATGCTTACAATCCGGGTGCGGACTTCGACGGTAATGTCACACATTATTTCACGCTGGCCTGGCGTTTTGGCGCTGCTCCTGCGGCTCCGGAAGAGCCGGTGAAGACGCCTGTAAAAAAAGAAGAAAAAGTTCAAAAAGTTATAGAACCGCCCAAAGTTGTAGAACCTCCTCAACCTCCCGTAGAGCAGCTAGAAGAAGAAATCATTGCCGAAGAAGAGCCTAAAAAGGTTAAGAAAGTTGTTAAAAAAGTCATAAAAGTTAAAAAGGTCAAAAAAGTTAAGAATACCGAGAACAGCGTGTCAAAAACGCAACAATAATAATAGCTGTAATTTTTCCTAAAAAACTGAAATTTTTACATCTTGCTGACGATTTATTTTTATGCGTTGGCTATGTATGGTTATGTTGTGCGGTTTGTTATTTGCCGCGGAATATGCGCCTGACAAAATATTATTGAAACTAAAACCGCAGAATTCCGGCGGCCTGTCCGTGCAGTCGGCGCCTGACTCCGCATTGTCCGGTATTTTGGCAAATTATGGTCAGACCGAGCTGCGGCAGGCTTATCAAGGGCCGCGCGCGGCCGGTCAGGGTTTTGCAGTGCAGTCCGGTGCGGATAATCCGCTGCCCAATTGGTATGTGGCGGAGTATGCGCGCGCGGTCGATGTCGAGGATTTGGTGACCAGACTGCAAAACGATCCGGCTGTGGAATACGCTGAGCCGGTCTATATTTGTCGGCCGGAGGAAATACAGCCAAACGATCCCTTTTATGCGCAGCAGAATTATTTGCGGCAGATCGACGCGCCATCCGGCTGGGAAATATTTACAGGCAGCGCCGCGGTCAAGATCGCGGTGATCGACAGCGGTGTGCAGCTGGACCACCCAGATTTGCGGGAAAAAATTTTACCCGGCTGGGATTGTTTGGACGAAGACAATGATCCGAGCCCTGATCCTGCTTACAGCGCGTATCAGCACGGCACTATTGTGGCCGGTCTA
This sequence comes from Candidatus Margulisiibacteriota bacterium, assembly GCA_031267055.1. Classification (GTDB taxonomy): domain Bacteria; phylum Margulisbacteria; class Termititenacia; order Termititenacales; family Termititenacaceae; genus Termititenax. The sequence goes on along the minus strand of JAIRZV010000043.1, from coordinate 20,100 downwards.
GCCGCGGCAGCCGGAAATAACGGTCAAGGCGTTACCGGTGTGGACTGGCGCGCCAAAATTATTCCGCTCAAAGTTTTTGGCCAAAATTCCCGCAGTGGTCAGTACGATGTGCTGGCCAATGCGATAATCCTGGCGACCGATCTTGGCGCGGATGTGATCAATCTGAGTTTAAGCGGCCCGAGTTTTAGCCAGTACGAAAAAGAGGCCGTGGCTTATGCGGCGTCGCGCGGCGTGATCCTGGTCGCGGCTATGGGTAACAACAGTGGCGATACGCCGCTGGACGCGGTGCGCTATCCGGCGGCTTTTGCTGAAGTGATCGCCGTGGGCAGTGTGGACGGACGCAATCAGCTTTCCGGTTTTTCGGTGCGCGGCCGTAGCGCGCAGACTGTGGAGCTGCTGGCGCCCGGCGAAAATATTTATTCGACTTACGCCGGCAGTTCTTATGCCAGCGGCGGCAGCGGCACCAGTTATGCCGCGCCTCTGGTCAGCGGCTTGGCTGCTTTGCTCAAGGGACAGAATCCGCAACTCAGAGCCGGACAGATCCGCCAGCTGTTGCGCGATACGTCCGAGGATCTTGGCGCGGCTGGTTATGATCCGCTTTATGGCTTTGGTCTGATCAATGTGGCGCGTGCCTTGCGCGGCGTGCCGCAGGGCGAAGCCGGCCTGCCGCTGGTGGACGAGCAGGATCAACCTTCCGGTCTGGATCAAACTTCTCCGGTCAGCCCCTGGCAGTCGGCCAAAAGCGGCAGCGGCACCGGCGAAAAAATTTATTCTTATCCCAATCCACTGCGTCCCCTGCGGGACGAAACAGCGCATATCGCGTATACAGTGGAAAAATCCGGCTGGACTACTGTTTATGTTTACAATCCGCGCGGTGGACGGGTCTGGCAGTCCAGCGGCTATGCCGCGGCGCAAACCGAAAATATTGTCAAATGGGATGGCCGCGATGCTTATGGCCGCGTTCTTGGCAATGGCTCTTATATCGTAATGGTGCTGGACGACCAGCGCAAAATTTTAGCGAAAGGCAGGTTGTTGCTGCTTGATTAAACATTGCTTATTTATTGGCATTTTGACTTTGGGTCTGTTGGCGGCAGAAACCAAGCAGGCCTACAGTTTTGATCTGCTGGCGCGCGGAGCGGACGCTGTGGCACGCGGCGGCGCTTATCTGGCCAGCGCGGAAAGCGCTCAGCCGGTTTTTCAAAATTATGCCTGGCTTGGCAAACAATTCACACCGCGCGCTTCCCTGACAGCTTTTCGTTTGCTGGACGAAGTCGGTTATTTTGCCGCGGCCTATACTTTGGGAAATTTTTCTTTCGGCGTTTTGAACGCGCAGGACAACAGCGGTTACGTGCGCGACGCGCAAAATAATCTGGGCGCGCGGATCTCTTATCAAGACACGACTTTTTACGGCGCCTGCGGCTGGGGCCGGGAAAATATTGGCCTGGGCACGCGTTTGAAATATCTCAGCAAAAATTATTCGGCGGTGGATATTTCGGCCAGCGGCCTGGCGCTGGACTTTTCCGGATTTTACCGACTGAGCGCACGTTGGCAATTTGGCGCGGCAGTCAATAACGCTGTTTCTTCCGGCTTGCAATGGTCGACAGATCTGACCGAAGAAATGCCGCGGACTTACGAACTGGGCGGCCGTTACAGCGCTTTGGAAAATCTGGATTTTTACGCGGAGACGACACTGCAAAAAGAAACCGCGCAGCTCTGGCGCGGCGGCGTGGAGTTAGAAGCCGGCGAGTTTGTAGTCTTGCGCGCCGGTTTTAATCAGACCAAAGATTTGCTGCTCGCCACAACTTTCACCGCCGGCGTGGGATTGCGGCTGGACAATGTTTCTATAGAATACGCCTACAATCCGGCTGATGATCTCTCCGGCAGCGTGACGCATTTCTTTACATTATCTTATATACTGCTAAAATAACTTTATAAAGAGGGGAGTTGTCACATGCAATATCAGGTAAAAATGTACGTTTCCTATAAAGACGGTATTCTCGATCCGGTCGGCAAAACCACGGCGTCGGCGCTGAATTCACTGGGGTATGTCAACATCGGCGAGGTGGCGGTCGGCAAATATATCACGTTTACGCTCGACGCGCCGTCAGAGGAAAAAGCTCGCGCGCAGATCAAAGACATGGCCGATAAACTGCTGACCAATCCCGTGATCGAGAAATACCGTTTTGAACTGGAAGTCTAGATGACGCTCAAGATCAGCATTTCCGGTGTGCGCGGTATTTACGGCGAGAGCCTGACTACTGAGATCGTCAAAAAATTTGGCGTGGCCTATGCGCGTTTTATCAATGGCGGCACAGCGCTGGTCGGCTCGGACACGCGCCGTTCCGGACCGCAGGTAAAAGAAGCTCTGTTTCGCGGTTTGCGTTTCGATGGCCGTGTCAAAATTATCGATGTTGGCTGTCTGCCAACGCCGACCGTGCAGGTGATCGCGCGCAGCCTAAATGTCGATGGCGCGGTGATAGTCACAGCCTCGCACAATCCAGCGCCGTGGAACGGCCTTAAATTTGTGCGGCCGGACGGGATTTTTTTGCCGGAAGACGAGGCGCAGAAATTGCTGGAATTATACGAGCAGGTTTCCGCGGAAGACCTGGCGCGCACGGCCGAAGGGCGGCTTGCTGTGCAGACCGAGCTTGCGGCTGGTAACATTCATTTGGAAAAAATTCAAAAGATCGGTAATATTGATCTGCTCAGAAACTCCGGCTTAAAAGTCATTATTGATACGTGCTGCGGTGCCGGCGCGGTGATCACCAAAAAATTGTTGGATCAACTTGGTGTGCGTTATTGGCAAGTCAACGACGAGCCGGATTTGGAAAAATGCGACCGTCCGCTTGAACCGACCGCCGAACACATCGCCAAGCTCGGCGAAAAAGTCAAAGCGTTCGGCGCGGATATCGGCTTTGCGCAAGACCCCGATGCCGACCGTCTGGCTATAGTGGACGAGACCGGCCGCGCGATCGGCGAAGATTACACGCTGTGTCTGGCCGCGGATTATCTTTTGAATCAACTGCGTTCCGGCCAGGTCCGTGGCGAGAATAAGATCTGTACCAATCTTTCCACTACGCGCCTCATCGACGCCGTGGCCGCCAAGTACGGCGCGGAAGTCGTGCGCACGAAGATCGGCGAGGTCAATGTTTCACTGGCGATGAAAAAGACCGGCGCGGTCGTGGGCGGAGAGGGCAACGGCGGCGTTATGGCGCCGGCTGTTGGTTTTGGCCGCGACTCTCTGGTGGGTATAACCTTGATCCTGCAATATTTGGCCGAGTCCCAGCAAAAGGTTTCGGAATTAGTCAACGCGTTGCCCAAATATGTCATGCACAAGACCAAAATAGACTGCGCTTCCGCGCGACAGGTGGCCGAGTTGCTGGAAAAAGTCAAGACCAAGTACGCGGCGGAAAAATTAGACTTGCGGGACGGAGTCAAGGTGCTTTTCGCCGACGGCAACTGGCTGCACGTCCGTGCGTCCAATACCGAGCCGGTGATCCGCATTATCGCCGAGGCCGAGACACTGGAAAAAGCTAAAGAGCTGGCGCAATTATAGTTTATATATTTTCAATTCCTTGATTACTCTAGCGATATTGGTGAAATCCTTGTCGTCATGCAGCAAATACAGATTATTCTCCAGAGCCGTCTGCACGATCAAAAAATCGATCGTGCTGCGAATAGTGTACCCCGCCTGGCGGCATTTGAAATACAGACACGCGGCGGCCTCATAAGATCGGCGGCCGTTGAGCAGTTCATAAAACAAAAGCGTATCCAGATATTCTTTGAGCCGTTGAAACTCTTTTTCCGTCCGAACGCCCTGCAATACCTCTTGATAAATATAATTATTCAAGCCAAAAGGAATATTGTGGTCGATGAATTCGTCCAGCAGGTCAAAAGGATAACCGCGGCGGCCCTTGAAATAACCGATCAAAACCGAGGTGTCCACTAAGATCATCGAAAAAACCTTAATGATTTATGATCATAATTTTTATGAAAACGGATTTTGCCTCTCAAGTCTTTGAGACTTTTCCGTTTGCGATTATTCACGTATTCCAGCAAAGCGATTTCCACCAAGTCTTTTTTGGTAGATACGCTGTCCGCCGAAAACTTAAAAGCCTCATCTATTAAAGTATCATTCAACACAATATTAGTGCGCATTGCCCATCACCTCATACACATTATAATACACATTGCTAGTGTAGACAAGGCCTCCGATTTACACCGGCTCCGGCATGGGCTCTGAATTTTGAGCTGGCGCGGAGACCTGCTCTGAATCAGACGCTGATTCTGCCGGAGCTGGCGCAGCCGCAGCAGGTGACGCTAACTTTTGCAGTTCTCTATCCGCAACATGATCGATGATCTGCAGTGTGCCCGGCTTGGTCAGTACAGTCACCTTAAATCCTGTCGGCTCGCCGTCCTTGAATGTAATTTCTGCCGTAGTATTAGCGCCCAGTTTCTCAGCATCTTTAGCAATTGTAACCTTGCCGTCGCCCGAATCCGAAATATCCACTTTTTTGCCGCCGATCTCCAAAGTATATTCACCCGCGGGATTCTTGCTTATTGTCCCCGTTTCATTTTCCGCGTCGCCATTGATGTCGCCGCTTACAGCCCAGCTAGTCGGCCTGTTTTCCGGCAGAGTCTGCGAGAATTCCACCTCAGCCTTTCTCGCACCCATTGTGGTATTCTCATACCCTGCTTGTCTGGTGTTATTGTCTAAAGTGGAGCACTGCCCAAGATCAGCGCTTAATGGGTATGGCCGGTTTTCTCTCTTTAACTGCTCGGCGATAAAATTCTGTGCTTTTTGATATTCCTCGCCGTTTTTCCAATTATGCGCTCGATTATTTGGATAGCCATATCCCCGCTCCGTTTTGTCGGAGCCGCAGGTATAGCTGGCAGCTATATTCAGATTGGTTTCCAAATATTTTGTTACCAAGGCTTCAACATCTTCTAATTCAACGCCGTTTTGACCTTCATTATATAAAGCCTGAATTAATCCTTCCCTGACAACACCTTGTATAGTTGCGACCCGGCCGTCCATAATAGTCGCGGCTCCTTTTCTTCCAGTTCCGGAGTTATCTTCCAAATCAACAATGCTATTATCACTATTGGTCAAATTAACGCTAGTCTGCATGGTGATCCGGCCTATACTTTGCAATGTCGCTTCCAGATCCGACTCTCCGGCGACATTCTCAATCATCGTTACTCCTCTGGCTATTTCATTTACAAAAGATTGTCTGTTGTCTCCTAACGTTATTTCGTCTCCCTTGAATGCATCATTAAAGTTGATTGGGGTAGGCTCTGCCGGCACGATCTTGGGTTCTAAGTCACCGCTGGGAGGAGCATACACTGGTGGCTCACCGCCGCTGGCCGCGACAAAGAAAATAGCTTTCATAGCGTCATTGATGCCGGCGTTATTGTCGCCTCCTAGAACTTTGCCCAACTCTGCTCTATTGGTGCCGTCCGCGCCGACTACACCGTTGAACTCCTCGCCGGTATTGGCTATAACGTCGGGTAGTTTCCCGTCAGCGCCACACAATTGTGTTCCGCCGTCCAAGCTGATCGCCGGATTTTTATCTCTGAGGAAAACTTTCATAGCGTCCTGATAGAGCGCGGCTGCTTGTGTATTCTCTTCGACACTATCGTTGAAATTTCCCAGCGCAAGCCGCTGACTTTCATCAAAAAACGCGACGACATGTTCCGGATTCTCGGCATCAATACCGTAGCCTAAATCACGCAGATCCCGCGCGGTCTGAGCTTCCAGTTCGTTTAATTCGATCAGAGCCGCCTGCAGCTCGGGACTGAGTGGCTGTCCCGCAGTTTCATCCAGTAATACTTCCCGCGTATTCAGTATCGCGCTGAGTTTGTTTTCATATTGGACTGGAGTGGCAGGGGACATTTCCCGGACGATCTCCAGCAGGCCTTTCTGATGGGTCACTTTTGTCGTTTCTTGGCCGGAAGCATCGGTATCGGTAGTGGTAATATCCCGGCCAAGAATGTCTGTCTCGAGTGTCCAGGGCGGGGCGGTGTCATAAAGTTTTCCACTTGCCATTTGTTCTGGCGTAAATTTCCCTGACACAATATCTGCTAGTGTGATAGTTGGCTCGCCAGCGGTGCACAAGTCCTTCAAAGCCTCTGTCATCTTTTCGTGATAATCCGATGACGTGTTGGTAACGCCGCGTTGATGGGTGGTGTTGGGCGTGATGACCTCATCATGGAAAGCCTGCGCGCGCATTTGCTCATTGACCTCCAGAGCGTTGCCGACCCTTTGGCTTACCAGAGGCGACCTAAGATTACTGCGACTGGCTTCAGTCAGAGCATTGTCCACGCCGCGCCAGCTATTCAAAATAGTCGAATCCTTCAACTGCGCGCCAAAATGTTTCTCCAGAGCAGAATGCCAGTCTCTGGTAGCCGAGCCTTTCTGCATGGCCTTTCTGGTATCATCGAAAAACCGAGCGCCTTCCAGTTCTTCATTTTTTGCGTCCTCAGCCTGGCAAATTTTGACAAAGTCCGCGTATGCTTCGCTATCTTTCCGAATCCATTCAAGAGCCTTCTTATATTCATTAAACTTTTCGCTTCCCGAAGTTAATCCGAGACCTTCCACTAGGAATTTCTCTATATTCTCAGCGCTTTTATCACCATCTAATTTTCCGCTCACTATGAAGTTGGCCAATTGGCCAAAAGTAACCTGATCAACCTCTATGGGTGTGGATGGCGCTTCGCTATTCTGGCCGTCACTCTGCGATGATGTTATTAAATTGCCTGGATTGCTGGATGTCGGTGTTGCGTTATTCTGAGCGCTCGGCAGCATAGTAAAACGTTCTTGAACAATTCCACGAGCGAACAGCTCTCGGCTTCCTGCCGGGCCTAAGTTCTTGATATTGCCGCTGCTCACATCCTGCATGATCGAGGATTCATGGAAAGACGGCAAACTCGGCCGCGTCAGCAGCTCCGGACAACGCGCGGCAAAAAGTCCTGTCAGCATATTTCTTTGCTGTACCAGAGACTTGCCGGAAAAACCTTCCGGCGGCGTTTCACCCAACTTGGTCTCCCAAGTCAGATTTAGATTAGAATCCTCGACGTCCTGCAGCATATTCAGATAAGCCGTACTAAGCTCATCAAAATTATTAAGATATTCTCCGGCCAGCAGTTTGGCGTCGACCAAGCTCTCTTTGTAAGCGGCCAGGCTTTTTTCAATTTCGTCCTGTTTGCCACCTGTCACGGCTGTGGCAAGGTCGACGTATGCGTTGTTGATATTAGCCGCGCTGATCTGGTCAATTCCTTTATTGGCCAAAACTAATTGCAGAATTTTTCCGCCCGATTCCGCGGGATTGTTGTCGAGATAGTTATTATCTTTATTCATTTCGAGGATCTGTTTTTCCAATTCATTATCTTCACGGCGATTGGCCAGCAAACGCCCGGCCATATCCCAATCATTATCCAGCAGCCGCACTCTGTCCCGCGTGTTCAGCTCGGCGTTATTGCCGGTCTGGCCAAGTGAAGTGCTGTGTCCGGCGGGCGTTATCTGATCCAGATTTGGTATATCATTGATCAGCTCTCCAAATTTATTCATCATGTAGTTTATACGTTCGGCAAAATCTTCATACTCCGCGTTGGTCATACCGGTAAGCTCCTGGAATTTTTCTTTCGGCATACCTAAAAAGATCTGGTATAGGCCGTTTAGCGTCTGGTATCCTTTGGTGGCGCTGGGCGGAATGCCTAAATGACGATACTGGTTGACGATATCTTCAAACGTGCGCTCGATTATCCCGCTTTTAAAGGTGAGTTCAAACTGCCCGCCGCTAATAATATCCCCGTAGCTCTCGGCGAGACTTGCTCGCATGGCGGAAAGTCCGGAGTATTCACGGCGCAAATCAATTATTTTGTTATAGTTAGCCGGTTCGTTCTGAGGGACTTTTGACGAGGTGTTGTCTATCATTTGGTCTACTGTCGGCTGGGCTGATTGGTCGTGAATGTCTAGGATGCCGGGAGACCCCGCAGAGGCAGGTAAACATTCTTCTCTCAATTTAACGATGTCTCCGCCAGCGGCCGCGATAGTCTCCTTGTAGCCGCCCAGATATTCAATTACGCCGGCCTCATATTTAGCGGCATCATATTCTTCAGTTTCTTTGCCACATTGTTTTCCCAGCAGCTCCAGACGCAAATCCAGCAAGTGCAGGAAAAGTTCTTTTTCCTCTGCGGACAGGCCGCCATTATTGGCTTTGTAAGCATAGATATTCAATTCCTTGTCCAGAGCATTAGCGATCTCTGTGCGACCGGCATCGAGTCTTTTGCCGGTGGCTTTAGAAACATGTGCGGCGGCGTGAAGGTCGTCTAAATTGGTTTTAGAGTCGATCACTATACGCAGGCCGGTGATCTTTTCGGTCTCGTCTATAATCTGTACTGCTCGGCCATTGATAGCATGAAATCTCTCCGAAGCCTGTGCCATTCGCCCCTGAAATATTGGACTATCAGTCGGTTTGAGCGCGGCCAGTTTTTCCGTGGCAAGACCGGCCTTGGTAAGCAGCAAAGAGAAACCGTCAGCCCGCCGCGGGTCGTCCATCGGCAGTTCTTGCAGCCCGGAACCCAGCAGATCCAAAACCGCGCTTTGCGCATTGGCGGTAGGGGAATTGTGTTTGCCGGCCTGTATCCAGCCGTTGTTCAATGTGGGTTTGTAGGTGGTGTCTACTTTTTCCTGAGCTTTGCGCTCGTCCAGAGCGTTATGCAAAGCTGTGGGGTCGTCAGTACTTGAGATCGCTTTATTATTAGCTTCATTCCAAGCCACCATATCAGGCGGCTTGCGCGTTTCGTTATTTAACATATCGTGAATGATCACGTCCGACCAATTGCCATTTTCGTCTTGTGTGCCGACACACACTTCCCAGTTGCCGGCTTTTTCCAGCAAAGCGGTCACAGCGGCCAGGTCTTTCATGGAGTAGGAATTTTTGTCGATATAAATAGGTGTGGGATTATCGCCGCCCTGCAGAGGTATCGGCAGCATACCTTTGTCCCGCAGATATGTTTCAGCGGCATCAGGCGTGAATGACTCCACCTGGCCGGCTTCGAAATTACGCATATCCAGATAGACTTCCCGCAGCTGAGAAAACGCCTCGTATCTGGAGATCTCCGCGGGGCGTGTCGACGTATTGTCCGTCTTGCCTGGTTTACTTTGGCCTGGCTTTAAATTTCCGTCCGTGGCCGCAGCCGGATTTAGCTCGGCAACATCACCAACGCTATCAACTTGCAGTTTCCCGTTAGCGCCAATGCTAGTGGTGACAACAGCGCTCATTAGAATCGGTTCAGGTTTGCCCTCGGCGTCCTTTTTGACGACCGGCTGTCCGTTTTCCATTTTTTGGAAATTGATTTTAAAAGGCTGCGCATCACCATCCGGCAGACTATTAGCGGCTTCCGTGGCGATGATCTGCAAATCCTCCGGACTGTATTTGCCGGGCGGCAGTAATACTTCTCGGCTCTCCGGATCGACGACGAATTCTATTTCTTGACCGTCACTGAGCGTCACCGACTGGATACTGTCCAAACCTTTTTGCTGAACGCGAGAACCCAATGCTCTTTGCAGATTGCTGACCTGTTCATACGCTTTTTCATAACCTTTAACGCCGGCGCCGATCTTGAATTTCGGGACGCCGCCGCCTTCGCCGGAAAAATCCACAGTGTTTAATTTTTTTAGCATTGCTTCAAGCTGATTCGCGTTCACAGAAACGCCCGGTATGTTACCGTTCAGCAATTGTGTTCTAGCTTCGGCCTTGAGAGTGACCGTGACGTTGCCTTTCTCATCAACTGTCGCAACGCCGTTGTCTTTGACATACTGCGCGATAACAGCAGCTCCGCCTTCCAGACCAAGCTCATCGGCGATACTATTCAGCTTCTCTAGTGTTTCACTGATCTGATTTAATACTCGCGCGGCTTCGTCCGCCCGACCATTTTTGATCATAGTGGCTATAGTCATTTTGTCAGTATCCGACAACCAGGGAGCGTTAAGAGCGCTCGTAATTTTCCCGTCTTTTGACAAATTGGCAAATGCCTTTAAGAGTTCCTCCGCGTCCTTTTTCGCTTTTTCATGCTTGTGCACGCTGATCCAGGCTGTGATCGTGCCCGGACTTCTGTCATTGCCGACCAGATCGACCATGGATTTATCCAGAGCGGCGGAGTTGCTGATAGAGCGCTGGCTCTCGACAGAGTAGGAATTGGTCAAGACGGACATGACCTCCGCCGCGTCGCGCGGGTCCAGCCCGGCCAAGAGCGCGGCGACATGCTCGCCACCGGACAGGCCTTTCATCTTTTTCGCAAATTTGTCTTGCTCCACTCCATTTTTCACCAGCTCAGCCAACGCATTTATAGCGAGGTTGATCGTATTATTGAGCGCCTCGCCTTCTTTTATATCGGCTACATTGTTGTCATGGGTGGTCGTGCCTGATTCAAAACCAACCGCGCGGCCGCCCTTGGCGCCGGAGCCGATCTTGCCGATAGATATAGAGTCGCCTGTCGCCTCGCCGGTTTTTTGGTAAGCGCCGTCTTCACCCGCTTCGCCAGCTTTGAAAAGCTTGATATTCTCAAGCGGGTCAGCGGCGGGATTCTCCGGTGTGCCACCGCCGCTGCCGGATGCCAGCGCTTCTTTTATCTTATCGGCGTCTTCCGGCGCGCTGACCATGATCACTTTGCCTTTGCTGTCCGATATTTGCACTTGGCCGCCGACTATTTGCATTTTCAGGCCGTTGGATAGCTCCACCGGCACGCTTTTGTTTTCCTGTGGGGTTGGGGCGACGTTGGACTGGTCGGTGCCGACAGCGGCAGCGGACTGCTCAGCGCCGACAGCGGCGTTGTACTCGGCTAGTTTGGTTTCGTATTCGGCTGCGGCTTTGGTGTTGGCATCGTCTGCCACTCCCTGTCTCCTCGTATTCTCAGCATCAACAGCATCGTCAATCTGTTTTTGGGTCGCGTTATCGGGAATATCAAGGCCTTTTCCCTGTAACTCTTTTATAATATCAACATTTTTGGCGGCGATATCTCCATTCTTAGTATCTATAGCTTTCTGAATGTCTTCAGCAGATGCGTCATCAGCTATAGTAACGCCCTTCGCTCTTAAGTCGGCTATGGCTGCTTTTTGCGCTTCAAGGTTAGAGGTATCCATTGCAGCCGCGTCTGCCTTATTTTTTACGTCGATCATGGTATTAAGTTCTGATGGGGTATACGACTTATCGAGGTCGAAGCCGGAGTCGGGTCCGAGCTTAGCGGCTAGCTCCGCTTTCTGTTCATCTGAAAGGGTTACTACTTCTTGCAAGACCGGTTTGCCGTCCACCATCTCAACCTTATAATTCTTGCCAGCAACACTCACTGTGCTGCCGCTATCTTGGGCCGCCTGAAGCTCATCCTTTGAATAAGTATTTTTCTCACTACCTGAGCCGAAAGTAAAGTTGTCGGTATTCCTGCTACCTACAGTAATAGAACCCATGAAACCAGCATTCTGCCCATTACTAGTTTGACGTTCTGCTAAAACACTAGCCATTTGCTCAGGAGACAGCCCAAGCGATTTAATGTGAGTTTCGAACTGTGTAGTACTCATGAAGACAGCACTTTCTGCTTTCCCTGTAGCCGGATTGGTTGCCGTTCCGATTAATTCTCCTGCTTCATTTTTAGAAAAGGTAATACCACTCTTTTCATCGTAGTAACTGTCGCCCTCAGGAATATTTGCCAAAATATTTTGTTGTACTTCAGCATCCGTCATACCCAAGCTCACGAAAGCCGTACCATTAGAACCTGTGCGATTGTTTGCAGTAAAAATTGCATTGGCCAATAACTCTCCACCATAGCCGTTGGCATAACCATTTGTCCCTCTGTTGAGGTTATATTTTTGATCCAAATTGCTAGTTACATCCCCGTCGCCACTTATACGGCTTCTATCAACACCTATCTCAGCGCCGCTTTCTGTGCCTTGTTCTCCTGTTAACGTGCCGCCGCCGTCAAATAAAGAGATAGGCTCAACCGTTCCCTGTTCCAGCGGGTTTATTACCGTATCGTCGATTGTGCCGCCTGTCACCTTGTCCGGTGTTACCTCTTCAGGTTTTGTCGGTTCTTCCAACGTCTCCCCCGCGCCGCCATCAAATCTGTTATAAGAAGCCGGATCGGTGCCCAAGTCCAGAAAATCGCCGGAAAGCAGCGAGGATATGGTCTTCAAAGCGGCCAGACCTGCGGAGAACGCTATCATTGCCGCGCTGCCGATCGCCGCGCCAATCCCGCCCATAATGCCAGTGCCCGAATTTCCCCATTTGCCAGCGCCATTTGTTTCCGAGTCTACGGCTTCGCCCACCATTTGCTCCATCAGGTCATCTGATGATCCGCTAGATTTCCCTTTAAGTCCTTTAAAAAGGCCTACTGCGCCGCCGTCCTTCTTGCCGATCACACCGCTTGCCAAGGTATCCCAAATACCCTTGACACTTTGCCCGGCCCCGCTGCTCAAGAGAGAGCCATTTCCGCTGCTGTCTTCCGCCAAAGTTCCGGTGCCCAAATTTTTTCCGGTGATAAAACCAGCGATTTCCGCGCCAAACTTGGCAAGTCCGCTCATGCCTTCCCCGTATTTATCCTTGTTTTCATCGATGCTTTTTTTAAGCTTGCCAAAATTGCTGGCATCGCGGCTTTTCCCGACTCCGGTCCTTACTTCTTTCTCTGTTTCTTTACCGTCTTCATCGGTCTCGGTCACAGTCTTGTTGCCTGGGCCGGGCAGCCCAAAATTCTTTATATACTGCGTCAACATTCCCGCGCTGGAGGAGATCATTTTGTCGATCTGCGCGTCCATTTTATTCTGGGTGCTGTCCAGAGCGGAGGCTTTGCTGACCAGCAGATTCATTATGGCTTCCGCCACGCCGGATTCCAGACCGGCGACCATCTCCGCCGCCGAGGGTATATTTGCCGCGCTGATGCCGCTGATCTTGGCGCTGATCTTGCCGCGCGACTCGCCTTTGGCGCGGTGCACCTTGCGCAGCATGGCGTTGATGCGCTCCATTTTTTTGAGATTAGCTTGCATGAGCGAGAGCTGAAATTTAGCCGCGGCACCGTTGCCGTCGGTTCCGGCTAGTGGATCGGCATCACCCATGGCTTGGTCTGCCAGATTGCCGCTATTTTCGCCGTCGACATTTTTTTTACCTTTGGCTTTTTCGGTCGCGTCTTTTAATTCTTTCTGTTGTTTTTCCTGCAATTTATTCAGATTGATATAGGTGAATATTGACTCAAAAAAACTATAAATAGCCACGGCCATCGCGGACATGCCGTTCATCAATTTGATGGCGGAGCCGATCTGCGGAAAACCGCTGATCAGAGTCAAAGCGGTAATGCAAATCGCGGCCACACCCAGACCGGCGAGGCCAAAATACATTTTCATTTCCTCGTTTGCTGCCGCTTGTTCGGCGTCAAAAATTTTCTGCTTAATATTCACAATATCATTGGTATTAGAAATGAGATCCTGCGCCTTGCTCTGGATGAGCTGATTTTCCGCGCCGACCGCGCTGCCGGAGTAGCTGCTCAGAGTGAGATTGCTGATATTGGTCAGGACCTGATGCACCATTGAGCGCGAGGCCGAGCGCGCGTTGTACAGGGATTGCCAGATGGCGTTCAGATAAGTGAGGCCGTAGATCTCGGCTTGAGCGGTCTGCATATTGGCAAAATTAACGCTGTAGCTGGCCACTCTGCCAAAACCTTTCACGCCCACGTATTCCACTTGGATCAAACCTTTCTCAGAGGTAGTGTACAGATCGCTGTTGGTGTAAATTTTTGTATAGTCGGAAGCATTGGTTTTAAGAATACCGTCGCGGTCGTAAATGCGTGTGCCGACCTCATCTAATTTGTTAGCCGCATCAGGATGATCTACGCTGTTGATGCCGTTACCATTGCCATGGATACCGGTTATGTCCGGCTGAGCCGTGTGCGCGTAGGATTTGGTCAACTGTCTATCCAGAATAGGGCTGACAATATAGCCAAACGGTCCGGCCATGCCGAGCCAGTTTTGTTTCCAGCGCTGCTGCTCGCGCTCGATCATGGAGTTGCGCGTCTGAATGCGCTGTTCCTCGCGCTGAGCGTAAGCGGCGATGATCGAGCTGACATACTGGAATTCCGCGGAGAGCGCCTGCTCGGCCAGACCGGACACTTGGTACGTCGTGGCGTTGGTCATTTCCTGATGGACAATATTGCGCGACTCCAGATTGTACCTCTGCACCATGAATTGCGCGCGCTTGATATTGATCGCCACAGTCGCCTGATAGCGCATCCAGGCGATGCGCGCGCGGTACATCACCTGATAATTAGCTTTGCCGACATCTATTTTTTCTTTGCTCTGGCCGTCCAACTCCGCCACGCTGTCAATATTCGAGGTGAGACCATTGACTTTGGCATTGCGGCGCACTTCGTTTTCCGGATTGTCTCCGCCAAACAAACTGGTAAACCAGTCCAGGATGCCGCTGGCGCCGCCGATTATCGATTGAGCGACACCGGCGATAGGATTATTCGGCAAACCGCTGCCGGAATTCACCTCATTGGATTTTCCGATCTCTTTATTGTCCAGACCGATATGCACACCTTTGTTCCATTCTTTCTCCAGCATATCCAGCACATCCAATTCACCCGCTATCGCGTAAGCGCCTGCGCCGACCATCTTGCCGAAATCACCACCGCTGTAATTAGCGCCGGACTCTGTGCCATTGATCACGCTGCTCATCTGAAACTCGCGGCGCACATCGTCGCGGTCCCAGAGCGCCTCGCTGGCGCCAAACAATGTCTGAGCTATGCCCATCGCTGCGGACGGATCCATCGGCACTTCCAAAAACGCGCACATCAAGCCGATCGTAAAAGCGCCGGACTCGAGGCGTACTTTCTTGTCATACATGTCCGCGTTGGCCGCCGCCGAAAGATTGGCATTGTAAGAGCTGATATATTCCTGACGCAGAGTTTTTAGCTCGTTAAATTTCTCCATAATAATAGACTGCTCCAGCTCGGTCATAGATGTCGCTAGCTGTGAAGTGGTGTAGCCGGACTGCGAAGTCATTTCGGTGTGGACGGCATTGCGGGACTGCGCTTTGGTCGAGTGCATACTGACCAGTATCCGGTTGATATTTTGCCAGCGGCTTAATTCTCTTTCGAGGATGATGAATTTTTCATCATTGTCATAGATCAGGCCGTCGGCGCCCATTTTAAATTTCGTTTTGACCGCTTCATCCAGCAGACTATACTGGGACTGCATATTGGCCGACATCGCTTTGGCTGATTCGCTGGAAGTATTCGCCCGCATACTGGTGTGGGATTTGTTTTTGTCTTCTATGAGCGTTTTAGAATTGTTCTGCACTTGAGTCAGACTTTTGCCGGCAACTGCGGCTTTGGGCACGGCCGTGTCCCGCCATTTGGCGTCGGCGGCTTCCGCTCTATTCATATCCTGAGCCAGAGTGATGCTGGAGGACACCATAGACGGTATGCTGGCTAAAATAGTATTTGCTATGGTCGCGCCTATAGCTAACGCCGCCATGGCTGTAGCTGTCACCACGGCCGCCGCCACCGCTGTGCCGGTGCCCAGCGTAGCCGCTATTATTCCAGTGGCCACCAGAGCGTTAACGGCGACTCCGGTAGCCAGCACACCAATAATAGCAGCGGCGCCAGCCAGCGGAGCTGCCGCGAGCTGGGCAGCCAGTCCTGCATTTTTAGCGCCTTTCCAGGCCGCCATAGCCGCCATAGGCGCCGCTATCGCGCTGCCGATCACCATTGCGATAATGCCGGGTATAGCCGCCGCGCCGGGGCCAATAGTGCTGATCGTCGTGAGAAATGAACTCTTGCTAGTGCCAGAGGCGATGCTTATCGCCGGCACCGATACAGCGGCAAAAACTACGGATGTAGTGGCCGCCAGCAATGAGAGAACCCTGTTTTTGTCTTTTTGAACTTCGTCGATCTCTTTGTTGATCACGGACTCCATGAGCTGATTGTGCTGATTGACGACGCCGACGGCTTCTTTTTTCAGCTCGTTCACATCCTTGAGCAGCGTGTCCGTCTCGGCCTGTATGATCTGCGAGGCTTTCATGGATTTATAGGCTTCTTCGGAGCCGACGCGCTCCAGCTCGGAGCCCACTATATTGTAAGCTTCATTTTGCGCTTCCATGACCATGGCCAGAAAAGCGAGAATATTTCTTTGCGATAAAAATTTACTGCGCGCCGCTTCGAATGTGGCGTCATCGAAACTCCAAAAATCGCCGTTGCTATTGATATTTTTACCGATATTAGTCATAGCGCTTATGGCTTCCTGGGTCTTGAACTGATTTACACCCCAGACATCCGTGCGGCCGCTCAGGTTGCTGTCAATGCCATTGGAGTCGCCGCTTTTGGGTTTGAGTTTGTTGATAATCGCTTTAGCTGATTCATAATTAGTTTTAAAAGGATCCCACAAACCTCTGCCGACAGAGCTGGTGCCAAAGATCAGACCGCTGGAATAAAAGCTGGAAATTTTTTCCACATCCGACTGGCTCAATTTCCCGTAAGTGGAGCTTGTGCCTTCGGACACATACCCCGCCTTGGGGTTAAATCTCTGCACAGTACGTGAGTAGAGATTGTTCGAGAGGCTGTACTCCTGGCCGAAGTCCGCGGAGAGGGAGAGAGCGTCGGTGGACACGTAACTATTTATGGATAGCAGATCATCGGCAGTCTTGACCAATCCCAGCTGTAATTGCGGGCTGACGATCTTGTCCGAGAAATCGAACACGCGGTCAACACCGCTGGCGTCCTGATAGAGCATGACCCATTGTTTTTCGCCGGAGGCTTTGTCTGTAGCCTCAGAAACACGCGCATTTGGCAGAGAGGCGCCTGTCTTAGCCGCAAGAGCCAGAAGTGAATTGACCGCCAGCAAAGCGAGATTTTGTGAAGCGCCGGCCTTGGTGTCGATGACCAGACTCTGGCTCGGGAAAACATCATGCAGATCCAGACATTGATATTCCGTCTTGATATAATTAAAAAGTTTAGCGGTGATCTCGTCCATAGAAAGTCCGCTCAGATCCATCGCGCCCTCGAACTCCGCCAAAAATTTGCTCAAAGCCGGATCGGTCGGATCGATGTAAGCCTTGGCGGTATTCTCGAGAGACTCAAGCCGCGCCGCTGTGCCGAAAACTTTGTTGTCATTGAAACGGAAATACACATCGAATTTCAATTCGCTGACCTGTTTCAGATCGGAGAGTTTAGTAATATTACCCTGCTTGGCAAAGGCGGCGTCCAGCGCGTAAGTCTGGCCGTCGTCTGCCAGATATTCCACAAAGACATGGTCGCCGTACAGAGCGTGTTTACCGGCCACGGCCGACACGCGGCTATTGGCGGTCTGATAATCCATACCCTCGTTCATGAGCAGCGCGATCATCGCCGAAGCCAGCAATACAGACAGGTCTTCGCAATCGCCGCCGCGCTGAAAGATCGTCTCGCCGACAAAATTCCAGTCGTCTTTGTCTTCCGGCACAGAGTTAAAATTGTTGATAATGTGATTGTAAAGTTTGGCCAGTTTTTCTTCCGTGGAAAGCTGCTGATCGTTCAGCTCCGGTATCTGTGTTAACAGTTTGGAAATTTCGGGATCAAAAGGATCGATGTACGTGTCTACGCTGTTGTAGCCTTTGGACAGATCGGAATAACCAAACGCCGCGTCGACAAAAGAACATTCGCCGTTGTAAGAGACCAGATAGTACGAGTCGTTGTCCGAGTTGACTGCGCCGATCACATCGTATTGCTTGATATTATAAATATACGAGCCGTTGTCTTCCTCGATAGAGAGCTGACCGCGCCGCGCAAAGCCACGTGAGAGCGAAGCGCTGTCTGACGCGGTAGCGTTGTAAACGCCGTTCTCCGCGGCGCGGGCGATATAGGCTGCATTGGCCGGTACGGTCGCATTCAGACCCGCCGCCAGCATACCGGCATCTAATGTTCCTCGAATATTGGCAACCATTTTTCCCCCTGCAGGCAAAGAAATACCCTGAAATCATGATTTTATACATAATCATATCGAGGGAATGTAGGCAAAAAATGTAACGAAAAAAATTGGGGGATGCTGTTATAAATTAAATACATCGAAAAAACCATTTAGTGTAAAATACAAGCATGAAACAGACAGAAAATAATCGCTTGGAATACAAAGAGAAACTAACTGATGATCTAGAAAAAAGCGTGGTGGCTTTTCTTAACTCAAAAGGCGGAAGTATCTATATTGGTATTGATAAAAAAGGTAATGTTGTGGGTGTAAAAAGTCCAGATGATTTACAACTACAAATCAAAGATAGACTTATAAATAATATTCGTCCTAATATCATGGGCTTGTGCGATGTTTTTACAGAAGAACACAACGACAAAACCGTTGTGGTTATTAATCTGGCTGGCGGTACAAATACACCTTATTACATTAAAAAATACGGTCGTTCTGAGCGAGGTTGTTTTATGCGTATTGGCAGTTCTTCACAACCTATGCCTGAAGAAACTATAGGTTTATTGTTTGAAAGTCGCCACCCGATATTGCTTACGAACACCCCATCACGACATCAAGATTTGACATTTAAGCAGTTAAAAATCTTCTATGAAGAAAAAGGATTGTCGCTTAACGCTAATTTTGCCAAAAATTTAGATTTTCTTACTCCCGCTGGAAAATACAATCAACTTGCTTATATGTTTTCTGATACAAACCGAGTTTCGATTCGTGTGGCAAAGTGGTGGGGGACGGAAAAATTAGATTTGCGCGAAAATGAAGAATATGGCGATTGTTCGTTGATAAAAGCCATGCAAAAAGTTTTGGATAAGTTTGAACTGGAAAACATTACCCAGGCTCGTAAGGTTGGTCTTGGTCCGCGTGAAGAAAAACGGTTGGTAGACAACAAGGCCTTTAGGGAAGCAATTATCAATGCTTTTGCCCATAATGATTATTCAAATAGCAATACGCCTATTTTTGAGATTTACTCAGACAGATTTGAGATAACGACCTATGGCGGTTTGGTTGCTGGATTATCTGAAGAAGGATTTTTTACAGGGATGTCCATTCCTAAAAATCCGGAAATCATGCGAATCTTCAAAGACTTGGAATTTGTAGAAAGACTAGGGTCAGGAATGCCATATATTGTAGAAAAATATGGGCGTGAAGTGGTTCGTTTCATTTCGTCTGCTCTGCGGTTTGTTTTTCCTTTTGATAGGTCTATTGAAAATGAGGAGCGTAATAAGATAATAAAAAGTTCAGAGAAAAGTGGGGAGAAAAGTGGGGAGAAAAGTGGGGAGAAAAGTGGGGAGAAAATACTTAACGCTATTAGAGAAAATTCACATATAACCACTCAAGAGCTTTCCCGGATTGTTGGACTTGGTACTACCGCAATAGAAAATAATCTGAGAAAACTAAAAGCTCAAAACAAACTTCGCCGTATTGGCCCGAACAAAGGTGGCCATTGGGAAATAGTTGAAGACAATCAGTAATTCTTTACCCGCTGAAATATTATGCGGCAGATTTTTTTACGGCGGGCCAGTTGTAAAACTACACCGTCCCAAACAACAACAAAACCAACGACAAAAATCGATGCATTTTAGATGTATATTTTGCCGATAAGTGGGTAATTACTTTTTTATCAGTTTGTAAGTGGCTAATTTTTAAGTGTTAAAAATGTTTGCTTTCGTGCGGAGAATATATTGCTTCCGATAGCGCGGCAAATATCTTTACTTGCGCGAACACGGCATAGTAGATGCGTTGCATGCAACGCATCTACATACAGCGGGCAAAATATTCGCTCTGCGAATGAGGGCAGTTAAAGCGCGGCAAATATTTAGAGCGCGAATATTGGCTCCCCTGCTAAGGCTGGCGAGCGCGGATTTCTCTGCGCGCGAAGCCGTGCAGAGCTCATCGGAGCTTTGCTGAGCTGGCAAAAATCTGCTGTGCAGATTTTTGTCTGAGGGGTGTCTCGCAAAAGCGAGACATTCAAAGTCTATCTGACTGAAGTAAAAAACGGAGTTTTATATGAAAAAAGTTTTTAATAAAGTTTTTAATTTAACATCAATTAACAGTTAGGGGGGGGGGGGGGGGGGGGGGCGGGGGGGGGGGGGGGGGGGGGGGGGGGG
>JAIRZV010000024.1 GCA_031267055.1 Candidatus Margulisiibacteriota bacterium | reverse complement strand
TTGAGAATTAATTATACCTAGTGTTTACGTTAATTTGCAAATTACGCGCCTTCATTTCCAAATAATCCGCTCTTTGAATGTCTTGATATAAAGCTGCAGCATAGTTATTAGCGCGTCCACAACCACCAAATAAAATTCGGTCATGTCCTGCGTCTTATCCGCCGTCGTGATTGCCGTTATATATTTTTCTCGGTCCGTTATTTTGATATTTGCATAAGGATAGCCGTTCTGCAGCAAAATCAAATTCATTAGCAGGCGGGAAGTCCTGCCATTGCCATCTATAAACGGGTGGATAGACACAAAGCGATAATGAAATTCCGCCGCCAAAATAACCGGATGATAGTTTCGCTCATTATCTCTTAGCCACTGCAAAAGCGCCGTTATTTTGTCCGGCGCCTTTTGCCATTCAGGAAAGTTTTTTACGCCTGCCGTGCCATCCGCATTCCGTATACGAATATATACATCTTCTTGCCTGAATTTTCCGGCCCGATCATTTCGTATGCCTTTTAATATTTCTCTGTGCAAATTCAAAATTTCTTCCACAGACACGATATAAGGCGGCTTTGAGGTCAGTGTTTCTAAGTAGCGTATAGCATCTCTGTGATTTATAACTTCCAATATTTCTCTGGTTGGAGTCGCTTTATAAACATAACCCTTTTGCAAAATTTCTTTGGTGTCAAAAAAAGACAATGTGCTTCCCTCTATGGCATTGGTGTTATACGTTAATTCTGCGTCCAGGTAGTCCTTAAAATAGCGCGTTATCTCCGCGTCAAAAGGTTTTAGAGCGTCCAATTCACCTTTTAGCCTGTCTATGTCTGCCAAGCCATTCGTTATTTTTTTGTCCATTTTGCCTGCTCCTTTCCTGTTTCTTACCCCGGCGGCCAGCCGAGAGCGCGGCCAGCTAGTATATGAAAATGCAGATGCGGTACGGTTTGGCCGGCCGCGGCGCCGGTATTGACCACCGCGCGATATTCCGCGACACCTTTTTCCCGTGTCAAATGCTGTATAGTCCGCGTGCAGGCCAATATTTGCTCCGGCGCGGCCTGTGTGAGATTTTCCACGTGAACTTTAGGTATGACCAGCCAGTGCAGCGGCGCTTGCGAGTTAACGTCCGCTATGGCCAATGTATCCGCGTCTTCATAAATCGTCTGCGCCGGGATTTCCTTGTTAATTATTTTACAAAAAATGCACATTATTTCTCTCCTTTCTTAATCAATAATAAACAATTTTTCGTTCTTGCGGTAAATATTTTGCCAGAGCGCGAACGTAACCTTCAGTGCTATGCCGTGTTCGCGCGGGCAAAATATTTACCGCAAACAGGCACGACCTTCAGCATTATGTCCTGTGCACAACGGTAAAGTATTTTTTCCGCATGGACATTTTAAGAAGGTTACGTCCGCGCGCAAGCAAAATATTATCGCATCAAAAAAATCACTTTGCCAAACACACCGCATAAGCTGTCTTGTCAGTATGCGACAAAGACAGTTCAAATGCGGAAATGTTTTTTTCTTTGGCCAGGACAAGCGCTTTGTCGTGCAGGACCACTGCCGGTTTACCTTTGTCGTCATTCACGACCTCAATGCTGGTCAGATTTTCGCCCAGCGCTATGCCCACGCCGAGCGCTTTGCCGACCGACTCTTTGGCCGCAAAACGCGCCGCCAACGATTCATATTTGTACTTGCCGTTATTGGTGCAATAAGCCAGCTCGTTTGGTGTAAAAACTTTTTGCAAAAACCTCCGGCCGCTCGCGGAATTCACCAGTTTTTTGACACGTGCTATATCGACAGCATCCAGTCCTAGCATTTCAATTCTCCGCCAAAGCAAAAAATTTTCGCGCGTTGCGGTCAGTCGCTTTTTCTATTTCCGCCACGGACGTATTTTTGAGCTCCGCGATTTTTTCCGCCACGAGCCGCGCGTAAGCCGGTTCGCTGGGTTTGCCGCGATGAGGCACCGGCGCCATGAACGGACAATCTGTTTCCAGCATTATCCTGTCCAGCGGCGCGAAAGCCGCGGCTTCCTGACCTTGCTTGTTTTTGGGAAAAGTAATATTGCCGGTAAAAGACACCAGCCAGCCCATGTCCAAAATTTTACGCGTAAAATCCCTGTCGCGTCCGTAGCAATGAAAGACCGCGCGCTTGCATTTGTAGTATTTTAGTATCTCATAAACATCAGCGTCAGCCTCGCGATTGTGCACAATGATCGGTTTATCATTTTCCAGCGCCAGGCGTATCTGCCATTCAAAAACCTGCTTTTGCACGGACGGCGCGGTCTGGCTTTTGTAATAATCCAACCCGATCTCACCCAGCGCGACTACTTTTTCTTGCGATAATAATCGCTCTAATTCACGAAAAACATGGCCATCGTTGTAGGCAGTCTCGGCTTCCTGCGGATGAATGCCAACCGCCGCGTAAATAGCCTCGTTTTGCCGGGCAAGCTCTACTGATCTCTGTGAAGTGGCTATGTCAATACCGACATTGATAATTTTAGTAACACCCTGCTCTGCGGCGCGGCGAATCAGCTCAGCCGGAGCTTCTTT
The DNA here is from genome assembly GCA_031267055.1 of Candidatus Margulisiibacteriota bacterium. GTDB lineage: Bacteria > Margulisbacteria > Termititenacia > Termititenacales > Termititenacaceae > Termititenax. Next base: position 407 of record JAIRZV010000024.1, on the reverse strand, counting down.
GTCCAGCGGATCAAGGTATAAATGAGCGTGCGTGTCGAACATGTCAACTATAAATTATGCCGCAAATTGTAAGCCGTCAACCCGCCGCAATCGATGATCTCTTTGACCGGGCCAAAATCCTGGAGCGCAAAAGTTTGGCCGTCAGCTTTTTTTACAATTAATTTATCCAGATCAATTTCCAATTCCTCGCCGGTTTTGACCTGCGCGGAAAGGTTTTCGGCGGTTTCCAGCGGATAAATACTCCGCCCGCCGTTGACAGAATTGCGGTAATAGATCCGCGCGAAAGAATTGGCGATGACGGCCTTGATGCCAGCGGCGGCCAGAGCGATCGGCGCGTGTTCGCGCGAAGAGCCACAGCCAAAATTATTCCGCGCGACAATGATCTGATAAGCGCATTTATTTTCCGC
>JAIRZV010000169.1 GCA_031267055.1 Candidatus Margulisiibacteriota bacterium | reverse complement strand
GCGAGCGTGCCCAATTCCTGAATATTCATTTGAATGCCGCCGTCGCCGGCCAGACAGATAATATTTTCTTTGGGGCAGGCTAGCGCCGCGCCGATTGCCGCGGGGAGAGCAAAACCCATCGTGCCCAAGCCGCCGGACGACAAAAAACGCCGCGGAGATTTTATCCGCAAATACTGCGCCGCGAACATCTGATGCGTGCCGACATCGGTGATGTACACCGCGCTGCCTTTAGTCAAGTCATTCAAAACTTCGCAGACTTGCTGTGGCTTGATCGTCTTGCTGTCTTTGGTATAGGTCAGTGGAAAATCTTTTTGCCATTTGGCGATTTGCTGGAGCCACTCAGCGCGCGGGACGAGCTTGGTTTTTTTCAGAAGCGCCAGCATTTCTTTTAAAATCTCGCGCGCGTCGCCGATGATCGGCACGTCCGCCGGCACGCATTTGTTGATCTCCGCAGGGTCAATGTCCGCGTGAATGATCTTGGCCTGCCGCGCAAAAAGTTGCGGATTGCCGGTAATGCGGTCATCGAAGCGCATACCGATCGCAAAGATCACATCGGCTTCGCAAAGCGCGTAATTCACTGCCGCCGAGCCATGCATGCCCGGCATACCGAGATAACCGGCGGTATTCGGCAGGATAATACCCAGTCCCAGCAGTGTTGTCGTCACCGGCATTCCCGTGATCTGTATGAATTCCGTCAATTCTTTGGCCGCATTGGCCGTGCTGATGCCGCCGCCGGCGATGACCAGCGGACGTTCGGCTTGAGCCAGCAACTCGATCGCCTGCTTGATCTGGCGCGGATTGCCTTTGAGCGTCGGCTTGTAATTGGGCAGGTCGATTTTTTCGGGATATTTAAAATCCGCATCTTGTTTGCAAACATCCGACGGTATGTCGATCAGCACCGGCCCGGGACGGCCTGTCCTCGCCAGATGAAAAGCTTCTTTAATAGTAGGCGCTAGTTCGTTCACGTCTTTGATCAGATAATTGTGTTTGGTGATCGGCATGGTGATGCCGGTCATGTCGGCTTCTTGAAAAGCGTCTTTGCCGATCTGCGTTGTGCCAACCTGTCCGGTGATGGCCACCAGCGGCACAGAGTCCATGTAAGCGGTGGCAATAGCGGTGACGAGATTGGTCGCGCCGGGACCGGAAGTGGTCAGGCACACGCCGACCTGTCCGGTGGCACGCGCATAGCCGTCCGCCGCGTGTCCCGCGCCTTGCTCGTGGCGCACGAGAATATGTTTGAGCCGTTTTTCCGCAAACAGCGCGTCATAGATTTCCAGCGCGCGCCCACCCGGATAGCCAAAAATGACTTCCACATTTTCTTTGATCAGCGCTTCGATAAGTATTTGCGAGCCTTTCATAATGTGGGTCATTTTAGCATATAGATCAAAATATAGACTATAATTTTAAAATGGAATTATCCCTTATACGCACTACAATAAAAGTTTTTAAATCCATTTTATTGTCTGTGATAAATAATCCCGCTTGGAATGTGCGGATTCAGCAGAGATTGAGACCACTAAAGAAACATAAAATTATTTTGGCAGAACTTTTGCGGGAAATTCCGCGCGCCCGTGTTTTGGATTATGGCTGCGGCGAGGGAATTTTTGCGGATTGTTTTGCGCCGGATAAATATCTCGGCTATGATCCGGAGCCTAAGCGGATTGATTATGCTAAAAAACAATTTCCTGAATATAGCTTTACCGCGCAAAAGCCCAATCTAAACGATTTTGATTTATTGTTTTTCAATAATGTTTGGCATCATTTAACAGAAGCGCAAATAAAAAATTTGCTGCGTGGTTTGACCGCCGGAAAAATTGCGCTGCTGGAGTTAAAACCGCCGAGCGAACAACGCGGCGTTTTTTTTAAATTGATCCTCTGGCTGGAAGCTAAGACGCATTATTCCCGGCCAAGAAAAGCTTCTTTTTACAATGAACTGTTGAAACGCCACGGCTTCACGCTGCAGCAAAACAGGGATTTGGAGCGGTTTTTCTTGCAGCTTTATTGTTTGCGAAAAGTATAAATTTTAATATTGGCAAATTCTTTAGTGTCAATGAGTTTTACCGCCGGATTGCGGAGCAGATCTTGCAGCCCTTCGTCTTGAATTTGCGTGTCGACATTGTCCAGCCCTAAAACATACTCGGATATATGCGCAAAATGCATTACATTTCCCGAGAATATTTCTTCAATTCTTGAATTAATCGACACTCCGTACTTGAGATGAAGATCGTGTTTGGAATAATACCAAATCCCAATGTCTTTTGATTCAACCTGAACTTTATTTAAACTATAATATGCCCAAGCCGGGGACAGCAGAATAACCTTTGAGCCCGCGTAACCGGTTATATAATTGCCCGCGGATATTCCGTCCGGCTTATATTTTTCCCGCACGAGCAAAACATCTGTAATGGCAAACACGCTCAAGACGATTAGAGACACAAATATTATTATTTTTTTATTTGGCCAACTGAGCAAAATAATCGTAAGCGGCAGAATAATGCCAATATAATGACGCATGGTCGGATAAGTAAAACCATAACTGGCAAAAATCCCGTATACGAAAACAAAAGCGCAAAATAACAAAAGATAAAAAAAGCCAAAGACGACCGGCAAATTTTTATGCTGGTAAAAATAAATAAGCCAAGCACCGCAGAATAAACATATTGTCAGTAAGTAAATTGCTCCGGTGCTGAAAAACAGCGGCGTTAGGCCGAAAAGCACGCCAAATATTTTTAAGCATAATCCGAGAGAGAAAACAAAATATCCATCAATAAAATATTTGAGACTGGAATTTAACGCCACGGGAATTTGCCAGAATAAAAGCGGCATCAGACAGAGCAGCAGAAAAAACGGCCAGATTAGGATTTTTTGTTTTTTTAGGAATTTATAAAGTTCGGTCAGAATTTCCGCGAATAAAATAAGCAGAAAATAAAAATGTGTGTAGTAGCCTAAAATTGTGACAGCGCCAAAAGCTAAAATTTGCCAGGACTTTCGGGAATCTTGTAGGTTGAAATACAAGATCAAATGCAGAATTGTCCAGAAAAACAGCAAAGCATAAGGCTCGGCCTGCATACTGTAAAAAAAGAATAAAGGGTGAAACATTTGCAGGAGCGCAACGCTTTCGGGATTGTGCTTGGGCAGATTTTTCTTGACAAAATATTTAACGGATATGACGCTTAATATACTGCAAACAATTGAAATTATCCGTCCGAGTAAAACGAAGCTTAATCCGCCGGTTAGCCCGAATATTTTGGCCAGACAAAAAATTGTTAAGTGATATAAATATTGATGCCCGGTTGATTTTCCGCCGAAAAACCATTTTAGAGAATTAACCACGGAAGTATAATTAGTTTCAGGCCTTAGCTCATCGTAAATATTTGTGCCTTCCTGAATGGAGACATTTAAATCGCTGAAAGCCCCATACAAAGCCAACCCCAGCCAAACGACCAGAGCCAGAATAAACCACCAGGACAGCTTGGCTTGTTTTATTTTCAGCAATAAAGTCTTCATGTTTTTTGCCAATAACTTAAAATTAACTCAGCGAAATATTTTAACTGCGCCGGTTTTATGTAGCGGATGATTTTCGTAATTGTACGGAAATTGCAGGCGGATTTGAGCAATGCTTGCCGCTGGTATTTTTTTAATTCCGCCAGAGTTAAGTCGCAATAACTCTGTTGTGTGCCGTTAGTAAAAAGATATTTCGACCAGTCTTGCGGCGGCTGAAACTTCTGAAAATACTCCGAGCCGGGCGTGGGAGTAAATAAAGAAAAATGATAATAGTCAAAAGAAAATTTCTTTAGCAGGCGAAAAGTGTTTTTGATAGTTTCTGAGGTTTCGCCGGGCAGACCAATAATAAAATAACCGTAAGTTTCTATTTTGTTTTTACGCAATTTTTTTACTATCTCGACTGATTTATCCAGATCAATAATTTTGCGGTTCATTTTCTGAACTGTTTTATCTAAAGTTTCCAAGCCGAATCCCAATTGATAACAGCCGGACTTTTTAAATATGTCGATCAATTCAGCGTCCAGATCGTTGATTTTTAAGCCGCCCGGAACTTTCCAGTGGATTTTAATGTTGCTGTCCAGAATAGCCCGGCAAATAGCATAAGCATGTGCTTTGTTATTAACAAAATTATCATCGAGAAAATGAATTTCTTTTACGCCGTGCCGCTCTGTCAATAATTTTATTTCCTGCAGCACATGTTCCGGCGCGCGGTAGCGGATCTTGGCGCCAAAGGTTTGGCGGGAAGCGCAAAAGGGACAGTTGTACTTGCAACCGCGAGAAGTAATGATACTGCCTATCGGAAAAGCTTTGTAAAATAAATTGGCCGGCTTGGGCGGATATTCACCGGGCGGCAGTAATGTCCAGTCCGGCAGAGGCAGAGCGTTCAAGTCTGCGACATGATTTTCCCCGGTGGTTTCGACGATTTCTCCATCTGGCCTGCGGAAAACTATTCCGGTTAAGCCATTTAATTTCTCCAATTGTTTGCTATTTAAAATTTGGATCAGCGGTAAAATAATATTTTCCGCCTCGCCTTTGACCAGAACGTCAGGCTGTAACTCGGCAAAAGATTCTCTCGGCAAAGCTGTAATATGCGGGCCGCCCAAAATTATTTTTACATTGGGTTGTTTGTGGCGTATATCCCGGATGAATTCTTTGACGCTGGGTAAACGCGGAGTCATAACCGATAGACAAATATTTTCAGGTTGAATGTCGGCGATGGTTTTATAGAGCTGCTCCCAGGAAAGATTTTCTTTGAGGCTGTCAATTATTTTGACCGCAATACCGGCTTTTTGCAAAATTGTGGCCAAATAAAGCAGACCCAGCGGCGGCGAGACGGTCAGAGATTTTGTCGGCGGCACGATAAATAAAGTATTGTATTGCATAAATTAATCCTGTCGGCTGGCGGGAGTGAAATATAAAAATCGCACAAAATTTAAGAATATGTCTTTATACATATTATATTTTATAGCCGCAAATAAATATTTTAGCAAACTGGCCGGCCGCAGATAAAATTTTAAATAAGCGTGCCGGCGCAATTTGTTTAGCTGCTGCGTGGATAATTTCGGCGTATGAAAAACCGGAGCGTCATGCCAGGAATAACCGGCGTAATCTACGCGTTCCAGCAAATGCTGTTGTTTGTATTGCTCATAAATCTGCGTGCCCGGAAACGGAAAAAGCATAATAAAAGTGGCGTAAAAAGGATCCGCTTTAATGAGTTTGCGCACAGTTGTTTTGAAAGAATCTTCATCGTCTTCCGGCAGCCCGACCACAATGGTCGCCCAGACATTGATTTTATGTTTTTGAAAATTTTTAATGCAAGCGGAAATATGCTGGACGTTAATTTTCTTATTTATGGCGTTTAAGGCTTTTTGGTTAAAAGATTCCACACCAATTTGGACTTCCACGCAGCCAGCTTGCCGCATTAGCTGCAAGAGCCGCGGCGGATAATCGGCGATTCGCGCGTGGCAGATCCATTTGAATTTTAATTTTTCCGCCAAGATGTGCCGGCAAAGCTCATTTAAATATTTTCTATTTTCGAGCAAATTGTCATCATCGAAAAAAATCAGCTGATAACCTTGATCTAGCGCCTGCTTGATTTCTGCCAAAACATTTGGCGCGGATCTCCGGCGCACCGTGCCCCAGAGTTTTTGGCTGGCGCAAAAATGGCAGTTGTAAGCGCAGCCGCGGGAAGTCAGCAGGGTGGTGAATCTATGGGACGCGACCCCGTAATTAAAAACATGATTATAAGTATTCATTTTAATTTTCGTTCTGTCCGGGAAAGGCAGCTCGTCGAGATTCTGGCAATAAGCCCGCGGTCGATTCTGAATGATTTTTCCGTTGATATTCAGAAACGCGCCTGAAATATTATAATTAGTTCCACCCTGTAAATAATTTTTGAGCACCGCGCAAATAGTTATTTCCCCTTCGCCGATTATTGAGCAATCCGCGGCAGCCGCTAAACTTTGCGGGCACAGCGTAATATGCGGACCGCCCACAAAAACAAAGGCGGATTTATTCTCCCGTTTTATTTCTTGGCAAATAATTTTCACGGTTTCTGCGGTTGGAGTTGTCACAGAAAAGCCGATAATATTATAGTTTTTTAATCTGGCTTTTATTTCGGCGGCGGACAAATTTTCGGCGTAAGCGTCCAAAACATCCACATTTATTTTTAAATTTTTCTCCAAACTGGCCGCGATATACAGCAATCCCAGCGGCGGCCGATTGTAATTAAGCTGGTTTTTGGCGGAGAAATATTGATACGGCGGGTTGACGAGAATTATTTTATTTTTCATTGATATTAATATCTTGGTTGTTGTGTGCGCATAAGTATTGGCGAATCTTTCATGGCGGGTCATTCTAGCACACGCATAATTTCCCAAAAAGTGGCCGGATACTTGGCATTTTTCTTGCAATTATACCTATATATAACTTGGCAAAAAAGTTAGAAATTTTGTAATAAAAAGGAGGAATATTATGAAAAAGAATATTATGCTAGTACCAGAGGTTATTGAGAATAAGATATTTTTATTGCGCGGCCAAAAGGCGATGCTGGATAGAGATTTGGCTAAATTATACGGAGTAACCACAGGAATATTGAATCAGGCTGTGAAACGTAATCTGTACAGATTTCCAGAAGATTTTATGTTTCAACTGACCAGAAAAGAAACATTAAACTTGAAATCACAATTTGTGATTTCAAGTTGGGGCGGAGACAGAGGGCTTCCGTATGTTTTTTCCGAACAAGGCGTGGCGATGCTGTCCAGCGTGCTCAATAGCAAAAAAGCCATACTGGTCAATATACAAATAATGCGTGCGTTTACCAGACTGCGCAAAATTTTTCTCACGCATCAGGATTTACAAATCAAAATCGAAAAACTCCTACGCCAGCAAATCCGGCAGGCCGGACATCTAGCCGAGCACGACAGGCATATCTCGACAATTTTTAGCGCGATTAAGCAATTGCTGAGAAATGAAGCGGAAATAAGTAAGCAACTAACCTATACCGAGAAAAAAGAAAAAAACAAAAAATGGGGTTTTCAGCCGCCGAATAGAAAAAAGTAGGACGCATAATTTCCCAAAAAGTGGGTATGTATTTCTTACTAAACCAAAAAGGAGCGGTCATGGACAAGTCTTTGGAAATCTTGAATTTTTTGGAGAATTCTACAGAGGAGGAAAAAGTTTATCAGGTCAAAAATCGTTTTCAGTTAAGCTCGGAGCGCAACGCGCGGGCGATGCTGCATATTCTGGAAAACAGCGAGAGTACGGTCAAGTACGAGGCCAAAATCGCCAAACTGGTCAGAAAACTGGAGGAAAAACACGCCAAAGAAGCCAAGCGCCTGCAAAAACGCAATGAGAGTTTTTTCAGCGAGGGCTATGCCGACCGCTCCAAACTTGAGGAAATCGGCGGCGATATTCGGGAGCTGCAAAAGTTGCTGCAGTAAAATAAAAACTGTTTACTGACAAAGGTTTGCACGCAAAATCGCGACAATATTGTATTATACGCTCATGTGCGGCCTAGCCGGAAAAATCACTGTCAATAAAATCACGCCGGAACAAATAAAAGCGATGACGGACACATTGATCCGCCGCGGTCCCGACGCCGAAGGTAGCAAAATAATCCAGCATAACGGCAAATGGATCGGCCTCGGCCACCGCCGCTTAAAAATCATCGACTTGTCCGACAGCGCTAATCAGCCTTTTGTCTACGGCAGTCTCACGCTGGTTTTCAACGGCGAAATTTACAATTTTCAAGAGCTGCGGCAAAAATATTTGGCCAGCGAAATTTTTACGACACATTCCGACACGGAAGTCGCGCTCAAGATGTATCAGAAATTTGGCGCGGCTTGTGTGAAACATTTCCGCGGCATGTTCGCGCTGGCGATATACGATGCGGAGCAGGACAGTTTGTTTCTCGCCGTCGACCAAACTGGCAAAAAACCTCTGTACTATTATCACAGGGACGGCACATTCGTTTTTGCTTCGGGCATCGACGCGCTGCTGACCCAGCCGGAAGTCAAGACCGGCGTGGATTTCCGCGCGCTCGACGATTTTTTGACGTTCAATTATATCGTGTCCGACCGCTCGGCTTTTCAGGATATTTATAAATTGCCGGCCGGACACACGCTGACTTTTGCCGCCGGACAATTAAAACTCGAAAAATATTGGGACCTTGATTACTGGCCGAAATTAAATATTTCTTTGAATGACGCGCTGGCGCGGACAGAAGAAATTTTGCGCGAGGCCGTGAATTTGCGCTTGATTGCTGATGTGCCGCTCGGCGCGCATTTGAGCGGCGGCGTGGATTCCTCGCTGATCACCGCTTTGCTGGCGGAGCACGGCCGCGTCAAAACTTTTGCCATAGGCTTCTCGCAAAAAGATTTTAGCGAATTGTCCTACGCGCGGATTGTCGCGCAAAAATTTAATACCGAACATTATGAATTTACGGTCACGCCTGACGCCGTGAGCATTTTGCCGGAGCTGATCGATAGTTACGACGAACCCAACGCCGATCCTTCGCAAATACCGATGCATTATCTCTGTAAATTGACGCGCGAACATGTCACGGTCGCGCTCAACGGCGACGGCGGCGATGAGTGTTTCGGCGGCTATGAGCGTTATCAGGGCATGTTGTACCAAAATCTTTTCCGCAAGATCCCCAAACCTCTGCGTCAGATTTTTTACGCCGGTATTCGTTCTCTGCCGGAGTCCGCCGCGCATCATTCTTTTTTGCGCCGGCTGAAATGGCTATGCAAAGTGTCTTTGAGTGACGCGGCGGAGAGCTACTATCAGGCCAATTTATCTTTTGACGCCGCGCTGAAAAATAAACTTTATACAGACAAAATGCCGCGCGGCTCCGGCGCGCAGGAATTCAGGCAGGTTTTCGAGAATGCTCCGGCGGACGATCTCGTGGACAAGATGCTTTACACCGATCTCAAACTGTACCTGCGCAATGACTTGCTGGTCAAAGCCGACCGCGCGGCGATGCGTCATTCGCTGGAAGGCCGCTCGCCGTTTCTCGACACGCGCCTGCTGGAGTTTACGGCCGCTCTGCCGGCGCAATACAAAATCCATAATTTTCAGCTCAAATATTTGCTCAAAAAAATTGCCGTGAAATATTTGCCCAAAGAAATTATTTGCCGCAAAAAACAAGGCTTTGGCGTGCCGCTCAACGCGTGGTTTAGAAATGAGCTGAAACAATACGCCGCGGATTTGTTCAATGATTCTTTGCTGGCACAGTCCGGTTATTTTCGGAAAGACGCTTTATTGGATCTGCTGTCCGAGCAGCAGCGCGGTGTCAATCACGGCCGGCGTCTGTTTACGCTGGTGATTTTGGAAAATTGGCTGCGGAAATACCGGAAATATATTTGATTGAATGATCTGTTCAATATAGGCCATTCTCCGTGTCAGGCTGGCCATTTTCTGCTCAAAACTGCACAGGATTAACGCTAAAATCTTCCAAAAATTGGCATAAAAATTGTTAGTAATTCAGTATTAGTGATTATTAAGAATGTAACATGACAGGGAGGAAGTAATATGGCAAGATTAATTATTAATGGTGGTGGGGGGGGGGGGGGGGGGAACAATTACCATGCGCCGCAGCAAAACCAAGGGGGAATTTTTAGGGTACCGACGAAAAACCGTAACGGGCGGGCAAAAAATGCCACCAAATAAGAAA
>JAIRZV010000142.1 GCA_031267055.1 Candidatus Margulisiibacteriota bacterium | reverse complement strand
AGCTATAAACCCTTTCTTATAGTTCTTTGTCATATATAGTTTAACCATTAAAAAAGTCGACGTTATTTACAAAATACTATAAATAAATATCTATTGTATTTCATGATAAGATGTGCTATACTTAGTAACTAAAATATTAGAGGGGGTATTTTTATGACAAGAATATTTCAGACAAAGGTCGAAAGCGGCGAGCGTTTAGTAGCGACAGATATCACGGATTTAACCTTTTTCCCGATAGGCATGATCTTGATGATGGACGGGAGCTGGACGGACGGGCGCGGCGGTTGGTACATCTGCGACGGGCGGGACACGCCTCACGGCAAGACGCCGGATTTGACAGATAGATTTATCCGCGGCGGCGGATCATCGGCTGGCGGCACGGGAGGCGGATCGGCATTTTTGAGCGAAGCCAATCTGCCCAGCCATAATCATTCATTAAGCGGATTAACCATAAGCGGCGGCGACCACTTGCACGGCGCCGGCACATTAGCCGTCGCCAGCGGTGCGGCTACTCATTCACACGGCAATGGCACTTTGGCCGTGACAATAACCGGCGGAACGCATGGGCATGCGATCACTGATCCGGGACATACACATACGGTATACAATACTTATAATGCCTTTAACGGATCTGGACTGGATGGAGATAATGATTCTCCCAGATTGCCTTCCTTTACTAACAGCACATCAAGCAACTCAACAACAAGCATTACCATCGCAAACACTACCGGCTCACATGAGCATGGCGCCATTGTTTCAGGCGCTATCGCAAACGACAGCACCGCTCATTCACACGGCATTAGCGGCGCCATTGCAGATGCCGATGCCACACATGGACATAGCATCACTGGCAACACGGCAAGTAGTACAGAACATTCCCATGAAATCTCCGGCGGCACTATCAGCAACACCGGAAGCGGCACGGCGTTCGATGTGACACCTGCGTATTACACGATGATCTACATTAAAAAAATGGCTTGAGAAAAACTATTGCAAAAATAACAATACTCAACTCCTTTATGAATGGGGCTTTATAAAATAACACCGCTTAATTTCCTTATCCCCCTGAATTTGCTATACTGCCGCTTATAAAAGGGGTGTTGTTTTATGGACGAAATTCTCGAACTGCTCCAAAATGACGCGCGGCTGACGCCTGAAGAAATCGCGGCGATGCTCAAAAAAGACGTCAAAGTTATCCGCAAAAAAATTAAACAACTGGAAGACGACGGCGTCATCGTCAAATACGGCGCAGTCATCAATCCCGAAAAAGTGCCGGCCAAAAAAGAGCTGGTGCGCGCGATCATTGAATTGAGCGTGACTCCCGAACGCGAAACCGGCTTTGACGCGCTGGCCGAGCGGATTTACAAATTTCCGCAGGTGGAGTCGGTATATCTGATTTCCGGCGGCTACGATTTACAGGTCATCATCGAAGGTAAGACCCTGAAAGAAGTCGCGTTTTTCGTTTCTGAAAAACTCGCTCCGCTGAATGGCGTGCGCGGCACCAAAACGCATTTTGTTTTGAAAAAATACAAAGAGAACGGCGCGGTGCTTTCCGGCAAAGAAAAATCTTCCCGTCTGTCGATCGCGCCCTAAAGATGCCGTATGAAATCTTCGGCTAAATATTCGCAAGCTGTCAGTCGCATACCGCCGTCGGGGATTCGCCGTTTTTTTGATCTGATCATCGGCCGCAAAGATATTATTTCGCTGGGCGTCGGCGAGCCGGATTTTGTCACGCCGTGGAATATCCGCGAGAAAGCGTTTTACGCGCTGGAAAAAGGCCGCACTTCTTATACGTCCAATTGGGGCTTGCTCGAGCTGCGTCAAGAGATCGCCAAATATTTGACCAAATACAAATTGCAATACAATCCCGAAAATGAAATTTTAATAACTTTTGGCGTGAGCGAAGCGGTCGATTTGGTTTTGCGTTCTATTCTCAATCCTGGCGACGAGGTCATTGTGGCCGAACCTTGCTATGTGTCGTATCAGCCGCTGATTGAGCTGGCCGGCGGCCGTGCGGTCAGTCTGAATACCGCCAAAACAAATTTCATTCCAAGCGCGCAAGAGATCGCCAAACTACTCACGCCTCAAACCAAGGCCTTATTCATTTGCTCGCCCAATAATCCAACCGGCGCGGTCATTCCCAAAAGCGAATTGCAAAAAATCGCCGCGCTAGCCAAAAAGCACGACATCTGGATCGTGTCCGACGAAGTTTACGCGGAGCTGATCTACAGTGGACAGCATTTTTCTATCGGTGCTTTTGACGGCCTGAAAGAGCACGCGATTATTCTCAACGGTTTTTCCAAAGCCTTTGCGATGACGGGCTGGCGCATCGGCTATATTTGCTGTCCGGCGGAGCTAATGCAACAGGTCATCAAACTGCATCAATATTACGCGATCTGCGCGCCGATCATGTCCCAGTACGGTGCGATCGAGGCTCTGCAATCCTGCCGGGACGAGGTGGAAAAAATGCGCCGGTCCTATTTGCAGCGGCGCAATTTCATGCTCAGCGCTTTGCAAAAAATCGGCCTGCCGGCGGCCGAGCCGTCCGGCGCGTTTTATGTTTTTGTCGATATTCGCCCGACTGGTTTGACTTCTGAAGATTTCGCGCTAAAGTTGATACAGCAGGAAAAAGTCGCGGTCGTGCCCGGCAATGTTTTCGGCGCGGGTGGCGAGGGTTTTGTGCGCTGCTGCTACGCGACAGAAGTTTCCCTGCTCAAAGAAGCGCTGGTCAGAATAGAGAGGTTTGTTAAAAATGAGCGACTTTAACAGTTTTGACGATCTGGATCTGCCGCCGGAACTACGCAGTTTTTTGAATCAGATTTTCGGGCAACGACGGCCGGACCGCATTTTTGATTATTTTTCCAACACAGCCAACCGCGTGCTGTATTTGGCCGCCGAGGAAGTGCGCCGGCTGGGGCACAAGGCCATTGACACCGAACATTTGTTGCTGGGCTTGATCAAGTCCGAGAGCAGCACCACGCAAATACTCAAAGATATGGGGCTGGATTTGGTCAAAATATTTTCCGATGTGGAGATTTTGGTTGGCCAGAGCAATAACAAAATTCCGGTTAACCGGCCGATCCTGCTCACGCCGCGCGCCAAAAGAGCGCTGGAACTGGCTTATCAAACCGCCGCGCAGCTTGGCTACAAATATGTCGGACCGGAACATATTTTGCTCGGGCTGTTGCGCGAAAATGAGGGACTGGCCGCGCAGGTTTTGCATAAAAACAACATCACGCTGGAGTCCGCGGTCAAGGCCGTCAACGACCGTTTCGGCGACCGCAAAACTCGCAAGTCCAAAAATATTGACGAGTCCTATTTTCAAAACGCGCCGACGGAAGAGCGCACGGCCTTGACGACTTTTGGTCGCGATCTGACCGCGCTGGCTTATCAGGCGCGTCTCGATCCGGTCATCGGCCGCGAAAAAGAAATTAACCGCATGATCCGTATTCTCTCCCGCCGCACCAAAAACAATCCGGTGTTGATCGGCGATCCGGGCGTGGGCAAAACCGCTATTGTGGAAGGCCTCGCGCAGAGAATTGTCAGCGGCGAAGTGCCGGAGACTTTGCAGCAAAAAAGAGTTATTGAGCTGGATTTAGCAGGCATGATCGCCGGCACGAAACACCGCGGCGAATTTGAGGAACGGATCAAGGCCGTCATGGAGGAGATACGCAGCGCGAATGACCGCGTGGTGGTTTTCATTGACGAGATTCACAATCTGGTCGGCGCCGGCTCCGCTGAGGGCGCGATGGACGCGGCCAATATTTTGAAGCCGGCGTTGTCCCGCGGCGAAATGCAATGCATCGGCGCGACGACTCTGGACGAGTACCGCAAATATATCGAAAAAGATTCCGCGCTGGAACGGCGTTTTCAGCCGATCCACGTCGATCAGCCGAGCGTCGAGGATACTATCGAGATACTCAAAGGTTTGCGCGACCGCTATGAGGCGCATCACCGCGTGCAGATCACGGACGCCGCGATACTGGCCGCAGTCAATATGTCCAGACGCTACATCACCGAGCGGTTTTTGCCGGACAAGGCGATCGACGTCGTCGATGAAGCGGCGGCCAAGGTGCGCCTGGCTTCTATTTCTCTGCCGCCGGAGATTCAAAAACTTAAAAAAGAACTGGAGCTTCTCAAAAAAGAGCAGGCATCGATCACGCAAATCGCGGACAAGGCCAAACTTGAACGGATCAACAATCGCCGCGCGGACGTGGAAAAAATTTTGGCGGAAAAAACCGCTGAATGGAAAGCGTCGCACGGCTCGACCACTGTCGCGGTAACCGAAGCGGATATCGCTGGCATTATCGCCGACTGGACAGGCATACCGGCCACGCGCCTTGAGCAGAAAGAATCCGAAAAACTTCTGCAAATGGAAACCGAGCTGCACAAGCGTGTCATTGGCCAAGACGACGCTATTGCCGCGGTCTCCGAAGCCATACGCCGCGCCAGAGCCGGAGTGGCTGATCCCAACAAGCCGTCCGGCGTGTTTTTGTTCGCGGGGCCAACTGGCGTGGGCAAGACCGAGCTGGCACGCACGCTGGCCGAATTTTTATTTGGCTCACAGGACAAAATGATCCGCATCGATATGTCCGAGTACATGGAAAAATTCAATGTCTCGCGGCTGATCGGCGCGGCTCCCGGCTACGTCGGCTATGAGGAGGGCGGCCAGCTTACCGAGCAAGTGCGCCGCAGTCCTTACTCGGTCATTTTGCTTGACGAGATCGAGAAAGCGCACCCCGAAGTTTTTAATATTCTCCTGCAGGTGATGGACGACGGACAGTTGACGGATTCGCAGGGACGCGTGGTTAATTTTAAAAACACGGTGATTATCATGACCACCAACGCCGGCTCCGAAGAGCAGGGCAAAGCGTCGTTTGGTTTTGTGGCAGACAAAGACAAAGAAGCGATATCTTACGAAAAAATGAAAGAGAAACTACAGACCGCGCTCAAAAATGTTTTCCGGCCGGAGTTCTTGAACCGCATTGACGATATTATTTTATTCCGCCAGCTGGCCAAGAAAGAAATCCGGCAGATTGTAGAATTACTGCTCACTCGGCTCAATAAACAGTTGCAGCAACAAAAAATCACGGCGGAGTTCAGCGAGGCGCTTAAGGACTATCTTATCGATATCGGCTACGATCCCAATTACGGCGCACGTCCGCTCAAACGCGCCATTCAGAAAAATGTGGAAAATATTATTTCCCGTGAGATCATTGCCGGCAAAGTTAAGCCGGACGAAAAGATTTTTGTCGATATAGACAAAGAAAAAAATATAGTGGTGGGCAGTAAAGAATTGGTGAATAAATAAGGTTAGCGGCAAAGCCGCTAACACCCCACCACCGCTAACGCGGAGCCTCCCCTTAAACAAGGGGAGGCCGCGAGATTAAAAGGAGTCAACATGCCAGTTGTAAACATTCAGTGGCTCAAAGGCCGCAGTAAAGAGCAAAAACAAAAACTCGCCACGGAGATCGAGAATCTCATGGTCAAAGAAGCGGGTTGCAAACCCGGCGACACGTATATCCTTTTTCAGGATATTGAGAAAGACAATTTTGTTGTAGCTAACTTAATAAACAAAAGCGAAGTTAAATGATATTCCCCGCAAGCATAGGCAGGATAAAGAGCCCGGTAGACAAACAAAAAAGGCCAAATTGAAATTCAATTTGGCCTTTTACTAAATTTACCGTAGACTGACTCTAGATAGGTTCCCAAATAAATTTAGGATTTGAGCCAATATCAATCTTCCCGGCGTCTGGTCCCCAGCCTACAAATATATTAAATTGGTCACTGGAATCATCATGGGGAGTGGTTTTAACTTTAATCCCGCTAACAAGATCGTCGCTGCCTAAAGTACCACGACCGGGTCCTGTTGTGTATACTATGTTTGTTGGCGATCCATTGGTATTTGTATATGCAATATTCACTGTTGTTCCCACAGGAATATCATACCAGTATAATTTTACATTTTTACTAAAACTACCTTTCGTTGGAGTAGCCACTGTGCTATCCATAACTTGGACAGGATGGTACTCTGCTGGAGTTCCTTCTGTAACAACCTCCGTGATATTTACTGTCCCCCAATGATCGGCGTGCGGTTTTGGGTCAGCAGGCGTTATATCAAACAACGTGACTTGAATTAAAATAGTGTCTGAAGGTTGATAGCTACCGCCGCCGCCCCCTCCGCCACCATCACTGTCTGCGGTCTTACCGCAGCCTATCAATCCCCAAACCAGAAATGCCAGTACTACTCCCGTTAATATTTTTTTCATAAAACTCCTTTTAAATTTTTATTGAAAACAAGTATATTTTACGGGGGGGGGGGTAAGTCAATAGGGAATTTATAGCCTACCTACGCGAAAAAAGCAGGCCTGTGAAACAAAATGTTTCACGGAAATTGTTACAAAATAGAGTAATGAAAACTTTTTTGAAAGTAATTTCTGACGATCTGACGCACCCCACCACCGCTGCGCGGAGTCTCCCCTTACTAAGGGGAGGCGAATAAAAATTTGCTTGTAAGCAAATTTTTAGCAGTGGGGTGTTTCACGTCACATCCCTTTGATAAGGGGGACACAGTTGCGTTATCCTGCGCCTCCCTTATTAAAGGGAGGTAACGGCGCTGCGCTTGTTGCTCTCACTTCACGGCGCCGCGCTTGTGAAGTTCGAGTGTGCGCGCCTAGCGCCGGAGGGATTGAATTTCGACAAAGGGGGATTGTACTTGAAGAGCAAATATGCAAATAAAAAAGGACAGGTTTTTAAGCCTGTCCTTTTACAACAACAAATAGACAATTTTACTTGCCTGAAACTTGCGTTGTTTGAATGGTCAGCACAAAAAACGGCAGCGACACGAGGTTGGAATCCACATACACCACTTCTTTGATCTCGCCGTTTTCCGCCGCGGCTTTCACGCCGGCGTCACCGATAGTCAGCAGACCAAGTATGGTGTAGCTGGAAGCTATACCTGTTTTATCCGGCACTGCGGTTGAGCCAGTGGCGATAAGCGGAGTGGTCACATTGGAAAACAACAGTCCGGCAAAAGACTGGCTGACCAGCAACGTCAAAGCTAACGCCATTATTAAAAAAGATTTTTTCATTATTTCACCTCCTCCGTAAAACTAATATTTAATAACCATAAATGACAGTTGTGCGCTTATAGACTGTGCCGAAGAAGCTGAATGCTGCTTCTCTTTGGTCGACATACAAAATATTGGTGATGCCGCCATTCTCGGCCGCGGCCTTGATGCTGGCATCGCCGTAACTGATCAGCCACAAATATACACCGGCGTAACTTTCACCTTTTTTCAACTCTCCACTGGCGACCTTTTTCTCCACGTCCAGCGGCAGTGTAGTGTTAACAACCATTGCCGCACAGGAAATCCCCGCCAGCAGCATTATCATAACCATTGTTTTTTTCAGCATAAAAACTCCTTAATTACTTAAAATATTAAACCCAGCGCAAAACCTAATTCATTAGCTGAATCCATTTCGGTATCGGACAACTTCTTAGAACCGCTTTCCAATATTTCGCGACGTACTTCGTAGGTTGTTTTCTGGAATCGCACTTCGGCTACCCAATCGTCACCAAGCTCTGCTCCGGCAAACAAGGACAGCGTAGGCTTATAACCAATTATTGTGTGTTTTTCTCTGGAAGCCCAAAAACCGGAACTGTGTATGTTTTCCTCTCCCACGCCTAGCGGAATAACACACGCCCCGCCAAGATAAACATTATCGTTCAGGTATTTTTTCACGCCAACTTCGGCCAAAAATGCGTATGTTTTACCAATGTCTATGCCTACTCCTGTCAAGATTTTCCAGCCGTCCGTGATGTGAAAATCGTATTCGCCATTTAACGCAAACGTGTGCGACGCAAAAGCGGATTCCTCGCTACCGGCTGAACTCTGACCAGAGTAACGTTTATACGATTGGGTAATAATCAAATTATTAGTCTGAGGAGCTGCGGATAAAAAAGCGGATATAGTTAAAACGAGAGAGATTATTTTCAATTTTGGCATAATACTCCTTTAATATTAAAATCAGCGGTTCGCTACTAAATAAAGAGGTAGGAAGTATACTAAAGGTTATTTTGTTTTGTCAAGTTA
The DNA here is from genome assembly GCA_031267055.1 of Candidatus Margulisiibacteriota bacterium. GTDB lineage: Bacteria > Margulisbacteria > Termititenacia > Termititenacales > Termititenacaceae > Termititenax. Next base: position 3,821 of record JAIRZV010000142.1, on the reverse strand, counting down.
TCTTTGTGCAGACTCAAAATAATTCTCGCTGCTCAAATTCCCCCGGATAAGTAAACGACTTGCGGTGCGCCGGTGAACGGCCGTATTGACGCAAGGCGGAGACATGCCAATCCGTGCAGTAGCCTTTGTTCTCCGCAAAATTATATTGCGGATATTGAACATGCAATTCCCGCATGATCCGGTCGCGCGTGACTTTGGCCACAATAGACGCGGCGGAAATTTCTTTGATCTTGGCATCGCCTTTGACGATCGCTTTTTGCGCAATTCTCAAATTCGGAATTATTTTGTTCCCGTCGACCAAACACATTTCCACCGCGGTTTTTTCCTGTAAAGCGGCGACCGCGCGGCGCATCGCCAAAAATGTTGCCTGCAAAATATTCAGGCGGTCTATCTCTATATTGTCCGCCTGCCCGACGCCGTACAGATAATGCGCGGTAATGAACGCGTACATTTCCTCGCGTTGTTTTTCGGATAATTTTTTGGAATCTTTTATGAGATACGGTATACCCTGTCCGGCTGGTATGAGCACAGCGGCGGCCGCCACCGGCCCGGCCAAAGGCCCACGTCCGGCTTCATCTATGCCGGCAGTCAACGTAAACACCATGTTGGCCGGCATAAGCAAAAACAGCGTTAGTCGTTGGAAACTAAGACTTTTTTGAGCAGGTCGATTTCTTCCAAGACTTTGCCGGTGCCGTAAGCCACCGAAGACAGCGGATCATCGACGACGTACACGGACAGTTCTGTTTCCTGCGCGATGTATCTGTCCAGACCGCGCAACAAACCGCCACCGCCAGCCAGCACTACGCCGCGATCCATAATATCCGCCGCGAGTTCCGGCGGAGTTTTTTCCAGTGTCATGCGTATCGCGTCGACCACTGTATTGACCGGCTCGATCAGCGCGTCGCGCACTTCAGCGGTACTGATCGTAAAAGTCCGCGGTAGACCGGTCACCAGATCGCGTCCGCGCACTTCCATAGTGCTTTCGTTTTCGGTGGTGGGATAAACCGAACCCATGGCAATTTTGATCTCCTCGGCCGAACGTTCGCCGATCAGTAGATTGTAATTTTTGCGGCATTGATTGACGATAGCTTCGTCCAGTTCGTCACCAGCCACGCGAATAGACTTGGCGATAACTATGCCGCCCAGCGCGATCACCGCCACTTCGGTGGTGCCACCGCCAATATCGACGATCATACTGCCAAAAGGCTCGGAGATCGGCAGATTGGCGCCGATAGCCGCGGCCATTGGCTCTTCGATAAGATACGCCTCACGCGCGCCCGCGTTCATCGCCGCGTCCAGCACCGCGCGCCTCTCCACACCGGTGATGCCCGACGGCACGCCAACCACAATGCGCGGCCGGAACTGCATAAATGCTTTGTTGTTCAGGATTTTTTTAATGAAATGCCGCAACATCACTTCGGTCACTTCAAAATCCGCGATCACGCCGTCGCGCATCGGACGGATAGCCACGATATTGCCGGGTGTGCGGCCGAGCATTCTTTTGGCTTCATTGCCGAGCGCCAGCACTTTGTTGGACGATTTATCCAGCGCCACGACCGACGGCTCGCGCAGGACTATGCCTTCGCCGCGCGCAAAAACCACCGTATTGGCCGTGCCCAGATCGATACCCAAGTCGCGCGAATATTTGCCGAAAAATTTATCCAAAAAAGACATTTTTAACTCCTTTTACAGCCTAAATTTGCCCTAGCATATCAATCAAATCAGTTACGGGCAAGCCCACTACATTATAATAGCAACCCCTGATTTTTTGCACAAACAGCCCCTGCGTTTCCTGAATGCCATAGCCGCCGGCTTTGTCATACGGCGTCGGCGTTTTAATGTAGGCGGCGATCTCGGCGGCGGAAATTTTGCGGAAATAAACGTTCGTGGCGACCACGCGAGTTTTGCGGAATATTTTGCCGCGTTTTTGATATTTGAGTGCCAGACAACTATATACAATATGCTTGCGGCCGGACAACATTTGCAAAAAGACGCGGGCTTGCCGGGGATCGCGCGGTTTGCCTAAAACTTTGCGGCGGCAGACGACAATAGTATCGCAGGCGATGATTATTTGCTCCGGCGCAAAAGGCACGGCGTCAACTTTGGCCAGCGCGGTTTTTACCAGTTCTTTTTTGCGGAATTTTTCGCTAAATTGCTCGCGGATTTTCGGCACGCAGATTTTAAAACGCAGACCCAAACTTTTTAGCAAAACTTTCCGGCGCGGCGAGCCGGAAGCCAGCACGATTTGTTTGCGGCGTAGAACGGCTAGGTCCACTTATTTTATGGAAATGAAAGCGTTGTAACCATACTCGGTAGCTTTGGTCATCAGCGAGGTGGCCAGCGCTTTGGATTTGAACGCGCCGATCTGCAGGCGATACTTGCCGTCCGCGCTGTACATGTACACCGGAAAACCATCCGCGCGAATATTCTCGGCCACATCCTGCGCTTCCTGCTTGGTGTCAAAACTGCCGACGACTACGCGGTACATGGTGCCGCTCGGCGCGTCGGCTGGTTGCGGTGGTTTGGCCGCAGGCTTGGGAGCGGGTTTCGGCGGCGGTGCGACAGGTTTGGGCGGCGCGACCGGCGTGTATTGAACTTCCGGCGGCACAATATTCTGCGGCGCCGGCGGCTTGGTGTAAGACGTGAACGCTTTTTCGTCTTTGACAATATCCTGACTGCTCATCAAATTGTTTTTGAGCCGCTTGAGTTTATTGAGGCCTTTGGTCACGGAGAAAGACGGGTTTTGTTTATTGGGCAATAAAAATTGCGCGCCGACCAAATAACTCAGCCAAAAACTGCCGAGCACGACCACTGCGCAGATCACGACAAATAATAGATTTTTCAAACAGCCGGCGTTTTGTTCGGCTTTCATGATGTCGTTCAATTCACGGCTCTCTTCATCAAACACAGAATTGATGCGGGCGGCTGGCGCGTTCGGTAAGGGCGGCGTCGGCTGGACAGGCTGCTGATAGACTGGTTGCTGCGGCGGATAAAAGAATTGATTTTGACTTATCGGTGGCGGTTGAGGAACTGGCGTTGGTTGCGCGGGAGGCGGCGGAGTTTGCACATAAACCGGCGCCGGTTGTACCTGTATCGGCGGCACGGGCTGCTGATAGACTGGCTGCGGCGGGGGCGGTGGTTGTGCGGGCGGAGCATAAGGCTTAGACTGATAATCCGGCGCGGGATAACCTGGCGTCTGTCCGTTGAATTCAGGAATTTGACTCTCAAGATTAGTACCGAACTCGTCGGTATACTCGTCGAGCAATTTAAACCCCCAGCTAAGATTAAGTTCATTCTAACACAAGCGACACGGAAAAGACAATCTATAAAGAAGTAATTCCGAAAAAATTTGTCATTATGCGATTTTTCCTTTAAAATGCTTTTCTCACAGGCGCGTATAGCTCAGGTGGTTAGAGTGCTTGCTTGACATGCAAGAGGTCTGTGGTTCGAGTCCACATACGCGTACCATTTTAGAAGGAGGTGTTTCATGGCTAAAAATGCAAAAGAAAAAGAAAACGCAGAAATTTTTAAATGGCATGGCTGGGCTTCGCCGGTCGGCTTGGGTATTTTCCTCGTCTGCTGTGCTCTGGCTTTGCTTCTACTGGCGCAAACGGCGATTTCGTCGGTGGAGTCAGCGCGCCGCAGTGTTTTGCTTGAGCAAATGAGAATTGCCCAATAATTACTAGAGCATTAACGGGCATATAGCTCAGCTGGTTAGAGCGCTCGCTTCACATGCGAGAGGTCCGAGGTTCGAATCCTCGTATGCCCACTCGAGCTTAACAAGCCAGCGTTGCTGGCGAAGTTAAGCGAGAGCCACAAGC
>JAIRZV010000033.1 GCA_031267055.1 Candidatus Margulisiibacteriota bacterium | reverse complement strand
ACCAATTTAAAATCATCTTTGACCGCGCGGATCCAGCCGGTGATTTCCGGAAACTGATAGCCCAGCTCCAGACATTTTTCCACGGCTTTTTTATCTTTGTCCGTATAGAGAAAAAACTCCGACTGGCGGATCACGCCGTTGGGGCCGCTCAGTTTGTGCAGAAACTTAAAGAGCTGCACGATTTGCTCTACATCATAAGGCGGACGGGACTGCTGGCCGTCACGGAAAGTCGTGTCTGTGATCCAGATGTCTTTCGGGCGCAGCTGCGGCACAGTCTTTTTCTCAAACTCGATCACCGGCACTTTGCTGTAGTCAAAATAATTTTCGTACAGATTCGGTTCAGCCGGATTTTGCAATTTATATATTTTTTTCTTTTTAACCATGTGTCACCTCATCCAGCAGGTCGGTTATTTTATCACAATGCGAAAAGAACGGACAATGTTTAGCGTCAGCAATTTCTTGCCAGGTTATGTCCGGTCGCAAATTTCGCAAATACTCCGCTTCGCCAAACGGAATTATTTTATCGGCGCGCGTATGCAAAATTCCCAGCGGATAACGGCTGTTCCGCACAGCGGCGGTCAGATCGGTGGTCTGCAAAGCGCGCAGATAATTCAAGGCGCTGGTTTTATCATCGATAAAATATTTTTGCAGCAGTGAATTTTCGGCCGGAGAATTGCCCATCAGCCGCAAAAAATGTCTGGTCGCGCCGTGAAAGTCTCTCCGGCAGGCCAGATAAAATTTTTTTCGCGCCTCCGCGTCTCGAGAAAAAACCGCCGCGGAATTAATTAGCACGATACCTGTGCAAAAATATTCACGCCAAGCATAAAGCAACGCGATCTGTCCGCCCATTGACCAGCCGAGCAAGATCGGCGCAGCAATATTTTTTTCCGCAATGAATTCCCGCAAGGCATCGACAGCCTGCTGATAGGCGTCACCGTCAACTACTCGTGGCGGTGTGAAATAATACAGTTCATAGTCCGCAAAATTTTCCGCGAAATTTTGCAGAAATTCCGCGCGGATATTCCAGCCCGGGATAAAGATCAGCGAGCGCTTAGGCACGCGAGTAAAGATCGCCGCCATGTGTGTCGTAAATGACTGTCACCGGAAAACTTCTGACAGTCAGGCGGCGCACAGCTTCCGTGCCCAGTTCGGGAAAGGCAATTATTTCCGCGGCGACAACTGAGCGCGCCAGTAAAGCCCCCGTGCCGCCGATCGCGCCAAGATACAAGGCTTGCTTTTGCTGAAAAGCGGCGCGGACTTCCGGCACGCGTGGTCCTTTGCCGATGACCGCGGCTAAACCGCGTTCCAGTAATTCCGGCGTGAAAGGATCCATGCGGTCACTGGTCGTCGGGCCTATGGAGCCGATCGGTTTGCCGTCCGGCGCTGGCGTTGGCCCCGTGTAGTAAATCACCTGATTTTCCAGCGGGAAAGGCAACGGCTGATTTTTCCGCAAAAGCTCGTGGATTTTCTGATGCGCGGCGTCGCGGGCTGTGTATATAACGCCATTCAAAAAAAGTTCATCGCCGGATTTAAACCGCAAAACATCCGCTTTGGCCAAAGGCAAATCTATTGTGCACTCCATGTCTGGAATTATACATGAGAATCGAATTCAACTGTGTTTACGGCAGGACAATCACCGGATAATTGATGGTTATCCGGTCTTTCAATTCCCGCAAATCCGGGTTGCGCAGGCGAATGCAGCCATGCGTGTCGTCCAAACCGATAGTAGCCTCGTCATGCGTGCCGTGAATGGCGATGCCCGCCCACGGCCCGTCGAAACGCAAAAACCAGGGTCCGTAAGCGCCGGTGATCGGCCCCAACCCGTCGTCAAAATCAAAAGTCCAGGTTTCTGACGGCTCGATCGAAATAATCCGAAAAATACCTTCCGGCGTGCGTCTGTCGCCAATGGCTTGTTTGTCGCCGGTATTCTGGCCGGTGGCGATCGGATAACGGTAAGTTTCGCCGGCTTGGTGCAGGGTTAAATATTTTTTCTGTTTGTGGACTACTATAACCTCACCGGAAAATTTCTGCCGATAATATAAATCAGCCAGCTCAAATGCCAACCCCGCGGCGCAGAGCAAAAATAAAATCAAAACTTTGCGCATGAGCTGAAGTATAACAAAAATTTCTGTCTTACATTTATCTCTTGAGTACTTTCCTAATAAAACTCAACTTTTTTGCCAACTGGCATAAATCTTACAACTACCCCCTAAATCAAGGAATTTGTCTTTTTATTCGACAAGTATAATACATTTTTTGTGCATATAAAACTATTTTTATTTTGATAAAACAATATAATTAGCGGCTCCAAAAATAATTACAATTGACCAAAGCAAACAGCTGGAGGACATTGGTCATGGACAAAAAAGCCGAGCCGCTGGATTGTGTTTTGCGCCGGTCTATTTCCGCCAAAATAGTTAATCTAATGCAGGCGCTGAATTTATCGATCGAAGAAGCTGCTTTAAACGCCGGTCTGGAATATTCCAATTTTTATTATATTATGAAAGGCAGAAACACACCGCGCCTGGACACTTTGCTCAAAATAGCCCAAAGCCTTAATGTGCCGCCGGAATATTTTTTCAAAGATATAAAAGTGTGGAACAACCGCCGCAGAGATAATTTGCTCCAAAAACACACTCTCTTAAACAAAATAATCAAAGAAGCCAATAAACTGGAAAAGCCAGCGCAAACTTTTTTTCTGAAAGTTTTAAAAATATACAATCACAAATAAAACTTCTAATTAAAACTCGCGTGTTGTATTTCTAGAATTAGTCATTTAAAATTTAACCCATGTTGAATTTTCCGGTTATGCCAAATATGCCGTTGGTTTTTCTCGCGGCTTATCTCCTCGGCGCCCTGCCTTTTGGTGTCATTACAGCGAAACTTTGTGGTGTGGATATTTTTCAGGTCGGCTCCGGCTCGACCGGCACGACTAATGTCATTCGCGCCTGCGGCAAAAAGTGCGGTCTGGCGGTTTTCATGCTCGATGTGGCCAAAGGCGCTCTGGCCACTTATCTGGGTTTGCTGTTTTTTCCGGTTGCCGCTGATCCACGTAACGCCTGGCTGGTGATTATCTGTGGCTTTTTGGCGCTGGTCGGCCACTCGGCGTCGGTGTTTATCGGTTTTCGCGGCGGCAAATCGGCCGCCACCGGCCTCGGCATCGCGCTGGCGCTGGACTGGCGCATATTTTTAGCCGTCGCCATTTTTACCCTGCTCGTCCGGCAAATCACCGGCTATCAATCCGTCGCCAGTCTAGCGGCTGGCGTGCTCGCGCTGATTTTATTCCTGACCTTTTCGCCGTATCCGGCCTATCAGCTGCTCACGTTCGTCGGAGTGGTTTTTGTCTGGATCAAACACATTCCCAATATCCAGCGGCTGGCCGCCGGAACAGAAACCAAAATCACCGGGCAGCAAAATGGTTAAAGCGGCGATTTTGGGTTGCGGAGCGTGGGGCACAACGCTGGCCAAAATTTTGGCGGAAAACGGTCATACTGTAACTATCTGGTGCCACAACGCGTCTATCGCCGCGCAGATCAACGCGCACGAGAACAAAGAATTATTGCCCGGCATAATTTTGCCGGATAAAATTCAGGGCAGCGCCGTGCTGGCGGAAACCCTGCAAGGCGCGGAATTGCTCGTCATTGTCACAGCCTCGCAGTATTACCGACAAATTGTCCGGCAAATCAAAGACCTCGCGCCGCCGGATTGTCTGCTCCTCTCCGCAACCAAAGGCCTCGATGAAACCACCGGCAAACGCATGTCCGAAGTGCTGGCCGAATACTTTACAAATACCGCCGTGCTGTCCGGTCCGAATATTTCGCGCGAAATCGCCGAACAAAAACCGGCCACCGCCGTCATCGCCGCCGAAAATATAGAAACGGCTAAAACTATACAAAAACTTTTTAACAACAGTTATTTTCGTGTGTACACCAATAACGATGTTATTGGCACAGAGTATGGCGGCACGCTTAAAAACATCATCGCGATCGCCGCGGGTATCGTCGACGGCCTCCAGCTCGGCAACAATACCAAGGCCGCGCTGCTCGTCCGCGGCATGGTTGAAATGGCCAAATTGACGATCACGCTGGGCGGCAAGTCCGAAACGATTTTCGGTTTGACCGGCATGGGCGATCTCATCACCACCTGCTCAAGCACTTTAAGCCGCAATCACACTGTCGGAGAGCGGTTGGCGCAAGGCCAAAAACTCGCGGAAATCCTGCAAAATCTCAAAGCGGTGGCGGAAGGTGTGCCAACCACCAAATTGGCCTATGCGCTGGCGCAAAAAACCGGCACGCCGATGCCGCTGACGGAACAAATGTATGGTATTCTGTACGAAAACAAACCGATCAAAGAAGCGATCGCGGCTTTGATGTCACGAGATTTGAAAGCGGAGAGTCTATGAGCGAAGCTGAAACAGAATTGGAACTTCAGCCAAACGATGATTTCAAAGTACAGCTGGAAGTTTTCGAGGGGCCTTTTGATCTGCTGCTGCAATTGATCGACGAGGAAAAGGTTGAAATTTTTGACGTATCGCTCAGCAAGATCACCGCGGCGTATCTGGAGCATCTGCACAAAATGCAGGAATTAAATCTGGAAATCAGCAGCCATTTTTTGGAAGTCGCGGCTTTTCTCATTCATCTAAAATCCAAAAAACTCCTGCCGGAAGACCCCGGCCCCGAGCAAGACCCGGGTTTTGCCGCGGAAAAACGTTTGTTCTTGGAGCGGCTCATTCAATACAAGGCTTTTAAAAATCTGACCCAAACCTTGCTGCAACGCGGGGACGCTTACGCGCACGTGCACACGCGGGATATTATCAACAATGATTATTTGAACACTTTGCCGACGGAAAAAAATATCGTTTTCCGCAACGCGCAGGTCGAGCTGCTGGTCAAAGCTTTCAAGCGCGTCTGGCAGAATTTTATCGTCAGCGGTGCCGACATCATCATACCGCTGCCCAAAATTTTTCCGGTGCGCGAAAAAATGCAGCAAATCATCGAGCGTCTGAAAGACTCGCCAGCCGCCCTCCCGCTCTCCGAGTTTTTTCAAAATCTGAACGACCGCAGCGAAATCATCGCTACTTTTATCGCCATGCTGGAGCTGGTGCGGCAGCAGTTTATTCTTGTCGCGCAAAATGCTATATTTGACGACATTGAAATCAGCGCGCGCAAAAATATCGGCGCGCAACAGGTGGAATTCGACGAAGCCGAATACAATACGGTCGTGGATTTGACGGCCGGAACAAGCGGAGCACAAAAAGAAAATGACGGAAACGACGCCCAGTAATTTATTGCCGCAGCTGGAAATTTTGCTTTTTATGGCACGGCAGCCGTTGCTGCCCGAACAATTGGCGCGTTATCTGGAAACGCCGGAAGAAACCGCCTTGCAGCTCGTCGCGGAATTAACCGCCAAATACGCGGATCCGACACATGGCCTGCAGATCGTCAATATTTCCGATGGCTATCAATTTGCGACCAAGCCGGAATATTCCAAACCGCTGGAATTGTACATCAACACGCCACAGGAATTTTCGCTGTCCGCGGCAGCTCTGGAAACTCTGACTATTATCGCCTACCGCCAGCCGGTTTCCAAAAGCGCGATCGAGGCAATACGCGGTATCAATTCCGACTGGATAGTCAAGTCACTGCAGGACAAAGAATTAGTCGAAGAAAAAGGCCAGGCGGATACCGTGGGACGGCCTATGCTTTACGGTACGACCGAAAAATTTTTGCGCCATTTCGGACTAAAAAATTTGCAGGACCTGCCGCCCGAGCCGAAATTACAAATGGAAACCGATCAGGAAACGGCCGCGGAAAAATTGCAACGCTTTGCCGCGGCGCAAACTGCCGAGCTGCCGCTCAGCGCCGATCCGTCAATCTCCTAAAATTGAATATTTGTTAAAATAGTGTAGAATTACATTCTATGACAGACAATATTTTTGAATCAACAGACAATCCCGCGCCGGAAAAATTGACTCTCGGCCAGCGCTTGAAACGAGCGCGCGAGGCCAAGCAGCTGGACCTAGCCGACGCCGCCAGCCACATCAAGATCAAAAAAACTTTTTTGGAGCATCTGGAGCAGGACGAATTCAAAAAACTGCCCAATCTGATCACGGCCAAAGGTTTTGCCAAAGTGTACGCCGCTTTTTTAGGTCTGCCTAGCGAGGAAATCATCGCGGAATTTAACGCGCTTTTTCCCGGCGAGACCGGCCACAAACGCGCCTCTGCGGAAGTAAAAGTCGGCCTAGCCGTCGACAAGCGCACGTTTTTTCCCAACGGCATGAAACAAATGAACGCGCCGGGGTTTAATAATTTTCACTCCACGCGCAATAAGAAAAACAACAAGTGGCTTTGGCGGCTGATCTTAGGCGTGGTACTGATCGCCGGCGCGCTCGGCATTTTTATTTACAGCATTAATTCTTCGCTGGGCAGCATCACCAATAGCAATCTGCGCCAGCAAAATGATCTTCAGCGGCTGAATTCCAAAGACACGCCGGAATCCAAACAGCAAAACTACAATCCGAACAAGGTTTACATTGACGCCACCGCGCTGAACAGGACTTATATTTCGGTGATCATTGACGGCCGTACGATTTTTCAGGGCAATTTAGAGCGCGGCGACAGCAAGACTTGGGAAGGCGATCAGTACATCAAGATCCGCGCCACGATTCCGCGTAATCTGCGCCTGTATGTCAACGGCAAAGATTACGGCGTGCTTGACGAACAAGCCACGATGCAGGAAAAAACTTTTTTCACGCCGAGCAGTCAGGAAAAAGCAGCGGACACTCCGCCGCCCGCGCCCAGGCCGGTGGTCAATACGCCCGTGCAAACTCCGGAGGCGGTACCGCCAGCGCCAGCTGCGCCAGCGACAACAAATAGAAGTTCGTTTTTTGGTTTTATCTAACGGCGGGTATGTTATAATTTTCCGACATTTGGCGGGGTAGCTCAGCTGGTGAGAGCGATGGATTCATAACCCATAGGTCGGCGGTTCGATTCTGCCCCCCGCTACCAAAATTTTCGCACAGCGAAAATTTTGGCCTCGAGGCTGCGAAGCAGCCGAGAGACAAGTTTCATAACACAAAATCAATTTGCGTTATGCAAGAGAGCCAGCCACGAAGTGGCCGAAGTGACAAGTTTGGTAAACTTGACAAAAACAAAAAACGTTGTATATTTATATTGCTTATGTCAAAAGATAATATTGTAACTATACCCCCCCCCCCCCCAGATTTTCCGCGTAAGTATGCTAAAAATATAGTATATTATTGCGAGTGGATTTCAATAATAATTCTGCTGGCGCTGTTTATTGCGGGTTGCGGAAAAACTACTAATGATAGTAGTAATAGTTCAAACACAACAACAATAATTAATCCCCCACCAACTACTTATACGTTTACTTTTCAAGAAATCCTATTTGATGACACCATGGATCACGCTAATGCAAAATCCGGCACAATTTATGTCGGTGACGTTGATGACGGCACACTATATATCGGCACCCAAGGGGCAAATGGCACAGATAATACTGGGTCAGGAAGTTTTACTAACAATGTAAAAACTTATACCTACACTATCCCTAGAAATCGCCGTATTGAGCTTGGTTATCAAACAGCAACAGGAGCATGTTCATTTTCCAGTGAGATTTTTCCTTATCAAAACACAAATCCTTGGCGGAATTCCAATAGTGGAAAATATACAATAGGAACGGGTAGTCCATTGATAATGAATAAAAATTACACTATTGCTATGAAAGTTGGTTTTGGTACAGTTAATGTTACTCCATATCCCAGTGATAAAGAAGATGATGATGCTTCGTCAACCAACTCAAGTTATTTAGACAATCTAGATGCAAACGGAGTAATATTAAAAGATTTAGATTATTCCAGGATGTTTGGAAATATTGACCTAATAAATAATGCCAAATTACAAAACGTTAAAATCGGTAATATGTATGGCAATATTACAGCCAGCAACTCTACATTAGAAAGTATTAAAATCAACAACATGCTCGGGAACCTAACAATCAGGGACTCCACATTAACCGATGTTACTATTACTGCATTAACCGGAACGCTGACTTTAACTAACTGTACTTATTCAAACGTTAAAATTAGAGGAACGACATACGCTAATTAACCGAGCTCTAAAGTAAGGAATTATAATATGCGAAAAATTATATTAGGGATAATTTTGGGGTTAATAATTTTTGTATTAACCGGTTGTGGAAAAACTATTAGTGAAAGCAATGGTAGTAGTTCAAATACAACAACAGAAGTACCCGATAATATTACTACACCAATTACTGGCGGACTACATTTAAAGGGCACAACTTATCAAGACCAAACCATAAGCCGTGTATCCGGCGGCATACATCTAACTAATGGAGCTACACTAAAAAATGTAACAATTGCCCGTGTATCCGCAGGGTTACACGCTACTAATTCAACAATAGAAAATGTTACTATCGCTGCTCTTACCGGCGGCGTACGCATAACAAATTCGACAGTTAAAAAGATCTTACTATTACCAGCGCAACCGGTAGTATAAATTTTAGTAATTGCACGTTACAAAATGTAAGGGTTAATGGGGTATTGTTTAATTAAGTCAATTTAAGAGGTTTCAACAAGAACATTTAGCCATAGCATCAGAAGAACTCATACATTTCCTTGTTTTTTTCTAAAAAGAGGGTATACTATTAACAACTCCTCTATAGTGAAAGTCGGCTCCATGCCGTGCTGCCGTAAGAGGCACTAGCTATAGAGGACTTATTTTTTCTAGGCTAAATTCATTCTTTTTACTGTAAAAATTATCAGGATATTTCTCAAAATCATAAATATCACAAATAAAACCAATTTTCTCTTTTATAAAATTAAAATATCGCATTTCTTTTTTAATAAAAGCTCTTTGTACTGCCCAGTTCATATAATCAATTACCTGTAAGCAAGGCTCTTTTGTCGGGGTTTGAATAATAATTCTTGTCGCAGTTTCTATTTTCTTATTTGTCTTTTTCTCAAAATTAAGAATAGCTGACTGAATTGCGCTTTGCATATGTTCTTGTTTAAGTTTATTCCCTCTTTTGGAAAAACAGATAATATTATCTTGCGTATGCAATTTATTCTCAAACAACCGGCTAACAATTTCATTATAAAAAACATTCTCATTTCTTTTATGCCGTTTAGTAAATATATCCACACGTTTGCGGGCAACAATAAATTCTGCTTTAAAGTCTAAAGATTTAATAACTGTAAATACTTTTTCGCGTACTTCCGGCACATCATCTTTGGCGTGAAAATTAAGTTTGGTCTTAGTAATAGAGGGAATGTCTTTAAGATATTCATTCGCGTCAATTTCTTTATGCAAAGAATTAATTGTTTCGCGTATTTTTTGCGGATTATCCGTGTGAATAAATCCTAATATTAATAATGGCGAACAACCATCTTTACCTAATAAACACTCCCCATATTTATTAAAGAATGTTGGGTCGCCGGACTCATCAACAAAATAATATTTTTCCATAAGGATATAAATTATAACACGGCAATAAAAGCGTATTTGTCATATTTTGCAAATTACTTTTTAGTTATTCGGGATTTCCGAACAACTGAATTCTTTACCCCTCTACTCGAGCTTCACAAGCCAGCGGAGCAGGCACAAAGACAAGTTTTAGTAACAAGCGGCGCGGCCGTGATGTGAATTACATTTATTGGCAAACACATTTTTGCTGGATTTTTAGGTATAATCAGGTACAATAAAGCAAAAAATTTAAGTAAAAGAGACGCTATTATGCCGCGGCAAGAAAAATCTCCAGAAGCAAAGAAGCCTGCCAGAAGCCATAAGAAAATCTGGACGTCTGTTCTATTAAGCACGCTAATATTATCAACACTCGGCGTTTCTTATTATTTTAAAGATGATCTGCAAAAACTGTTTAACTTCAAAATAACGGCAAGCCAAGCAGCGTCGACCAAAGTCCTCATTAAAAGAACAGTTAAAGTTTTGACGGCAGCTGACGCTGATCTAAAAAATCTGGCCTCAAATTACAAGGAGCCGGCGGCAGTTGAGAGCAAACCAGTAAAAACTCCTTATAGCTTGGGCAGCGTAAAGATCACCGCGATGCATCCGAATGGTTTTTTATATGACGACACGCTGGCTTTTGTTTTTAACAAAGACATTTTTGCCGTCGGAGAAGAAATAGCCGCGGAAAAGCTGATTTTCATCCCCGAACTGGACGGCGCGGAACGCAGGCTGAACGCCAATACCGTAAAATATTTTATAGAATCAGACCTAAAATACGGCAAGCTTTATCCAGGCCAGCTTGTTTACAACGGCAAAAGTCTGGATTTTTCTTTTATTAAACCCCTGGTGATCGATGCTTATTATCAAACTATCGAGAATAAACCCTGCTTTATAGTTAATCCTCTGCAGGAAGACAAAACAAAAAATGAATATTCTGCGATTCCTTTGTTTGGCGATAATATAAAAAAAATATTGGAAGAGCAGCTTTATATTGAAGCGAAAAAAGGCAATAAAACAGTGCGGTCGAGCGTTATCGCCACAAAACATAATGCCAGCAGATATTTAATTAAGCCCAGTTTAAATCTGCCGAAAAACGCCTCTTTGACTTTAAGATCTTTCCAAAACGGCTTTGTGAAAAGCGCCAGCGGAGTCTCCATTGAAACCGGCAATGACTATATCGAGAAAGATTTTACGCTGGAAAGCGTATCTTCCGCGAATAGAATTTTGTCTTACATTGATTTTGTTTTTTCCAAAAGAGTCTCTCCGCAAGAATTTTTTAAGCATCTTAAAATCACTCCTTGGCCGGAGGGTCTGGATCTGGAAAAGCTATATCTCGACGATTACTATTATTCAAGCTACGGTTCTACAAACATGGAGCTGTCCACTGATTTGTTTCAGCACGGAATAACTTATAATTTTGTAATTTCCGCCAACTTAGAAAACACCGACGCGGAAAAGTTAAATGCAGAAATCGAGTTCGATCTTGTTTTAGCGGAAGCCATGCCATTGCTGGAGTTAGAGACAGGCATTAATGTGGTCGAGATAAATTATCCTTATTATTCTTTTAAATCCCAAAATATCCGCAACACAATTGCGTCTGTGTATAAGGCCGATAAAAATAAAATTGTCGCGGCAATGCGGAGCGATTTGTTCGACAATGACAGCCAGGAAATTAACGTTAAGGCCAAACTGTCTAGATTTGGCAAATTAGCGGCCAGCCACAGCGTGACCAGCAATCTGGACAATTATGTCTGGTATCAAAAAATAGATTTGCAGCACCCGGGGATATATTTTGTGTCCATCGCTCCGTCCCCAGAGGACGCCGCGCGGCTGGGAGCATCTCAGCACGCTCAAAACGCAATCGTCAACGTGACCGATCTGGGTTTGATTGTCAAAAAGTCCCTGAAAGATATAGCGATCTGGACCACAAATTTAAGTAACGGCAAGACGGCGGAAGGCGTTACGGTAAGTCTTTACGATGGCAAAGGCAAAAAAATAACTTCAGCCCAAACCAATCAGGACGGTTATTGCGTTATTCCTCTAGGACTAGAAAAACTAAAAGCGGACATTTATATTGTGGCCAGCAAAGGCGAAGACACCGCGATACTTTCTACAACCGCTGATAATTTTGACTCTAATCTCAAGGCCTGGGAGTTTGGAATTCAGCAGACTGACTTCGATAGTTTTTTAGAGCGGGGAAACAACAAACGCTATTTTGTCGTTTCCGACAGCCCGATCTACAAACCCGGCGCGGAGATTAATTACAAGCTCTATGTCCGTGAATACAATGAAAATGATCTGGCTTACAGCAAAGCCAATGTGACGGTTGAGATCAGAGATCCGCAATGGGACCTTGTTTATAAAAAAGAGCTCGGTCTGCAAACTGATTCCAGCGCCGTCGACAGCTTGCGGCTGAAAAATGATTGCAAGCTGGGGGAATACACTATTGGGATAAGAACAAAAGACCATTATTTTTTTAGAGTCAGCAGTTTTTTGGTGGCGGATTACCGCGCTCCGCGGACTAAATTTAGAGTCAAGCCGGAGCGTGGTTTCACTTACCCCGGCGCGGTCGAAACAATAGCTATTTCCGCCGATTATTATTCCGGTCAGCCAATTAAAGACGCTCCCATTCAATCAGTCTATAAGTATCACAACGGCAGTTATTACTACAGGGACTGGGACAGTCCCTATAATAATTACACATTTTATCAGCCCGACTATTTCAATTCGATTTCCCTGAAAAAAGAGCTGAACAGCGGCCCTGCAGGCCAGACTGTCTGGCGGCAGAATATTCTCAATCAACAGCTAAAGCATCCTATCACTCTGACTATGGAGTTTACGTTGCAAGACCCTAAAGGTTTAAACGAAAAAGTTTCGCAATATCTTAACTACTTGGTTTATCCGGCTGAGTTCAAGATCGGCATTAAACAAAAAGGCTTTAGCAGTAAGATCAATGAAAGCGCGGAATTTGATTTCATCACTTTGAGCAATGACGATAAATTAGTGTCCGCACAAATCGAATACACTATTTTTATGGATAAAATTTACACAGTCAGAGAAAAAGGCGTGGGCAATGCTTTTGAGTATCTCAATAACATCAAGCCAGAAAAAGTAGCAGAAGGCGTTATAACCACCACCAAATTAAATTCCGTGACCCTTAAAAAATCTTTTGCCAGAGCCGGGCATTATTATATTCTTGCTAAAGGCACGGATAGCAGCGGGCGCATCACCACAACTAAACTGGACTTTTATGTTAACAGCGGCAATTATAATTGGGGACGTTATAACCATGACCGTATCGATATTCTCACGGACAAAAAAACTTATGAGGCTGGCGATGATCTAAAAATATTAGTAAAATCCCCTTACAGCACGGCAGCCGGTCTAGTCACTATCGAAACTAATTCCATCAAAGAATACAAGCTGATTGAAATCAACAATAATGCCCCGGTCCTGGATTTAAAAATTAAAGAGGAATATTATCCGAATTGTTATATTTCGGTTTGTTTAGTGCAGGGCCGAAAAGGCCAGCCGGTGCAGGTGGACAAATACGGCCGGCAGCAAATCGATTTGGGCAAACCATCATTTAAAATAGGCTATCAGCAAATCAAGGTCCGCAAAAAAGAACGGGATATCAAGGTGCGGGTTCAAGCGGAAAAACAAGAATATTCTCCCGGCGACCAAGTGAATGTCCAGGTCAGTTTCAGCAACACCAAGAGCGGCCAGCCGACCAATTACTGCGCCTTGGTGGTCAATAACGCCTTATTTGATCTGGCGTCTTTGCGGACAAATATCGGCGAGGCCATGAACCCCGCGATCCCGCTGCTTGTGCAGAACTACACCAATTACAATCGAATTGTTGGCCGCAGGCTTTTTGGTAAAAAAGGCGCGGTCGCTGGCGGCGGTGGCGGATTGCTGGATGATTCCGGCCAAGTGCGGAAAGAATTTAAAGACATTATTTATTTTGCGCCTTACTTAAAATCCACCGTGGAGCAGACCGGCTCTTTTAATTTTCATTTGCCGGACAATGCCGGTGAATTTAGAGTGCTGATTTTTGCCGACAACGGGCCGGATTTGTTTGGGCACGGACAATTGATCTTAAAATCCAGCCAGGCTTTGCTGATCGAAAGCGCTCTGCCGAATTTTCTTAGAAGCTCCGATAAATCCAACAGCGGAGTGGTCATATTTAATAACACTAATGCAGAACAAGCCGGCGTTCTAGAAGCACAATGGGATTTGGACGCGGCGGCGCTGGGACGAGCAACTCAGGATTTTACCATTGCGGATAAAAAACAAATTGTTTTCAACATTCAAATTCCGGAGTTTTACCAAGAAACCGCAAAAACTCTTAACCTGCTGGTCGCCGCCCAAACCAAGCAAAACCAAGACAAGGTGAAATTTTCCTTGCCGGTTTATAGAAACACAACGAAAAAAGTGACCGCTATCAACAAGTTGATTTTAACCGATCAGGCTGGCAATTTTTCCGGCAAGACCAGTCTCAAACTGACCGAACCTGAAGAAAATTTGCTAAAAGACCTTAGCGCGGTCAAGCTCAGTTTTGACCGCGACCTTTCCGATTTGCTGAAAGAGCCAGCGGACTACCTTATCTATTATCCGCACGCCTGCTGGGAACAAAAGCTGGGTATGCTGCTCGGCAATGCCGTGGCCTATAAATCGCCTGAATCTTCTCCAGCGCAAAAAAAAGAGGCCAAAAAAAATATAAGCCTGATTTTAGCGGAGAACAATAAATACAAAGCCAGCAATGGTTTATACGGTTACTGGCCCGGCGGCGCCAGTTATTCGCATTATTTAAGCCTATATACTTTGTCCGCGCTTAATCATGTCCAAAGCCTCGGCCTGGCCATAGATGAAAATATGCGTCGAGAGCTTGTTAAAACTCTGAAAAAGGCGTTGGCTCAAGGGGATCTAGACGCTTATCAGGCCAAACTGGATAGACATTATTTACTTTATGAATTAACTCTGGCTGGAGAAAATATGCTTTCTTTTATTGAACGGAGAAAAGTGTCCGAGCAGTTGACCAATGAGGATAAACTCTACCGCTTATATTTACTGCATAAATATAAGGTCTTCCTTGAAGAATTTGAGAATTTGAAAAAAGAAATCATTACTAATATTTATATTGACCAAGCCGGCCGAGCGCTGTTCAAACCAACGCGGCTTGTTTTTTGGCGGCATACCACAAATGTCAAACTTACGGCTCTGGCTATGCGCGTCCTCGCAGACCTACCGGAAATGGAACAGTATACTTTGCCACTGCTGAATTATGTGCTCAATGAGAAAAGGCACAACAACAGATGGTACAACACGCATGACAACGCTCAAGTGATCATGGCACTGCAAAATATCGGCGCGAAATATTTTAACGGCAACTTAAATTGCGCTTTGACGGTCGATGGCGCGGAAGTTTATTCTGGAAAAGCACAGGCCAAAGCCAAGCCAGCGGAACTGGATATCGCCAAATTTGCCGACGCCAAAACCCTGGAAACAGAAGTGACCGCCAAAGGGAACGCCGGCAGCGCGGCTTTTTATAAACTGGAGATCACTCAGTATCTCAAAAAACAGGACAAACATGCTGACAAGTCTTTTAAGGTCAGGACGGAGTATTTTGACCTGAAGCGGAATAAAGTCAGCTCTTTTAAAAAAGGAGAAAGTTATATTGTCAGAACAAATTTTAATTCTTATGAAGACAACACATTTGTAGTTTGCGCGGACAAGCTGCCGGCGGCGTTAATGCCTGTTGATTTCCAGCAGTTGAACACCCAGAGCACTTTAGCAGACAGTTTAAAATCAAACATCCGGCCAGCCTATACGGAAGTCAGGCAGGACAGAGTGAGCTATTACTTTGATTCGTTGTCCAGAGGAAATTACTACCTGGAATACGCGGCGCAGGCCATCGCCGCTGGAGATTATTTTGACCCGGGGGCTTTTGCCGAAGCCATGTATGCTCCGGACATATACGGCACAGAAAAAGACAGCCGCGTTATTTGTGATTAAGCTCCGCGGATTATTTTTAGTTGCCCTGATTTCAGGCGTTTTCTTACGCGGCTTGTTTCATTTTTATGATCCGTTATCCGCCAGAGAGTTAAGAACATATAGTTTTTATGATCGCCAGGACCAGCTGATCTGTATTTTATCCGCAGATGGCGGGCCTGTCAGGACCTGGATCACACTAGACCAAATTAACCCTGAAACAAAAAATGTTTTTATTAATCTGGAAGACCAGCGGTTTTATCGTCACGCGGGACTGGATTTTTTAGCTATTGGCCGGGCAGTTATTGAAAATGTTAAACACAAGAAAATAATCTCGGGCGCGTCAACACTCACGCAACAACTGGCGAAAAACATTTTAGGCGCCCCCCAGCGCAATCCGCTCCATAAAATAGCGGAAGCTTTTTTAGCGGTTTATCTGGAAATAAGATATTCCAAAGCCGAAATTCTCGAAAATTATTTTAATCGAATTTATTACGGGAATTTAATCGGAGGGATCAATACTGCCGCAAAATTTTATTTCAACAAAGCTCCTCAAGAGTTGAATGTCAAAGAATCTATCGCGTTGGCCTTATTGGCCAGATCTCCCGCCAGCAATCCGCAAAAATTATATAACAATTTGCTGGAGGATGAGCTCAACGACCGGTTAGCTTATTTAACCAGTCAGGGCGTAATCACCAAAGAGGAGCAGGATTATTACCAAAAAATGCCATTGACGCTAAATAAATCTCTCAACGCCAAAATACTGGCGCCAAATTTTTTATACTTCATCTTAAAAACAGAGGGACGAAAAAAGCGTCCCGGAGCGGAAATTAAAACCACTCTCGATTATGAATTGCAGGCCTACCTAGTTGATATTATAAAAGAAGAATTGGCACGCTTAAAAGATAAAAACATAAACAACGCGGCGGCGCTAGTCATTGAAAACAAAAGCGGTGAAATACTGGCTTATGCCGGCTCCGCGGATTTTTTTGATTCCAGCCATGCGGGGCAAATCGACGGAGTATTGTCTTACAGACAGCCTGGTTCCGCGCTTAAACCTTTTTTGTATTACCTGGCGCTGGAAAACGGATTTTCTCCATCAACAATTTTGCCCGACATTAAAATGTCTTTCAAGGCCGGCAACGGCGTTTACAATCCGAGAAATTATGACGATCAATACCGTGGACCGGTAACTTTACGCGGCGCTCTGGGCAATTCACTGAATATTCCGGCCATTTACCTGCTGTCTAAAATAGAGAGCGGCAAATTTTTAGCGCTTTTGCAACAGTTAGGCTTTAAGAATCTAACCCGCAGTCCAGAATATTACGGCCTGGGCTTGGCGCTGGGCAATGGAGAAGTAAACTTATATGAAATAAGCAAAGCCTACGCTTGCTTGGCTAATGCAGGAGTATATTTTAAAAATTTATTATTTACCAAGGACGACAAGCTGGAGCGTCTGGGTTTGCTGGCGCCAGATAAAGTTTTTCTCATCACCGATATTTTGAGCGACAACACCGCCAGAGAAGCCGCTTTCGGGCAAAATAACAGCCTGAATTTTCCTTTTCCCGCGGCGGCCAAAACCGGCACGACCAAAGACTTTCGGGACAATTGGGCGGTAGGCTACACCTCTAAAATCACTGTCGGCGTATGGGTCGGCAATCATGACCAAAGCGAGATGCACAACAGCAGTGGCATCACCGGCGCCGGGCCGTTATTTAGAAAAATAATTCTAAAAGCCAGTGAAAAATATCCCGCTGGCGAGTTTGTCAGGCCTGCCGCTATAGTCAGCAGAAATATTTGTCTGGAGTCAGGTTTGCTGGCTGGCCCAAATTGCGTTAAAACTAAGCAGGAATTTTTTAGTCCGGATATTTTACCCCAAGAAACCTGTGCTGAACATGAAATTCTCCAGGGACAAAACATATTTATTTATCCGGCCATCTATAAAGACTGGCTGGCGGAAAATTCCCCTCAGCAAAAATACACTCTGCAAGAAAACCCTCGGAATAAGCAAAACAAATTAAATATTTTGTACCCGCCTCACAACACTTATTTTGCCGTTGACCCTGTAATCAACAAGGAAGACCAGCAGATCACTCTTAAAGTCAACAACGATCTGGAAACTACTTGGTATGCGGACAGTGAATTCCTTGGCCGGTCTTCTTTGAGTAAAAATATCGTCTGGCAGTTAACGCTGGGTGGCCATATCATAGAAGCCAACCAAGGGAAACAAAGCGCGACCGTCAAGATTAACGTATATTAGGCAATCTTCCCCGCCGCCTTTACCAACCCCGCGAACAGCGGATGCGGCTTGCCCGGACGGGACTTAAATTCGGGGTGATACTGACAGGCGATGAAAAAAGGATGCTCCGGCAGCTCTACCACTTCGACCAATTTTTCGTCCGGCGACAGGCCGGAAATCCGCAAACCTTTTTGGGTAAAAATCTCGCGGTAATTGTTGTTGAATTCATAACGGTGGCGATGACGCTCGGAAATTTCTTTTTGGCCGTAGCATTTTTCCAGCAAAGTGCCAGGGTTTATTTTGCAGGGATAGGCGCCGAGCCGCATCGTGCCGCCTTTGTTGGTGATAGTTTTTTGATCCAGCATCAGGTCGATGACCGGAGCTTTGGTCTGTTCGTTAAACTCTGTAGAGTTGGCGTCCGGCAAACCGCAGACATGGCGCGCAAACTCCGCCGTGGCCATTTGCATACCCAGACAAATACCCAGAAAAGGCATTTTGTTTTCGCGCGCGTATTGAATGACTTTTATTTTACCCTCGATGCCGCGATTACCAAAACCGCCCGGCACGATCAGTCCGTCAACGCCGGCCAGTTGTTCCTGCCAGGCGGATTCGGATTCCAAAGTCTCGGTGTTGATCCATTTGATTTTCGCTTTGAGTCCCTGCTGTACCGCGGCGTGCTTGATCGACTCCGCGATAGAGATGTAGGCGTCTTCCAGCGCGACATATTTGCCGGCCACAGCGATAGTCACGGTCCGGCCGCAGTCTTTCATTTTGTCCACGTAAGTTTTCCAGTCGGTCAGCTCAGGCTTTTGCTCTTTGCTCAATCCCAGCAAATCCAAAACCACATCAGGCATTTTTTCCTGCTCCAGCAGGAGCGGCACTTCATATATAGAAACGACATTGTGCAGACCGAACACCGCTTCCGGCCGCACGTCGCAAAATAACGAAATTTTATTTTTTAATTCCCGCGAAAGTCTGGCCGCCGAACGGCAAATAATGACGTCGGGGTGAATACCGATCGAGCGCAATTCCTTGACCGAGTGCTGTGTCGGCTTGGTTTTGTGCTCACCGGAAGCCTCGATAAAAGGCACGAGCGTGCAATGAATATTGATCGCGTTGCCGCGCGGCAATTCGTTTTTAAACTGGCGTATCGCTTCGATATACGGCAGAGACTCGATGTCGCCGACCGTGCCGCCAACCTCGACGATCACCACATCGGAATTATTGTGCTGGGCGGCGCGCACCATGCGCTCTTTGATTTCATTGGTGATGTGCGGGATCACCTGCACTGTGGCGCCCAAATAGTCGCCGCGCCGCTCGCGAGCAATCACATTGGAATAAACCGAGCCCGATGTGACATTGTTCCATTTGGACAGCGGCGTGTCGATAAAACGCTCGTAATGCCCCAGATCGAGATCGGTTTCCGCGCCGTCGTCGGTCACAAAAACTTCGCCGTGTTGATAGGGAGACATCGTACCCGGATCGACATTGATGTAGGGGTCCATTTTTTGCATAGTCACTGTGTAGCCGTGCGCCAGCAACAAACGCCCCAGCGAAGCCGCGGTAATGCCTTTGCCCAAGCCAGACACCACGCCGCCCGTGACAAAAACAAACTTGCTCTTGAGCTTCAGCATCTGGGGATTATAGCATTAAAAAAATAAACCCGAAATTAGTATTTGCGAATTTTGCGCGTTACCTTGTCCAATTGATTGAGCACATATTTTCTTAATAATTCGGGCTGGATCTGCCTGATCGGTTTTTTGACCGGCGCGGGGGAATTTTCCAGAAAAAACTCGTAAGGTTTGGTTTGCAGCGCGGCGGCAATTTTCTCGATCATCTCCATGGAAGGGAATCTGATGCCCATTTCGATCGTGCCGATATAATTAACCGAAGTGTTGCAAAGCTCGGCCAACTCCATTTGCGAAATGCCGGAGGCGCGGCGGATCTTGCGCAAATTAGCGATAAAAAGTTTTCGCAAACTCATTCCAGACTTATAGTCTAGGTATATATCTCTTGACAATTTGCAAATAACAAGTATAATTTATTACTGACTAATGGTAAATATAACTATAAGTAAATAAAAAAGGGGGCTTACCATGAGTAGAATATTCGACACCAAAATAGCCAGCGGGGAACGACTGTTGGCCAGCGATATGCTCGATCTAACTTTTTTCCCAGTAGGCATGATCATGTTGATGGACGGCAGCTGGCTGGACGGACGTGGCGGCTGGTATATCTGCGACGGGCAGAAAAAAAACATACCCGGGCGTGGCGAGGTAACTATGCCGGATCTGCGGGATAGATTTATTAAAGGTGGCGCAACATCTGGCGGCGCTGGTGGCGGGACGGCAACTTTAACGGTAGATAATCTGCCCAGTCATAATCATACATTAGGCGAATTAACCATCAGCGGCGGCGAACACTCGCATGGTGTTGGCACTTTGGCTGCCTCCAGCAGTTCGGCAAGCCATTCACATGATGTTGGCACATTAGCTGCCGCCAGTGGCTCGGCTACTCATTCGCATGGCAATGGCACTTTGGCCGTGACAATAACCGGCGGAACGCACGGGCACACGGTCACTGATCCGGGACATACGCACTCTATAAAAACCTATGAGAGGTTAAATGGAAATGGCAATAATTATAGCTATTGGGAAGGCGCCATAGACGGGAATACTGGTAGAGCTACGACGGGTATTACTATAGCAAACACTACCGGCTCTCATGCGCATACCGCCACTGTTTCCGGCTCCACAGCAAACGACGGCGCCGCTCATGGACATGGCATTACCGGCAGCACCGGAAGCGACAACGCTACTCATGGACACAGCATCACCGGCAACACTGGAGCCGCAGGGGGTTCTCCTACAATCTCCGGAGGCGCTATCGGCAATACCGGAAGCGGCACGGCGTTCGATGTAGTGCCGGCGTATTACACAGTGATCTATATTAAAAAAATGGTTTGATCGAAAAATTGGCGCGTACTTTTAATATCTTTTCACCTGCCGCTGCATAGTTTCCAGTTGGGTCAGAATATATTTTTGCAGCAAATATTTCTGTTTGTCCGGCCTGAACATCGCCCGGCGCAGAGGCACGGCGTTATCCTCCTCTTCCAGAAAAAACTGATAAGGTTTTACGCTCAGCGCTTCGGCAATTTTAGCCAATAGCTTCATCGAAGGAAATCTGATCCCGATCTCGATCGCACCGATATAGCTGGCCGAAGTGCCGCAAAGCTCGGCTAGTCTCATCTGGGAAACACCGGACTCAGCACGCAAACGCCGCAAATTTTGGGTAAAAATCTGCTTCAAATCCATGAACAGGTTTATATTCTAACAGCAAATGCTTGACAATTAGCAATTTGTGAATTATCATATAGTTAATTACAGTATAAAAGAGGGGGTATGTTTATGGCAAACGCAGGCAATTATACGGACGCAACAGACACGGATTTTAAAGGAGCAAGTTACAATATCAACACTGGCAAAAGCCTTTCGGCTACGGGAATGAGAAATGCTTTACATACTAAAGAAAAGGTCGCCAACAAACAATTATATTCAACAGACGCCACGGCGACTTTGACCGCTAGCTCTGCCAGCGACAGCTACTATCCGACCTCAAAACTGGTTGGGAAAAATCTCGATGCGTTGAGTACTACGATAAGTACTGGCTTGAGCGGTAAGCAGGATAAGATCGGCGCCGGCACAGCTGATGATATTTTAACCAAAACAACAACAGCCGGAACTCTCGGCACGCTGACTAAAACCACACTTCTGGAGACTGACACGACCAAGGCCAACGATAACAAGATACCCACAGAAAAAGCGGTGGCGACAGCTTTGGCTAACAAACTTAGCGCCAGTGACCTGAGCACATTACAAACTGATGTAAGTGGATTGCAGATCGACGTAAGCGCTTTAAAAACGACTGTAAGCAGCTTGAGTTTTCAAAAAGAGTTGCCCATAGGAACCATACTGATGTATGACGGCGCAGGGTGGTTGGATGATACAACCTTGCCCGGCTGGTACGCCTGTACTGCGGCTAATAAAAATCTGAACTTAACGCCAAATCTTGAAGATAAATTTATCAAAGGCAACGGCAACAAGGCCGCTACCGGCGATGGGCAAATGACTTTAGGTACACAGCATTTGCCAGCGCATAAACACAGCATTACAGATAATGGACATGATCACAAAGCACCTAACTCAGCTGCTGGTGATGGAGAGGCTGATACTCATCCCTACGGAACATATTTTGTGTATGATGGTACTAGAGCCGGAGCAGAAAATTCATGGACAACCACCCCTAGTGTAAATAGCAATAAGACTGGCATTTCTGAAACGAACAACAACACTGGCGGCGGACAGGCGTTCGATGTGCTGCCCAGTTATTACAGCGTGATTTACATTAAGAAAATAGCTTAAAACTATTTACGCAATTTTAGTCAAGCCGCCCAGATACGGTCGCAAAACCTCCGGCACAGTTATCGAACCGTCGGTGTTTTTTGTGTACAGTATGTTAAGATAAACACCGAGGTCGACAATGGCGGAAATCCTAGATATTGATAATATTACTAAGCAGATAAAATTATTGATAGAGCAGACCCGGTCAAATGTAGCGCGCGAAGTAAATCAACACCTAGTAAAAACATATTGGAAAATAGGACGGCTCATTGTAGACCATGAACAAAATGGCGATGTTAGAGCACAATACGGAAAACAATTGTTAAAAGAACTAGCAAAAAAACTAACCAAAGAGTTAGGAACGGGTTTTTCACGCTCTAATTTACAAAATATGCGTAATTTTTACCTGGCCTACCCAATTTGCCAGACAGTGTCTGGCAAATTGTCTTGGTCGCACATTTGTGAGCTTTTAATAATTTCCGATAAAGACAAGCGGTCATTTTATGAGCAAGAATGCCTAAACTCTGGCTGGTCAGTCCGCGAATTAAAACGGCAGATAGAAACATCGTTATTTGAACGACTTTTGCTATCAGACGGCCAAGCGAATAAGCAGACAATTTTAACACTGTCGAAACAAGGTGTCGTCTTAGACAAGCCGCAGGATATTCTCAAAGACCCATATGTTTTTGAGTTTTTAGGAGTGCGTGAAGAGAAACCGCTGCTTGAAAAAGATTTAGAGTACAAACTAATCCGGCACATTGAAGATTTTTTGTTAGAACTTGGGCGTGGTTTTATGTTCGTGGGTAGCCAACAGAGAATAACGCTAGGCAGTAATCATTATTATGTCGATATGGTTTTCTATAACAAAATGCTGAAAGCTTATGTGCTGATCGACCTAAAAACAGGGCACTTAACGCCGGAACATATTGGACAAATGAATATGTATCTAAATTACTATAACTCTGAAGTTAAGGCGGAGGATGACCAGCAAGCAATCGGAATAGTTTTATGCGCTGACAAGCACGACGTTATGGCAGAGTATGCGTTAGGTGGTCTGGAAAATAATATTTTTGCATCGCGCTATACCTACTATATACCGGATAAAGAACAATTGATTAGCGAGGTTAGGGCTTTGTTGGCACAAGAAAACACGGAACAATAAAAATAAGTATTTACCCAATCCTAGCCAAGCCGCCCATATAAGGAAGCAAAACCTCCGGCACAGTCACCGAGCCGTCGGCGTTTTGACAATTTTCCAAAATCGCGGCCAAGGTGCGGCCAACCGCCAGACCGGAGCCGTTGAGCGTGTGGACAAATTCCGGTTTGGCGCCCGGCTCGCGGCGAAAACGGATGTTCGCGCGGCGGGCTTGATAATCCTTGTAATTGGAACAAGAGGAAATTTCGCGGTAAGTACTTTGTGAAGGAAACCAAACTTCCAGATCGTAAGTCTTGCTCGACGAGAAACCCAGATCACCAGCGGAGAGCGCAACCACGCGGTACGGCAATTTCAACATTTGCAAAATCTGCTCAGCGTCCGCGGTCAGTTTTTCCAACTCAGCCATGGAGTTTTCCGGCAAAGTGAATTTTACCAACTCGACTTTGTTAAATTGATGCTGGCGGATGATCCCGCGCGTGTCCTTGCCGTAAGAGCCGGCTTCGCGGCGAAAACACGGCGTGTAAGCGGCATAGCGCAACGGCAGGCGCGCGCCATCGAGAATCTCCTCGCGGTGCAGATTGGTCACCGGCACTTCGGCGGTCGGGATCAAATAAAGGTCATCGCCTTTGTCGCAGGCAAATGAATCTTCCTGAAATTTTGGCAGCTGCCCTGTGCCGGTCATGGCTTTGGCGTTCACTAGCGCCGGCGGCAGGACTTCCTGATAACCGGATCGAGTATGCGTGTCCAGCATAAAGTTGATCAACGCCCTTTCCAGACGGGCGCCGGCGTCGTGATACACCACGAAGCGCGCGCCGGAAATTTTCGCGGCCTCGTCGAAATTTAAAATGCCTAATTTCACACCGATCTCGTCATGCGCCAAAACCGCAAAATCTTTTTTTTCCGGCTCGCCCCAGCGGCGGATCTCTTGATTGTCCGTGGCTGAGCGTCCCTGTGGCACCGTCTCGTCCGGTAAATTAGGAATGAATAACAATTTCATTTGCTGTTCCGCCTCTAAAACGGCGGCGGCTTTTTCTTTTTGCTTGATTTCTTCCGAGAGTTTTTTATTAGTGGCGATGATTTCCGGTGTGGGTTTGGTCTTGGACGCCGCTTTGAGTCCGGCGCGCAGATTGTCCAGCTCGGTTTGCGCGGTTTTCCATTTTTGGTCAGCCGCGAGAAAATCATCCAGCAAAGCCAGATCAAAATTACGCCTGCTCAAAGCCGCTTTGACCATCGCGGGGTTTTCTCTGATTAATTTTTGATCTAGCATAAAAGCTCCTTGTATTTATATGTTGCGGCAAATATCTTTGCCCGCGCGAACACGACATAGTCATGAAGGTTACGTTCGCGCTTTGGCAAAACATTTGCCGCAACAAAAACTACTTCTTGCGCTGATACACGCCTAATAATTTAAAATAATCGCTGTGTTTTTCGATATTGCGCAAGGCCTGGGCAACTTTGGGCTGAATATAATGATTGCCGGCAATGTCGATGAAAAAAATATAATCGCCCATCACCACTTTGCTGGGACGGGATTCAATTTTGGTCATATTGATCTTATCTTTGGCTAAAAAACCCAAAATTTCATACAAGCCGCCCGGCCTGTCTTTTTTGCAGGAAAAAACAAAAGCCGTTATCGCGTCTTTGTCTCTGATCATTTCTTTTTCTTTAGACAGCACGACAAAACGGGTGACATTGTCTTTGTAATCGGCAATATCGCGGATCAATATTTTCAAGCCGTATTTGCGCGCGGCTTCACGCGAGCCGACCGCGGCGCGGCAAGGCTGTTTTTTTTCTTTAACCTTAAGCACGGCTTGCGCGGTGCTTTTGGCCAGCATAATTTTAGCGTTTGGTAATTTGGCGAAAAGAAAATCGCGGCATTGCTCCAAAGCCTGCGTGTGAGAAATTACTTCTTTGATTTCTCCCAGCCGCGCGTTCGGTAAAGCCAGCAACTGATGTTTGACGGAAATATCGATCTCGCTGATGATATACAAAGAGTTTCTTTTATTGGCCAGTTTGTCCAGCGTAGCGCTGACACTGCCTTCGATAGTGTTTTCCATCGGCACAATACCGTATTTGTATTTGCAGGTGTTTACGCTGTGTATGACTTCCGTTATGGTATTCAGCGGAATCGCTTCAATTTTTTTCCCTTGCCGGCGCAAATATTTTTCCACAGCCTGACTGCAATAAGTGCCTTTGGGACCCAGATAGGCGATTTGCTCGGCCATATTTACCCCTTAAACACCACTAATTCAATTTTGGACTCGTTGAGCATTTGCACGGCGAGATCATCGGGGTAAAAATTTTTGAAAACGATGCGCTTGATGCCGGCATTGATGATCATCTTGGTGCAAATAATGCAGGGCATATGCGTGCAGTAGAGGGTCGCGCCGCTGATCCGCACGCCGTGATAGGACGCTTGCGTGATCGCGTTTTGCTCAGCATGAGAGCCGCGGCACAATTCATGACGCTCGCTGGACGGCACTTTCATTTCCTGCCGCAGACAAACTCCCAGCTCCAAACAGTTTTGAATGCCGCGTGGTGCGCCGTTGTAACCCGTGGTCAAAATATGTTTGTCATTGACAATCACCGCGCCCACTTGCCGGCGCAGACAGGTCGAACGCTTGGCCACCATTTCAGCCAAGCCCATAAAATACTCGTCCCAGCTCGGGCGCGGCTGCGCCGCTGTATCATCAGGAAATAAAGTTTGTGTTGTTTTTAACTCTTCCGTCATGAACGGCCGCCGTATAAAGGAATTCGCCGGCAGAGTTCTGCCACCTGTTTTTTCAACTGATTTTCCACCGCGGATTTAATTTTTTCGCCCTCGATATTGGACAGAGCTGTGCAAATAATTTCCGCAACTTCTCTCACGTCATTTTCCTGAAAACCGCGCGTAGTTATCGCCGGAGCGCCGATGCGTATGCCGCTGGTTACAAAAGGCGACTCGGTCTCAAAAGGTATGGTGTTTTTATTGACCGTGATGCCGATCTCATCGAGAACCAACTGCGCGATTTTGCCGGTCAGGCCGTTTTTGGCTTTCACATCAACCAGCAGGAGATGATTGTCCGTGCCGCCGGACACCAAACGAAAACCATTTTGCCGGAACACTTCCGCCATAGCCGCGGCGTTGCGGAGCACCTGCTTTTGATATTCTTTGAATTCCGGCCGGAGCGCCTCACCCAGAGCCACAGCCTTGGCCGCGATCACGTGCATGAGCGGGCCGCCTTGTATGCCCGGAAAAATCGCTTTGTTGAAATTAAATTTTTTCTCCATCTCCGCGCTGCATAAAATCAGGCCGCCGCGCGGACCGCGCAAAGTTTTGTGCGTAGTGGTAGTGGTCACATGCGCGTAAGGCAGCGGACTGGGGTGCAGACCGGCGGCCACCAGACCGGCGATATGCGCCATGTCCACGAAAAGAAACGCGTCGATCTTATCGGCAATTTCGCGCATTTTTTTAAAATCAATAATCCGCGGATAGGCCGAAGCGCCGGCCACGATCATTTTGGGCTTTTCTTTGAGCGCCAGGTCTTCCAGCGCGGCGTAATCAATGAGCTCCGTTTTTTCCGCCACGCCATACGGCACAAACTGATAGTAGGCGCCGGAGAGATTGGCCGGCGAGCCGTGCGTCAAATGTCCGCCATGGGAAAGATTCATACCCATGACTTTGTCGCCGGGCTTGAGCAGCGCGAAATACACCGCCGTATTCGCCTGCGCGCCGGAATGTGGCTGCACATTGACGTATTCCACACCGAAAAGTTTTTTGGCGCGCTCGCGGGCCAAGTCCTCGGCCACATCGACAAATTCGCAGCCGCCGTAATAACGTTTACCCGGGTAGCCTTCCGCGTATTTATTGGTGAGGCAGGAGCCTTGCGCCGCCATGACTTCCGGCGAAGTAAAATTCTCCGAAGCGATCAGCTCGATCTTATCCCGCTGGCGTTGCAGCTCCTGGCCGATCGCCTGATAAATCTCCGGATCTTTTTGCGCTAATTGATGCTCCAGCAAAGCGTCCATTAAATCCTCCTCAAAAATTGGCTCTGAAACAGGGGGATTATATCATATATTTATTACGGAAAAATATTTGCGCAATAAATATAATCACATTTTTACAACTTAATCGTGTTCTTGTGCATACAGACCGACTGCGCCAGTCCCAGTCCCAGCCAAGAAACGATCAACGCGGTGCCGCCGTAAGAAATAAATGGCAGCGGCAAACCGACCACCGGCGAGAGACCGATATTCATGGCGATATTGATGACGACCTGAAAACCCAAAAGCGCCAGAATGCCGACGGTCAAATAACGGCCAAAAGCATCATCGGACTGCGCGGCAATAGTGTAAACGCGGCTCAATAAATAAAATAGCAAAAACGCTGTCAGCGCCGCGCCCCAAAAACCAAATTCCTCGCCGATCACCGAAAAAATAAAATCCGTGTGCTGCTGGGGAATATACTGCAAATTAGTCAGCGAGCCCTGCAAATAACCTTTGCCTCCAAAACCACCGCTGCCCACCGCGATCACCGATTTCACGGTGTGATAGCGCAAACCGCGCGCCAGCGGATCGATGTCGGGATTGATAAAAGAAAGAATGCGGTTGCGCTGATACAGGGACAGACTGTGCCAAAAAAACGAAGAAAATAAACCGGAAAAAAAGTTGAGGCCGAAATAAACGGCTGAGTCCAGCAGCGGAAAATGCAGTAGCCAGAGCGCGGTAAAAATCAGCGCCAGATAAATCCCCCAGGACAGCAACGGATAAACCGGCAGCGCGTACAGAGCCAGAATGCTCAAAAGCGGTGAAGTCAGCATAAAAAGCCGCGAAAATTTCATGCCGGCCCAATACGCCATGAAGAAAAAAATCACCACCAGGACGATCGCCGAGCCGAGATCGGGTTGTTTGTAAATCAGAAAAAACGGCGCGCCGACCAGCACAAAGCCGGGCAAAATATCAAAAATCGTGTCCAGTTTACCCTGCCGCTGCTCAAAAAATTTGGCCAGCATGAAAATCATGGAAAGCTTCACCAGCTCGACCGGTTGAAAAGTGAAACCGGCCAGATTGATCCAGCGTTGCGCGCCGTAAACTGTATGCCCCATATTTAAAACCACGATCAGGAGAAATATAGACAGGCCAAATAAAATTTCCGCGGCGCGGCTGAATTTGCGGAAGTCCAGCGCGCTGACCGCGAAAAACAAAAGCAGGCCGAATACCAGAGCGATTATTTGCCGTTTGAGCTGCGCGGGATTGTGCGTCGCGGCCACGCTCACCAGACCGAGCAAAGACAAAAACAAGCCGGTCCCGAACAAGCGCCAGTCAAAACTGCGCCAGGGGCTGTAGCCGGAACGGAAAATATCCATTATTTTGCCTCTCTCTGCCGCGCGTCATACCACAGATAAATTTCTCTGGCAAGGCGCGCCGCGACTACGCCGCCAAAACCGCCTTCTTCCACAAAAATCGCCATAGCCAGATCGGGATTTTCGTAAGGTCCGTAAGAAACAAACCAAGCGTGATCCTTGCCGAGATTTTCCGCCGTGCCGGTCTTGCCGCGGATCACCAAGCCATCAATTTTGGCATTAATACCCGTGCCGTCATCGACGACCTCGCGCAGCAGCCGTCTAACCAATTGAATATTTTGCGGCGCAAAAGGCAGTGTGTTCACGGCCTCCGGCTTGTTTTGCAGAACAGGTCGGCCGGACACGGAAACAATTTTATGCAGCAAATAAGGTTTGAACAAACGGTTTTGTTTATCGGCTACCGCCGCGGTCAGCAACGCCATTTGCAGCGGCGTGGTCAGCAAATAACCCTGCCCGATAGACATATTCAGCGAGTCGCCAGGGAACCACTCTTGGCCGTAAGTGCGTTTTTTCCAGCGCGCGGTCGGCACGAAGCCGTTGTTCTCAAAAGGCAAATCGATATTGGTCGCCGTGCCGAGGCCAAAAGCGGCGGCCGCGTCGGCGATTTTTTGCGGATCGAGCAGGAGGCCAAGATTGTAAAAAACGATATTGCAAGAATTAACAAAACCTTGCAGTAAATTTTGTGTGCCGTGTCCGCCGCGGTCAAGATACCAGCAGGCAAAACGGCGGCCGTTGACAAGCATGGAACCGCCGCAAAAAAAAGTCCTGGCGGTGTCGATCTTGTCCTCCAGCGCGGCCAAAAAAGTCACGATCTTAAAAATCGAGCCGGGCGGATAAGCGCCGAGCGCGCGGTTGTAAAGCGGATGATCTTTGGCGCGGAGCTCCTGCCACTCCTGCTCGGAGAGAAAATCGGAAAAATAATTCGGATCATAATCCGGCTTGGAAACCATTGCCAGTATTTCGCCGGTCTGCGGATTGACGATGGCCACCGCGCCTTTGCGGTCGCCCAGGACGCGCGAGGCTTCTCGCTGCAGCGCAAAATCAATGGTTAGCTGTAGATTGTGGCCGGGCACCGGCTCGAGCGTTCGCAGACTGCGCACCGGATTGCCGTGCGTGTCCACCTCCAGCGGCTGTCCGCCGTCCACACCGCGCAGGTAAGAATCATAATAACGCTCCAGACCGGCCAGACCGATAATGTCGCCCATCTGATAACCGTAATTTTTTAGCTTGGACAACTCCGTCGAGCCGATCTGCCCGACATAGCCGAGCACATGTGCGGCTTCCCGTCCCTGCGGATAATGCCGGACAATGCGTGTGCTGATGACCACGCCTTCCAGCGCCTGTTTGTTTTCCTCGATGTAAGCGATCTGCCACGGCTCCAGCGAACGTCGCACCGCCAGCAATTCATATGGCAGATAATCTTTGTTTTTTAATTTGCGCTCCAGCGCGGACGTGTCGATTTTTATATTTTTCAAAAACCGCAAAACAAAATCCTGATTTTTGATCTGATAAGGCAACACGTCCAGCGCGTATACTAATTTGCTCTCCGCCAGCACAATGCCGTAACGATCATAAATGACGCCACGCGGCGCGATGCTCGGAATGATCCGCGAGCGAATGCCGTCGGCCAAAAAATCATAATAGCCATGCTGCAAAATCTGTAAATAAAATAAACGCGCCAGCAGGACGGCCAACAAAAAAACGCCGAGCCACAAAGTGTGTTGAGCGGCGGCGCGCTTGTGCTGGTTAATCATAAATATGATATTTCCCTTTAATAAAAAATTGCAGCAGCCAGAAAAACAGCAGATTTAAAAGCAAAGTCAAAATATACTGCGGCAGCGGAACAAAAATAAAACGTCCGAGAAAAATCTTGGCCAGCGCCGCATAGCCGCCGTGCAGCAGCAACGAGCCCAGCAGCATATTCACAAAAACCAGCGAGCGGAAATCCCGAAAAATACTGACCGGCATGAAGCCGCAGAGTAGACCGAGCAGGCCGTACAGTGCGGCGTTGTAAAAACCGTAGCCGTTGGCCAGATCCAAGAAAACTCCGGTCAGCAGACCAGCCAGCAGACCTCCGTAGGCGCGGCCGGACAAACCCAAACAGACTACCAGCAGGAGCAGCTCCGGCCGCGCAGGCCAATCCGCCAGCCAGGTGGTCTGCAAAATATAGGCCAGCAAAAAAAACAGCGCGTACAATAAATAACTCAGCAAATAACTCATCGCACAAAAAAGATAATGTCCAGCTTGGACAAATCAACACAGGGCGTGACCACGACTTTTTTGGTCAGATTGTTGGCGGCCAGCTCCACCCGCGTCACCACGCCGACCGGCAGGCCTTTTTTGTAACGATAGCTGTAGCCGGAAGTGAGTAAGCGGTCGCCTTCCTGAATATCGGAATGTTGCGTCGCGTATTTTAATTCCAGGCGATTGTGGTCCTTGCCGGCCAACACATAAATGGCGCCGGTGCGTTCATTGACGCAGCTGACATTGACCAGCGGATCGGTGATCAGGATCACGCGCGCGGAGTCCGCGCCAGCCGCCTCCGCATAACCGACCAGCCCCTGTTCCGCGATGACCGCCTGTCCGGCACGCACACCGGCTTTCGCGCCCTGGCCGGCCAGCACAAAACGGAACCATTGATCGGCGCTGCGGCCGGTGATCTCCGCCGGCATTAAATAGCCGCTATAGCTGTGCTGAAAACGCAGCGCGGCGCGCAAACGATTATTTTCATAAGCGGCCGCCTGCAGCAGCGTCTCCGCGGCGCGCTGTTTGCGGTACAAAATCTCGTACTGTCGGTCGTGCCCGCGTCTGACCGCCACCAGACGGAAAGTTTCGGCAAAATCCGCCAGCCAATTTTCTACCCCTTTTTCCAATCTTTGCAACGCGGCGACCTTGTCGGTCAAAAACAATGGCGCTTTCTCCAGCGGCAAAAAGGCCAGCAATTTCAGTGCGCCGCTTAAGAAAACGATAAGGAGCAGCAGTTTTAAGAGAAAAAAATACCCTCTACGCATAAGTGGGAAGCATTATACCATTGCTCACCGCCCGTCGCTACCTGACAGACATCTTTGAATGTCTCGCTGCGCGAGACACCCCTCAGACAAAAATCTGCGGCGCAGATTTTTGCCAGCTCCCCTTAGCAGGGGAGCCAATATTAGATTTTACTAGCGCGGTAAATATCTTTGCCCTCGCGAACACGGCATAGCACTGAAGGTTACGTTCGCTCCGGGCAAAATATTTACCGCGCTAGTCGAAACGAACCGAGGTGAGACCGTCGTGTTTATCTCACGACGGTCAATCTGCCGATAAATCTATGGCCTTCTTCGTCCGTCAGCAAGATGATGTAGATGCCCGAAGCCACTTTGGCGCCGCGGCTATTGGTCAAATCCCACTTCAGGCTGTGCGTGCTCGTGTTCGGATCTTCCAGCGTCGTCACCAATTCGCCGGAGATCGTGTAGATCTTCGCCCGCGTGGTCTTCGTGATATTTTCGAGCACGATCTGATCGCGGTTGGCATAGCCGTCTTCGCCGTTGGACAGATCGCCGTCGTTGCCTTTGTACGGATTCGGGAACATATGCACATCTTTCAAATTATCCGCAAAGGTAGTCGTGTCAAAAATCTTGTACATGCCAAAGCCGATGACCGGAGCAGACAGCGTACGTTTTTCTTTGTCGTGCGCGGTGATACCGTTGGTTTCTTTGGCTTCCTGACCGGGCACGATCACCCATTCATTCTTGACCGGATCGAGATAGAAGATGCGGAAAGAGTCCGTCTTGCCGTCGACTTGCTTGGCCGCCGCTTCGCTGTACGTGAGCACAATATTGGCGGTCGGTTCGGCGGTCGGAGTTTCCTGCACCACCGGCAGCGCAGTCGCGTCTAATGCCGGAGCGTATTTCACGCCGCCCAGTTTGCTGCTGGCCATTTGCATAGCCTGCTGCTGCTCATTGAGATTGGCCGAGGCGCCGATATCCAGACCGCGGATCACCATACCGCGCGGCGCCATGATATAGCCGTCCGGTACATTGAAAGCGGCTGTCTTGTACGGATCACTGGAGACGTCGCTCGTGGCGCTCATATTGCCGGCCAGATCCTGAGCGTAGATACGCAGACTGTAGCTGCCGTTGCTGCGTCCGGACTGTTCGATCACATCGCGGATGTAAATCGTCCAGACATCGCTGGAAACACCGGAAATATGTGCCGGCCAGGCCTGGCTGCCCGTGTTATTGATCATATAGAACACCTGCACCGGCGACTGTAGGTCGCTGACACCTTGTAAGCTGATCCGGCCGCTGATCACTTTGGAGTCATCCACAACCGTAATCCGTCCGGTCGACCCGGTCTCTATCGAGAATGCCGGAGGCTGGCGATCAAGGAGCACCGTATAGGACGCGGTCGCATAAAAAGCGCCACTTGTGCCGTAACGCTCATACAGTTTGTCGTAAGCCAAAATATCCAGCGTGTACATACCGTCGCCACTAACTCCCTGTTCCGTAACAGTCACGGCGTAACCATTGTTGGCATTCCGGGACACTTGCGCCGTTTTGTTGTAGGTAACCGGGGTGTTCACCTCGAACTGTAGATAATCGATGCCTGTGCCGGACACTCGCAACGGCAGCGCTTTTTGATTGGTGTAGATCACGTTGCCTGACAACGCGCCTTGCAGCGGGCTGACCTCGCTAATGACCGGCGGATTGGTGTTGACCTTGATGCCGTCGACATTATAAATCGTGATATTACCGACACCGTCCTCGACCCGCAGATCGATCTGGTTTTTACCACTGCGCGCTATCTTGATATAGTTGAGCGAGGTGGCTTTCGGGTAACGCTCGCCGCTATCAAAAGCATAGTTCCTGGTCACCGTGTCCACAGTTTTAGTATCGTCATTCCTGATCTGATAGACGACCGAAGCAATACCCGCGCCGTCGTCCACCACGTGCAGATTGAAATCCTTATTTGGCGTATACCATTTGCTGTCTTTATCCTCCAGACCGGTAATGCTCAGCGTCGGCGGAGTGTTATCCACCCAGTGATTGTAAGTGATCGTCAGCATATTTTGTTCGGTCATATCCTTAGTGCCGCGGTCAAACAATCTGATGACCAGGGTTTTCTCGCCGTCGCCTTTGTTTTCTTTCATGGCAATATCGTTAATAGCCACCCAGAAATCCGGTTTGCCATCTACCCGCGGCAATCCAGGGGTATCCGCACTAATATCAGCATAATTGTTAGACCTCACAGACGTATAGCTCGTCTCTTTTGAGTATTCCAAAATATCATAATAAGCCGCGCCGTTGAAATCGAGCTCCAGATTGTACGTCGGCACACCGACATAGTATTTGTTGTTCAAAACAGTGCCGTGCTGATTTTTGATGAGATAGCGGTTTGTCACATCTCTGGGCATACCGACATCATAGTAGAACTCCACGGAATGCATGTCCACAGTGACGTTATGTACATCTCTAGAGACCAGTTGATTGTCAGCGCGGTCGCGCACACCGATGATAGAAACATTGCGCGTACCCTCGATCAGCAGATCTCTCAGCGTCACGATATAATTATTGGTCAGGCCCGCACTTCTGTAAACATACGGCACCCACTCGCCGGGCTTATAGCTTTCAGTCGTCGTGACATTACCCGTGCCCAGGAAGCGCACAGACACAATATCGCCGCCGAACATGATATGCGTGATACCGCTTAATTCGTCTCCCTCATCATGCACATACTCCACCTTCAGCTCGGCCTGGCTGGTCCACAGACCGTTTGCCACCGCCTCATCTTTCTGCAGCTCCTGCCATTGGCCCGACCCGTAATTCAGATCTTTGATCGGCAGCGTCACGGGCATTATGGCTGAAGGGTAAATTTTATTGTCAAGAACGATCTGTCTATCCGCCGTGACTGTAGCCGTACGATGATCCTCGCGACCGTCGACTTCCATATCCCACAGATAGACTGTCAGCTCATTTATGATCTCTTTGCCGTCGACTACGCCGGCGCTGATAGTCGTGGTCTTAATAGTGTATCCGCCCCACTTGTCCAAACCATCTACCATATTACCACTATTAACCGTATCTTTGACTTCTCTATTTTTAGTCGGCATATCATAAAAACCGCCGCTGATAAATTGATGAATTTCGTTTCCTGAGACATCATTTTCGACAAACTTCACAGTATAACCGCCCATGTTATTGCTTACCGCATCATAAAGCCCCTTACTTAACGCTGACACGGAAAGATAATTGGCGGTCGCGAAATCCGGATCGCTGTAATTGAAAGTCGCCGACACTTCCTCTATAGACGAGCGCGGCACAGTATAATTCTGACCAAAAAAATCAGCCATACGCAGCGTAAGATTGCGCGTGCCCTGTATTTCGCCCATCTGGACTATGCGGTAACTGGCGTAGTCCAAAATGCCCTGTTCACCGCCCACGGCTTTCGTCGCATATTTGAAACCAGGGTCTTCATTGAACCCATTCCCACCCTTGCTAAGCTTGGCAATATTCTCCCAGGAATCCGTCTTCACATATTGATCGTCGGTATCCATAGAGTTAGTCACACCCTGATCACAAGACACAGACAGGGCGTTCTCCGAAGCGCTGAAATAAGCATACCATACGCCGATACCGTCGTCTTTGCCGGAGAAACGCACCGGCACATTCTGCCATTTGGTGTACAACGGATAGTTATCCTCATCCGGTCGCGTGTCGGTGTAAGCGCTATTATAGAAAGTCCACGTGGTGCCTTCAGCCTCTCTATTGTTATTGGTGATGATCTTTAGCTCTACATCACGTGGCGGTCGTGTATCCACTTTGATACCGCGGATCACGTTTTTATCGCTCGGATAGACCCATGAGCCCAGGACCTCATTCCATTGTCTCTTTGTTACATCATCCTCATACGGCCACACCGCATTGCCGGCAAAATCCTCGACCATGTACTTGATCATATTGATGCCGTTGTTCTTGATAACAAAGTTTTTCGATGCAAAATCATCAGCCGCTATATTGCTCTCTCCATAATATTTATTGATCGAGAAACCAAAACGGGTCGACGCAAGCGACGGCCACTGATTCATATTCCCCTCATCAATCTCTATAGACAGTGGCTCCTCTTTGTTGATCCAAACCTGCACTTTTCTCACGCCAGAACCAGGTGTGCGCACTTTAATATTGTCATAATAATCCGGTATCGTAATCTTCTCGTTCGGATAGTAAGACCGCGTGACCAGCACATTGTTATTGAACATATCGCCGACCTGTGCCCTGAATAGAATACCTTCGTGATACATATGGTCTCCCGTCAGCTCGTCGAGCGGACCGCCTCCGGTTTTGGCATAGTCATCGTAGGGTTCACCACCGACATACCACTCGCTCTGGAAACTACCGCCCAGATTTACCTGAATATCCGGCTTGCCTGTGTCTTTGAGCACATAGCCGAAATTGCCCGTGTTGGAAACATTGCCAAATTTATCCACGACATTCACGGACACCATAAAATAACCATCGTCCAACAGCGAAAAAGCTTCGCTGTCTATAGTGTGATAATGCAGTCCACGCTCACCGCTACCCGTTTGCTTAGTAGAGTATCTCCAGGCATCGATAATTTTTTGTTTATCGACAAACGCTATCTCATTTAATTTCGCGATCAATTCGGCCTCGGTGTAAACACTATCCTTCTGCCATTCATAATGGTCATACTGGTCACTCATTACAGAATCCAATATGCCGGCATCTCTCAGCTGTTTACGCTCCGCATCATTCAAAACCAGAGGAGGAAACCTATCATCATTGTTTGGGCTATAATCCTTAGGCACAAAGCCGCCCACTACGCCTTCTCTCGGAACCATCGTCGTCGACTCTGTTGTGCCGCGCGGATAATACGGGATCGAACTGGTCACGCCGTACGCAGGTATAGAACTCAGCGCGATCGATGTCTGCTTCTCATTGTTGACCCACCAATGCAGCTCTTTGGTGCCGACGCCCAGGCCGTCCGAATAGTCGACCGCAAAACCAATGCCTACATTGGCGCTGCTCCAGTATGTAGATAAAGTGTTTTTCTCGGGGTCCAAGATTTCAGTGGTTTGGGTTTGTCCACCTTGATACACCTTGAGCACCGGGGGCTTTCTGTCGATATTCAAATCGAAATTTTTCTCTATCCAGGGGGTGGAGCGGCCAAACTTATCCACAGCCCACACTTTGAAAGAATTGGCTCCCTCAGCGGTCAGATTGAAAGTGATCACTTTGTTCAGCGTGGTGTTATTCGCAGTTCCCCAGTAGCCGTCTAAGTTATTATTCTCGCCTTGAAATACATAGGAATCGTAAGAATGGTTGGCAGGATTATAACCATGATTATTGGTAACCACATGGATCTGCCCCACGCCCACACCGCCGATAGTATAGACATCCGCGCCCAGCTCGCCCTTGCCAAAACGCAGGATATCCACAGCGTTGACCGTGATATTGATCGAGTCTCTGTACCAGCCGGAGGGCTGCAGAATATACCCGCCGTTCTCCGACGGCACATACATATCCTCTATCGCTCTAGTAGGCCCATCTTGGGTATTATAAGTATTCCCTGCCATTACATAGGCATAGTCGCCAGTTGCTACCTGTATATATTCACCCACGCTGGGCTCGATCTCGATCGAAATAGTCGGCGCGTCCAGATCATACCAGATCGGCTCGGTCTCCACCCAATCAGATGTCACGCCAAATAGATTTTCCGCCTGCACCCTGAGCTTGTAAGAGCCGGCTGAGGAGATCCCCGCGGCAGAAGTATCGATCTCCGTCGGATATCTGCGGCTATTAACCTTATCTCGGTTGCTGGGCAACCCATAACCTTGATCCCGGACCTGATTATATTCCCAGATATGTTCCCCGGTGACATCCTTGGTGCTCGAGGTAGCCTCAACGATCTCATAGTTGTACATGCGTATCGGCATACCATCGTCTTCCACCGCCTGGAAAAAACCGGCGATGTAGCCGCTGCCGAGCATCGGTTTGCCATTGGCGTCATATATTTCTTTGCCAGCCGCGTCATAGAATTCCTCCATAGCATTGCTGTAAAGCCGACCGCCCGGCAGAGAATTACGCGTCACCTCACCGTTGGCCGAAACAAGCAGACCCTTATCTTCCAGCTCATTGCGCCGCAACTGCGCTTTTCTGTATTCTGGCACTGATAAGCTATTTATTTCTTTGCCCGGGACATTTCTCGGCGGTATATGATAGTAAGCAATAAAACGTTTTCCTGCCTGTATACCCTCAACAACTCCGCTGCCACGTTCATTACTGGTGATCACTCGATTCAGCGGCTCGTCCACCCAGTCTTCCAGGCTGTCGGTATAGCTCCAGGTAGGCTTGGTGTTGTCGCGGAGCAGCTCCGGGTTTTGTACCGCCAGATTGCCGACCCGATCATAGGCCAAAATAGTGTACACATTTAGTTTCTGCTCGGTGCTCAGCTCAAAATCGTAGCCATTGGCGTTTTGACTGACAGAAGCCACGAGATGCGGCGTCACATTCACGCCGGGCAGCACATACAGCGAGTCGATCAGCAGGGTACCGTGCAGCTGCGCGGCCGGCACCAGCTTGATGACATACGGCATATTTGCGGATACGGTCTTGGTCTTG
This sequence comes from Candidatus Margulisiibacteriota bacterium, assembly GCA_031267055.1. Lineage (GTDB taxonomy): Bacteria > Margulisbacteria > Termititenacia > Termititenacales > Termititenacaceae > Termititenax. The sequence goes on along the minus strand of JAIRZV010000033.1, from coordinate 16,987 downwards.
GTGCTGCCATTATCAACATCGGGAATTTCATGTTCTAAGGCATTCAAATGGCGGATACTGATCGTGACTGTTTTATCGACGGCATCGCGCGATACGACCACATTGGTGGTCAACAACTTCCAGGTATTCCAATTTTCGCCATCCCGGGTACTGTGCACTCTTTGATCCGCCACTTTTCTCCGACCACCGGTCTCGACGACCAGGCCAAAATAACCGAAATATTTTTTTGGCGTTTCTGAGTCCTCATCGGCGATCAGACTACGTGGCTCGGCATACGTGTCGATTTTTTCCGCATTGAGCATGACACCGATCGTATAGTTGTAGGTGGCATCCCGGCGGTCATTGTCTATGCCGGCATTAAACGTGGCGAAGACGCCGCCCCAGGTGTACTCTTCCCACTTGTCATAACTGCCGTCTCCCAGATAATCTTTGTGGTGATCAATGTCAAAATGCACGGCCAGCGCATAATTGCCGTTGGAGCCTATGGCGGCTATGTCCTCGAACATATCCACATCGTTTTTGGCGGCTGTCCGAGCGGACAAGAAAGCGATATTGATCGTCGAGCGCGTGTCCTCGACCGGTCTGGTTAACTGGGTATTTCCGAAATCTATATTCGATTTATAGGTTCTTTCCATAGCCTTAGAGAGCTGCACATACCAGGGCTTGCGGATCTCATGATCGCCTTCCCATTCAAAACTAAAATCCTGGATATGGCGCAGATCGTCGTAAGCGTGGTACTCATCTTCAAAATAACCCAGCGTAGGATCAATGCGCCGCGGATCCCGCGGATCCGTATTGCTGGTGGCCACCACCCAATCAGAGGCCAGATCCGTGACCGCGATGAGATGCGCTTCCAGGGGCTTCACATTGAGCCCCAAGGTCTCGTCCTGGGTATAGTAGTGAATATTTTTGCTCGTTTCATCCACTATAGACACCACGCCGTTGGGCGAGCTATCCCAAGACGGATCAAAGGTCGGCGCCAGAGTGTCCCGGACAAAAGAGAACTCCGGGCCTTTGTTGCCGATCGTAGAGTAAGACAAACCGACCGCGTCCTCCAGATAGAAATAGAATTTCGTTTTTTCACCCTCCGCCAGCTTGTCCCAGATATCGGGTTTGACTTTCCAATTGTTCAGCACCTGCTGTTTGTAATCAAACGTGCGGTCGCTCGAGACATCATCAGGTCGGTCGGTCGTGGTGATATCACGCCATTCCCGCAGTAATTCTTTTGTCACCGCCTGATTATCCAGATAGATCGGTTCGATAGTGTCGTCGCCTTTGCTGAGACGCAGATTGTAGATACCGGAATAATTATCCGAAAAATCAATATCAAATCTATTTCTATTTAAGACTATGCCGTCCATATAATTATAAGAGGGTTCATTGGGTATGGTGTTGTCAATATAGACCGGATTGCTGATCGCGATCTTGGAGAAATTGCCAGCCTGATCCCGCGCGGCCACTCGCAGGAAATACATCACGCCAACGTCCAGACTGACGGGGATCTCCACCGGGGACAGAGTCTCCCAGTTATTATAGGCGGAACCTTCCCGCAGTTTGTCATCCGAAATATCCAGCACCGACCACAGGCTCAGATTGGCGGACACCATATATCTGGCGGTCAGATTTTCCGTGGCAAACTTATTGGCGCTGACTGTGATGTCCTGACCGTCCGCGTCCTTGACCGTCAGGATGGCTTTGTATCGCGCGGCTTCGAGGCTAGCCTCTTCCTCGGGGGTCAAATTTGTCCTCTGTTTCGGTGAGGGAATATCATAATTAATATTCGGGCTACTCTCAGGATTAGTCAACCAGCTGTTGTATCCTTCATTAATAGTAACCCAGTTTTCTTCATTTTCCACGTAGGAAAGATCATTTTTATTGTGGTTGCGGGCGTCTTTCAAATATTTATACAACGCTGTACTCAGCGTGGTATTTCCCGGATCCCTATCCAATTTATTGTTGGTCGGGCTGGTCAGATAGATCCATTGACCGGCATCCAGTCCGCTGTCGTCATACGAGCGATAAGAGCCGCTGCGCCAGTAGCCGTCAGCGCTACTACCCACCTTTTTTTGCCGGTCTTTAAAATAGCTATCGCCTTTGGTGTCCACCCAGACCATCGTGTCCTCACCGCTGGCGGTCACCGCCAAGATCTGATAGTACAGTTTATGCACTTCCAGAGGCATGGACATCAGATTGGTTGAAATACGGTCGCGGTATTTGGCGCTAAACCGCAGGTAGCCTTTATTTTGGCTGTAAGACCTGGCGCTATATTCCTGGCCGCCGGCGGTACCGCCCAGCGCCAGCAGATCGGTTAATTCCGGCAGAGTATTATCGTAGTACAGGCGGATATGCGCCGGCGCTTCCGAAAAATTGGCTGTCACATTTCGTGATAAGGTTGACTCCCGACCGAAAGCATTGGCCGCAGATATCACATCTTTACGCTGAACACTTGAGGTGACGCCTTTGCTATCCCAGATGGGGGCATCCACCAGACCATTCAGATAATTAAAAGGATGATAATTGAATATGCCCGTACTACTCTCTAGGTCATATTTATCATCATAGTAGGAAACGGTCGGATAGCGCGCGTTTATTATTGTCTGTTTGGCATCCGCCGCGGTAAATAAATAGTCACTCCAGAGATCACTATTCCCATCGCTGGGATCAATCCTACCAGTTTCCAAAAATGTTTTCGGCAGAAACATGTCGTTATCCGCAAAATTAACATAAAGGTCTATGACCTCGCCTAGCTCGTTGTTTGTCACATAGTCGGACAGATCAAAAGCCGGGATCTTGCGCATCATATAGCCGGAATAATTAACGTCTCTCGCCTCGATCTGCGTGCGGTAGTTTAGCAGTATATCGGAGGATGCTCTTTTCCCGTCGGTCCCGCGGGGACGCCAGACCGTGATGGCATTGCCGCTGGTGTCCCGATTGCCGTTGGGTGAATAGACGGAGACCACCACACCCAGAGGCCGGCCATCAGCGGTATCATCGCCGATCAGCCAGCCGCTCGGCATCGCGTCCGGCTGCGGGCTCACGATCGTGTCTTTGGCATAAACATAAAGATCGACCACGCTGGTGTCTTTGCTGAAATACAGCGGCATATTTTGCGCATGGGGAATATTGAGGCCGGTCACATCGACATTGTTGGGTGTAGGAGAGTCCACGTGATAATTCACACGGACGATCGGCATGACCGGACCGCCGGTTTCCGACTCAGCGTCGAGTATGATCGAGCAGGTCGTCCAGTCGCTGCGATTGTGTTGCTCGTCCTCAAAAGCCACCAGGATATGGTACAGGCCATCCGGCGGATTGGCGCGCGCGGTATCACTCGGCCTCAACTCCAGCCTCGCGAGGCCGGAATAATCTTTGGCCGACTCGGTGACACGGATATACTCCACTAAATTGTAGGTTATTATCTCACTAGTCACTGCATCGGTCGACGTCTGCATACTGCTGCTGACAAATACGCTCCATGTGACCGGCAGTGTTATAGACCGGGACTGTACTATCGGGTTAGGTATAGGCAGGACAAAACCATTATTATTTGTCGCTGCCAAAAGCGCGGTATTCCAGATGGACGGCACAGCGTTATCATCTTCCGCCACGGTAAAAACCAGATAAGCGACATTCACATCATCATAAGCGTTGAGCGAGATAGTCAGCTGACCCCAGGTATACTCGCCTTCATTGATCAGCGGCGGCTGGCCATAAGTGACCTGCGGCGGACGATAGTCCGGCGACACCCGATACGAGTAAGTTATGGTGTCCCCGTGACCGGCATTGTCGGTGGCCTTGACCAGGATATTCACCCAGTCCAGATACGTAAATTTTTGCTCCAAGATGCCTATCGATAGCGTGGTCGGCTTGGCGCTATTGCTGCCGTCCGGATAATCCATATGTCTGGCGTTGACGGTCAGATTTTCCGTGATCAGTTTCCAGAAATTCATGGTGGATGATATGTCGACATACTCGGTCTCTCCGGCGGTATTCAAAGTAGCTACGTTGATCGTGACCGTGATGACGGTGTCGAGGTTGTAATTGGTAGTGGTATCTCTGCCGAAGCTGAGATAGATCTGAAATTTATCGAGATCGATCGCGCCGTTGGTGGAAACAACATCCAGACCCGCGCCCTTATCCACGATCGCGAAATTGATCGCGCAGTCATCGGCATTGTGTGTGCTGCCGGCGGCCGGCAGATAATTCACTGTGGTCACGGTCGTCACACTGCCGCTGACCTGCGTCTCAAAAAACAGTCCGGTGACGATCTTGGGCGGATATTCATCGTGGACAAAAGTGCGCAGTCTGGGCTCAGGCATACTATTGCCGGAGACATCGCTGGCCCAGACACCGAGCGTGAAAATGCCGTCTTCATTCATAGTGACCGTGATTTCCATTCCGGCTGTACCTTTTTCACCAAATACTAAACGACGCTTATCATTAGACCCAACACTTTCATAATTTATCTTATTGGTGGTCACGACAGACCGTATTACATTGAAAGAAATTCCTTCTTCAGCACTGGTTACAGCACCAGCCGGTATGGCCAAGATATTGTAAGAGGATATTTCCCCGTCACTTGCGGATTTCAGCTTCAAATACAAACTGGCGCGTGTAACAAAATAGTCCAGGATATTATCGGTTGGCTCGTAGAAACCATTCGTGTCCTGGCTGCCCGCTGAACCTGTCGGACGCCATGTCGTCCACAACTCAAATTGATCCGGCTCCGGCTCGCCGGTCGGATTTGTTCCGGTGATGAAAGAATACTCAAAATACGGCAGGACATATTGGCTTCTTTCAGAGATCGTGCGGGCAGCATCCTGGTCACCCGTACCCAGATCGGCCATCGCCCACGGCACTCTCTGTACATTAAAGCCGCCTATTGTGCCGCTGCCAAAGCGATCATAAATATAGCCGTTATAACGAGCATTTGCATTGCTTGACGGCTCATAATTATAATCCAGAGCATTGCCTTTCTGGTCTGTGGCGTAAATGCGCAGATTGTAAGTTGTCTCGTAATAAAAATCCGCGCCCAGATTTAAGAAGAAATCCACATTTTTCCGGTTGACATACGTGTAGTATTTCCGGCCGGTCTGCGACGGCACAAAAGTATAGCGGGAGACATGATTTTTGCCTTCCGGTCTCAGCTCCACCATCACCGAATCCAGCTTGACCGCGCGATCATCAAAAACGCGGAAACGCAGCGGCTCATTGTAGTTTATTTTGGGCCGGTTCGTCATATGGCCGGCGCTGTCAAAAACAGGAGTCTTGGTAAACAAGTCTACGTTGGGGGCGCCCGGTATCGGGAAAGTATAGACATTTTCCATGGGGCCAAACACGATCGGCGATTTCGTGTCCGGATTGGTGTAAAAATAAACGCGGCCGATATTGCTGCGCGTATTGAGCGTGCTGGTGGTGTCAACTATCTCGTAACCCGGCGCGCCGACCAAATATTCGGGGCTGAAATCCTGATCGATATCGCCCAGACTGGAGATCGCGGCGCCGAAAAACGCGTTGGCTTGTTTACCGGTGGCAACTTGAGACGGATAAACCGAGGTTTTCAAAACATAATCCGGATTTTCCTCTGAGCCAGTGTTCTCCAGAGAGGTGCCAAAAATATACACCCGTCCCACATTGGGAGTCAGCGAGACCGATGAGGTCACTTCGCCGTCTTCGTCAAATCTGTTGATCTCATCATAATACGGCGCGCCGACCGCAAAATCATTGTTGCCCATAGGATCATTGTCGATACTACCAACATTGGCCACTGTATAGCCAAATTGATCCCCGGGTTTTTGGCCGTAAACCGTCAGCTCTTTGTTAATATTAATGTCGTTGCCCTGCTCCGGTCGCGAGACAAAAAGATAGGCCGCGCCGGACATATTTTTGTAGCCGGGCGCGCCGACCACAAAATCCTGCCCGACCAGATTGTTGGCTTTACTACCGTAGCCTTTATTGTCGTCCGCCGAGATATCGCCCAGATTGGCCAGACTGGAGCCAAATTTCTCGCCTGGTTCTCCGCCTGATACGCTTTTATTCTGCAGGTCGACGCCGTAGACCGCCTGATTGGCTGCCACAGGCCGCTTGCCGGTATAGATATACACTTTGCCTTTTTGTTGCTCGACGCCCGGAGCCCCGATCAATAGATCGCTGATCTGAATATTTCTGGTCTCGCTGATACCGTTGAAAGTCTTGACGCGATCGAAACTGTCGCCGTTGAGATTGATGCCGGTCAAAACACTCCAGCCAAACATATCATAAGACTTGGGATCCGGATTAGGAATATAACCGACCGGAAAAGCTTGGGGTACAAAAGAATTCGCGCCGCTATTCGGCTGCGTCGCGTCGTAGATGACATTGTCCAGCATCAATGGGCCGGCATAACTAGAGGCCACGCTGCTGTATTTATAAGATTTGCGCGCGTGAATATCGAGCAGGCCATTTCCGCCGTAAAGCACGTAAACCCGACCGGCCGCTTTTATGTCTTTTTCGTCATGGTACGGCGCGCCGATCAGTAGGTCGTCATAACCATCGCCGTTGAGATCACCGCCGCCGTACAGGCCGTAGCCCAGTCCGTCCGGTCCGCTGGCATTGGCGGCGGCGCGGATCGACACGGCATGATAGCTGATATAGTCGCTGTCCCACGGGAATGATTTTGGCGCCGGTGCGACCTGATAAATGCGGTCTCTTTCTGTTTTCAGTCCGCCTTTGCCCACTATACGCGGATCAGGATTGCCAAAAAGCACAAACACTTCGCCACCCGAGGTGGAAGAATTCACCGCCATGACCGCCACATCGTCGTAGCCGTCGCCATTGATGTCGCCGGCCGGAGCCACGCGCCAGCCAAATTTGGCGGAATTGGCGTCAAAACGACTGGAGTTACTGCCCACCTGCAGAGTAAATTCCGCGGCCGGCTCGGTCATATTGTCAATATCTTTATCACCGAGGAAAAGATAGGCTTTGCCGGACATCCAGCCGTAACTATTGTTGCCGTACTCACCCACGACAAAGTCCGGATACCCGTCTTTATTGACATCGCCCACATAAGCTATGGACGAGCCAAAATAAGTGTTGGTCTCTCTGCTACCAAAGATTTCTTTGGTTTTAATTGCGTCATTGGCGTCATATTTAGCGATAAAACCATAGTTAAACTCTCTGACCAGCGGGGACAGTCTTTGCCGCACTGTGCCGTCGGCGTTGGTGGTGAAGATCATGCGTCCGTCGCCAACCGTGATTTTGAGTTCCACTACTTCCGAGGGATTCCAATTGCAATTATTCAGGCTCACGACATATCTGACGCGTTTCGGCATCACGTTCAGCGCGGCATTGCCTACCAGTAGGCTAGGGTTGTCGAGGTCAGTCACATCCCAGACCTGCAGATCGAAGTTTTTGCCGCCATTGATAGACTGCTGTCCACCCACTATGACCCCGCTTCTGACCACCGCTACATCTCGGCCTTCTATGACGCGGGTAATATTAAGTTGATTCGAATTAACGCCGGAAATATCCTCGACCGTAAACCTGATCTTCTGGTCCAGCGTCACTTCGTATTGATTGTTCTCCGGGAACATGCTTATCACGACCGGCGGCTCGGTATCCAGCATGGTATTGGTGCGCAAATAATCCAGCGACTTAGGATCACCATTATTAGTAGAATAGATCGCCAAAAATTCCGCCCGGACATTTTGCACATCGCCCACATTGGCCAGAGCTGTGCCCAGATTCGTCCTGTCTTTTCTCGCATAGGCCGTGCTGGCGACTGTCGGAAATTTTTCTCCCCCGCGGTAAATATACACTTTACCATTCGTCTCGCCGTCCATTTTGTACTCCGGAGCGCCGACCGCCAGATCGTCATAATCGTCGTGATAAGGTCTGTTCAGACTACCCTCATATCCGGCCAGATGTTCCGGCGAGGCCATGTACTTGAGCGCGACCAGGCTGGAGCCAAAATTGCTGCCTAATTGTTCGCCGTAACGCAAATAATAATTCACATTTTGTGTTCCGAGCTTTTCCATACCATCCTTGGCGGTAATGTCCATCGTTTGGAGTTTATCACCATGGATAACCAGAACATAACCGGTGCCTCCTGTGTCAGCTTGGCTGCGCTTGGCCTTCGGCGCGCCGATCGCCAGACTCTGCACAGATGGTTTATTAGGGTCGGAGCTATTGTCCACGGGATTGCCGCTGACATTTAATTTAACGTCAAAATAACCGGCCGCCAAAGAAGCGCCAAAATTTATACTCGCCGCCGAACTGCTAATTACGATCCCACTACTTTTTTTATTTTCACTAACATCAACCTCGTCCAAAATATGGTGAATGATCACTTTATCTTTATGGGGCAGACCAAAGACCAACGACGGGTAAGTGTCTGTGTTGTTGATCCTGGCGGCGATCATTTGGACCGCGTTGGCAGTGGCGCCGGCCTCACCTCCAAGTGATTTGCCTATATCACCACCATCAATAGGTAGCCAATTACCTTTCGTATACGACCCTATTCCTGAATTCGCTATGAGCTGGTAATGTGTGGCGGTTTTATTCATCACGGCGATCAGGTCGGGGGTCGCGTCGGAGCCGCTGTTTAGCACTATCATCTTGCCCAGATGGTTATTTGCATTGAGAGCGTTGACATCGCCCTCCTGCATCGTATTGAATTCGACAAATGTACCCAGCATCTCCTGGCTCGTTCTAGTAGTGTTGGGCAGCAGAGGGTCCGCTATGACCGGATAAAAACCGGTGTTAGAACCGATCAGCAAAACATTGACCAGCTCTGTCTGGCCCATATTCAGCCGCGCGGAAGCCACACTGGCACCAAAGTCAAATGGACTTGTATTAGTTTCGCCATCCTTCGCGCCATAAAACCAGGTGGCGTTAGTTGAGCCGGTAAAATCCGGCGCCGCGGAGCCATATAAGAGCGTGACTTTGCCGTTGTACCATTCGGTATTAGTATTACTATCATTACTGACGCCACTCCAGTTCGGATAAGCGACCACAAAATCATCCAGGCCGTCAAAATTCATATCCCTCACTTTGATAAGTGTGCCCGGTTCAACTATGGGATCAGTACCTGGATTACCGGAAGTCTCGCTAGATCTGTAATTGTGCGACACGGAAGCGAACGTAGGCTCATTCGTCGACATGTTCAAAACAAATTTGCTCAACCGGTACTCGTCAAATTGCGAGATATCCGTCAAACCGCCGCGGTCGGCGACTTTGACACGCAATTGATAATCTTTGCTGTCCGCAAATATATTTTTACCTGGTATCAGCTTAAACTGCAGGCCGATAAAACGCGGCGTTTGATTGTAGCGATAGAGTATCTGTGAGCCTATAGTCTCTGAAGCTATACGTTCGTTATAACCATTTCCACCAGAATAATAGCTATAAAAATCGTCGAAATGTCTCGGGAGGCCTATACCTATATCATTATAGTTGCCGGAAGACAGCCATAAACTTTTCAGATCATAGTCACTGCCCCGCTCCGACTGACCGTTGGGGATACCGCGTTCCATGGCGCTATTTAGGAGCGTAGCCACGATACGATCTGTGGCGGGGTCATACAACTCCACCTGGATACTGCTGAATTCCAGACCGGCCTTGCCGCGGTCAAACAAGACGAGATTTATAGTATTGATACTCTCATTCCAGGCGATCTCCTGGTCTTGAGGATTGGCTGAGACCAATAAAATCCCCGGCAGCGCGTTGTCTATGCCTTTGGTATTGGAAAAAATATCGATGTTGTGCTCCGTCATGTAATTTTTGTCGCCGCTAGCCATTGGATAGCCGCGGAAAAAACTGTCGCCATAAAACCCCGGCGCGCCGATCAAAATATCGTTGTAGCCGTTCTGATTGAAATCACCCAGATTAGCGATGGTCATACCATAATGCGCGTGGGCTTCGCGACCGGTGATCACAAATTTATGAAAATGATTATCCTGGATTTTCTGGGTCGCCTCGATGCCCGTACCCAGTACCAGATACACCGCGCCTATCTCGGACCCGCCATAATACGGCGCGCCGATCAAGATATCGTCATAACTGTCATTATTGACATCCGCGACCGCCACTTTTAAACCAAACTGCGAAGCGGTTTCTTTGGCGGCGGGATCAGGCTGCAGAGGATCGCTGATCGCGAAAACACCGCCGGAAGTCTGATTGGGATCGTCTCCATTGTAAGTATAATTAGCCTTGTTAACGCCCTCCTGACCGAGCAACACCACAACTTTGCCGGTGTTCTTATCAGCACTTGTCGTCAATTTGCCAATGATCAAATCCGCACAGCCATCGCGGTTGATATCGCCGCCAGCCAGAGAAATGCCGAAATAATCATTGTTCTCGCTTTTATCCATCAGCAAAATATTGGGATTTGTATAGCCATAGCTACCGCCATGATCCAAAACTCCTTTACGGCCATAAAACACACGCACATCGCTGTAACTCTGGGAATAGCCCTCGTCCAGCCGCGGATAAGAAACCGCAAAATCATTGATCCCGTCTTTGTTCATGTCGCCGATTATGGCCACCTCGGATTCGGCTACGGCATAAATAGAGGACCTTTGTAGATTATTTTTAAGGTCAACATGTTTAGTCAGACGCGATAGATCAGCATTCGTCCCGCTGGAAATCTCCTGGCCGGAGATCACGTAGATAAAATTGTTCTTATAATCGACGTCGTTGCCGATCTTGGCTACAATATCGGCATAACCGTCACCGTTAATGTCGCCCACATCAAAAACCGCGCCAAAAAGAGGATCCCTGTAAGGATCGCCGGTGGATAGAATGTCTTTATCCGAATTAATAATGATCGACGGACTAACGATCATGTTCTTGTCGGTAATATTCATATGCGGCTTGCCGTCTCTGGACCATTTGCCGCCGTAATAGATCAGGATGCGTCCCTGATTGATACTTAGCGAGTCTGTGGCATAAGAAGGCTGGCCGACTAGGATATCGGCAAAACCGTCATTATTGATATCCGCCAGTTTTACTTTGTAGCCAAATTCGCGGTCGCGCGATCCGACGGCGATGGTCGGCCTATCCTCTATAATAATATCCGGCGACGGCAGATCTTTGATGCTGTCCAGGATCTTGTCCGGCCCGCCGAAATAAACATAGACACGGCCGGTTTGCTTGCTGCCGTTGCTCGCATTGGTGTATTTATAATACGGGTCGCCGACGATCAGATCCGGAAAACCGTCGCCATTGATATCTTTGCCACCGTCCGCTGTCCAGCCGTAGAGCTGCGAGTGCAAAACTTCATTACTAATGTCGTCGCTCATTCCGGTTTCCGTATTTTTGGAAACGATATTATCTAAAAAAGGCACTCCTGCTGTTATATATGTATGCGAATACTGGCTGTAATTGTTAGGATCTCCTGCCCGGGGAACTTGAACTTCAAAGTACACCGTTGTTCCGGACTCCATTTCGCCTTCTCTAAAAAAATCAAAACCGTAAGCCAGATTGTCACGGAGTCCCGGAATAACAAAAGGTGTAGTAGTCCACACCTCAGCATCTGCCGTATAACCACCCAGACTAACCCTTGTTTTTTCTCTTCTTAGGATGATGTTTCCACTCATAATTTTGTCAAAAGTCCATACATTAGTGCTTGTGGTGCTATTACCCGGAGGCGTCTCCTGGATGATAACGTTCAAACTCGCCAGGTTCATATACGGCGTTGTAAATGCATATTTATTTGTATTACCCGGCTGAAAATCTGATAGATTACCGTTATCAGTTACTGTAAGCGTAGCGTATATTTTGAAAGAAATTTTAAAGTCTGTGTGATTGATAATATTGGCCGTGCCCGGGTAAACATCAAAGATGCTGTCATCTTTTTTCGCAACCATATTTTTCGCCATGGCGGGAAAACCGGGCAGCAATTTTTCGGAAGTAGAATAATTCGGTCTCCTCATCTCATAACGCTGTTCGCCCTGGCCACTACCATGAATATAGTTTTCGCCACTAGGTATAATGTAATTCTTGTTTGAATCAGTGGACATCACGTTATAGGCGGCTGGTGTATAGACCCTATGGTTGCCACCGCTATTGTTTAAAAAAGGATTATTACTGCCCTGCTTAATAGCTCCGGAAAAAACATGCTTGCCGATCGTCAATTTGGTGTCGACAGTAGGATTACCTTCTTGTGTCATTATTGGAATATCGTAGAGATTGTTTTCCGTCTCCAGATAAGAACCGGCGGCCGACAGAAACGCTGTTATCCCCAGCAGAAAAACACATGCGCCGAACAGCGTTTTTATTTTATTTAGCATGGACAGTTTCCCCCGCATAGTTTCTATATACAGACACTTATCGACGGCAAATATGCAAAAAATGTATCGATTTTTTTTGTTGTATGGATTTTCCCCTTAATTCTTACTTAACAGTCATAGGCAGTTTATATTTCATATTATTAAAAACACAAAAAAATGTCAATGCCGTGTATGTGTTAAGGAATACTGACAAAACAAACCGATATTTTGCAACCAGCGTGTGTCTTCCAGCAGAAAACGATATTGCGCCAGCGTCTCCTGCACAGCCGCGTTTTTATTTAAACTTTTTAGCGCCTTGCCGAGGTCCTGCAAAAAACGCGCGCCCATATTAATAAGCAGTTGCGCCAGATCCATCTTTTTGATCTCTCTGCTGTTTTCCAGTTTTTTGGCAAAATCCTGCAACGCGGTTCTGGCCTGCGCGTAAAACTCTGCCAGCCTGCGCAGCTCGTCAATTTTAGTTTTGTCCCACTGGCTGACCGCTCGGGCGTCCTGCCGGATCAGCTTGACGATCACATCAAAAGCGATCGCCGTGCCGCTTTTGTACCGGCTGCTGTACTCATAGCAGCCGTCCAAAAAATTCAGATCAGCCGGAATATTCAGCGGCGCGGCCTCCGCTTCCAGATCGCAAAACAAGACGCTCAAAGGCACGGCATCCAAACTGCTCAGCGCGGCATTGACCAAAAAATAAGCGTCGGATTTTAATTTAAGCACCAGTGTGCCGCCACTTTGCTCGTATTCTCGCCGCAGCAACGCGGCCAGAGCGGAATATCTTTTGGCTTGCTCGGCCAGCACAGCGTCTTTCAGCAAACTAAAATCCGCGCCGCGCGTCGTATTGGAAGCGGACAGTCGCGCATAAAAATCATCACAAACATTGTCCAGCGCGAGCGCCGCGGCATCCAAATAAAAGGCAAATTCTTTCAAGCCGATCTGCCGCTCCAGAAATAATTTTTGATTTTCCGCGATCAGGCCGGAAAAAGCGGCGAAGCGTTCGTCCAGCGCGGCATAAGCGGCGTTCAGCGCGGCGTCTTTGAGGCGGTAAATATCTTTTTCCATTTTTTTGAATTCCGGCCTGGTGGACGGCAAAGAAACATTGTCGAGCTGTTCGGCGACAGCGCGCAGCGAGCCGCGGAGACTGGCCGTCAATTCGGCCAAATAACCCTGTTTGCCGTCTTTTAAAATTTCCGCCGCGCGTGTTTTCAGCTCCGTCGAGATCCGCGCGCCGCGTGCCAGCTGCCCCAGAGCTGCGCGCAGCGGCCGCAAGTCATAACCGGACTCCGCGTCGAGCAAAATAAAAAAAATTTCCTCCTGCAGATCATCCGGCATGATTTTGAATTGAGCGGCCGCTTCTTTGAGGCCGCCCTGCCGCAGTAATAGATACGTGTGGCGCGCGGCGCGGCGCGTCTGTGCCGCGTCGCGACTGTCGACAAACTCGCCGAAAATCGTCCGCGCCAATTCGCCGGACTTGCGCCCCAAACGCTGATGCGCCGCGCGCGTTGATTTGTGCTGGCGCAATTCTTCCGCGGTATTGGCAAAAAAAGCGCCGGTATCGAGCACCGCGGCCGCAGTGTTGCTGACCGGCGGCAGTAAATCTTTGGGCAGCACGGGAATCGTGCCGTCTGCCGGAGCTTCGCCATCCGCCGCGCCACCTGCTTTCGCGCCAGCTGCGCCACCTGCTTTCGCGCCAGCTGCGCTGCCCGCTTTCGCGCCAGCTGCGCTGTTCGCCTTCGCGCCAGCTGCGCTGGTGAAAAAATCCTCAATTACTTCACCTTGCGGCATGATTCTCCTTTTCTAAATTTTCTTGGCCAGCGTCTCGCAAAAAGCCTCGCGTTGTTTTTGCGGCATTTTCAAAGAGCCGAACACTTCGTCAACTACTGTCTGCTCCGCACCGGCAAAAAGCATTTCGGCCAATTTTTGCAAAGCCGGCTCATTGTGGCGCAGCTGCAATTCCGGCAAATAAAGCTCTTCGACAAAACGCAGTTTGGTCAAAACCTGCTCTTTGGTCGCGGCGCCGGACTGCAAGTCTTTGTCTACGCGCAGCCGGAGCTGATTGAGCGCATCAGTGATCTTGCGGCTCTCTTCGACGCGGCGCGCGGCAATAGCCTGCAGGTCGATTTTTTGCAACGCGGCTTTTTTGAGCTGCAGCGTCTGCTGATCGCTTTCCAGCAGGTCTTTGTACAGCTTGGTGTTTAGCGGCTGAATATTCTCAAAATTGCGCCGCGCATTGACCGGCACGGCAAACTCGCGGCCGGGCTCGATGCCTTTGAGCCGCAGAAAATACGGCTTGAATTCAAAGCGGTCAAAACGCTGCATATTGTCGCTGAAAAAATGCTCGATCGAGATTTGATGCGTGTTGAGATAAGCGACCGCCTCTCTTTTTTTGTCCAGGTCTTTGTAAGTACAGAGCAGCCCGAGCACGGCTTTCAACTCGATCGGACTAGTGCGGATCTTGCCGGTAATGACGGAATTAAAATAAGCCAGCAAAGCCGCCGGTTTTTCCTCGGGCTGCAATTCATCAAGTTTTAATTTGGCAATAACGCTGTCTTCTATAGTACCGCCAGCCATAAAACACCTCTCTTGTCCAAACCTATACCCAGTTTCGGGAAATATATGCCTGTCGCCAATGCGACAGGCACTTCCTCCGCGGCTTGAGGCCGCTGTCGGTCGTTCCATAATTGTAAAATTTATCTTTAAAAATTTTCTATGTTTTTTTGCAGGGCGGCCAGTGAGCCATCGTTGACGATGAGTTTGTGCGCGCGCTTCTTATATATGTAGACTTTTTGATTGGCCGCCAGCCGCCGCCAGACCTGACCGGCGGTCAGCCCTCTGGCCGTCAGCCGCTCGTAGAGCAAATTTTCCGGCGCGTCGATAAAAAGCACCTTGTCGCAGTATTTGGCCAGACCCATTTGATAAAGCAGCGCCGCGTCAATAATGAAATGCTCTTGCCGCGCGCGGATCTGCCGCCGGATAATCCGCCGCATAAAAGGATGTGTCAGCACATTTAGAAGCCAAAGTTTAAACGGAGATTTGAAAACTTGCCCGGCTATGTCCTGCCGCTCCGTCGAGCCAAAAAGCAAGCGCAAGCCACAGCGCACAAATTTGTTCTCGGCCAGCACGCGATGTCCGACCGCATCCACCTCGATGTATTCCGCGGCAAAACGCCGCGCCAGCAGACGCGCCGCTTCGGACTTGCCGCTGCCAATAATGCCCGTGACACCGATGATCATAGCCTCAAATATATGCTAGACTGCCAGCCATGTCAAAAATTCGCGCGTTGCTTTTTGACATGGACGGCGTCATCGTCGACTCCATGCCTTATCATTTTTTCGCCTGGTACGAGGCGCTCAAAAAATACGGCATCACGGTCAGCACGCAGGATATTTACGAGCATGAGGGCGAAAAATGGGAAATCACGCTCAAGCATTATTTGACCCAAAACGGTTTGCCCAGCGACCTGGCCTTTCAGCGGAAAATTTTTAATTACCGCCAAAAATTATTCCACAAAATATTCCGGCGGCACATCATGCCCGGCATACCGGAACTGCTCCGCGAATTGAAAGCCCAAAAATATCAGCTCGGTCTGGTCAGCGGCACGCCGAGCGGCGATATGCCCCGGCTGATCTCCAGACCGCTGCTCAAATTATTTGACTGCGTAGTCGGCGGTGATATGGTCACGCACAGCAAACCGCATCCCGAGCCGTATTTGGCCGCCGCGGAAAAATTGGCGCTCCGGCCGGCGGAGTGTCTGGTCATCGAAAACGCGCCGCTGGGCATTCGCTCCGCCAAAGCCGCGCAAATGCGCTGTCTGGCCGTCACCACCAGTCTGCCGGAAAGCTATCTAAAACAAGCCGGCGCGGACTGGGTGTGCGGGATACGTGATTTGAGAAGACAAATATTTAAAATAATATGAATTGACATCAGTCATCAGTCAAACAATTTTTTTGCTATGTTATAATTCACACATGAAAATATATTTGGATATTTGTTGTTACAATAGACCTTTCGATGATCAAAGCCAAATGAAAATCCAACTTGAGACAATCGCAAAATTGCATATTCAGAGCGCTGTACGGCAAAATATTTATGAACTTGTTTGGTCTTACATGTTGGACTACGAAAACAGCAACAATCCATATGAGGAAAAACAAAACGCTATTCAAGCATGGAAAACTATTGCCGAGCATTATTGCAAATCTTCACCAAGCATTTTACAAGCAGGTAAAAATATCGAAAAACTGGGTATAATGTCTAAAGATGCTTTGCACGTTGCCTGTGCTTTGCACAGCAAGTGTAATTATTTTATTACAACTGATTTAAAACTGTTGAAAAAGAAAATTGACGGGATTAAATTAATTAATCCTGTTGATTTTGTAAGAGAGGTGGAGTAATGGGCAGATCGGAAACAGCCTTGAGAGTAGAGGCTATGGATGTATTGTTGCATAAACTCGGAGAAGTAGACACTGAACGTTTCATCACTCTGATAAAAACCGATAACTTCGATTACACTGAATGGCGGCGCGGTCTATGGCAGGACAAAACTATAGACGAAATACATAACTTGGCTACTGAATACGAGCAAAAACACTGAATATTGATTTATTCTTGGGGTGAGCGACCGGGCTTGAACCGGCGGCATTCAGAACCACAATCTGACGCTCTACCAACTGAGCTACGCCCACCACAATATTAATGCGCGCCCGGTATGAATCGAACATACGACC
>JAIRZV010000087.1 GCA_031267055.1 Candidatus Margulisiibacteriota bacterium | reverse complement strand
ACGATCCATTCGATATTTTGCGGCGGCTGTTTGTAATGCGGAGCCAGCTTGAGTGTGGCGCCGGTTTTACTGGTCTCAATGGTGTAATTGAGCTGGCCGAAATAAGTCGCCGCTTTGCTGACGGTGATTTTTTGACCTTTGTACCAGCGCGCCGGCACGACGGGCGTGATCAACAAATTGTTGTTCTCTTCCATATACAGCATGTTGCGGATCAGCAGGCAAATATCCGCCGCCGCCCAGCCGTGATGTCCGTCGCCGATCGTGCCGCCCAGTGTGCGCGGGTGTATCGCTTCCGGCCAGCACCAGGTCGGGCTGGCGACTTTGAGCAGCCAGTCCAGAATATCCAGCGCGCGCGCCGAACGCTGGCCGATATAGCATTGCGCGATGTGCATGGTCAGATACGTGCCGTAGCCGGAGTGATTGACGTCGTGAAAAAATCCGCCGCGGATGAAACATTTGTTTTGCAAAAAATCCACCGTGTTGACCAGACGCGGATCATCGGCGGCATAAAGCCGGCAGGGATAATACGCGGACAAACAGCCGACTGCGGCAGAATCCATGCGGCGGCTGGGCGAGATCGGCATGAGCGGCTGGCCGAGATGCGCCGCGGCGTAGCGCAGCGAAGTGTCTATCGCCTGCTCCAGTTTGGCGTAGCCTTTGCTGAACGTGCTGCCTTTTTTGCCCAGTTCTACGCAGGCCTGTGCCGCGGACTGCAAACCGGCCAGCGACCAAAAATCGTCCCAGTAGTAATAATCATTCAAGCCGAAATGTTCAGCGGAAAGTCCTGGCGGCATGATGCCGCGGTAGCCCGGATTGAGATTGAGATTGCTCTGCGCTTTGCCGATGATCCATTTGGCGCCGCGCTTGATGAGCGGATAATTTTCTTTGAGAAATTCTTGGTCTTTGGTCAAACGATAATGTTCCATGAGCGTCCAGATCGCCTGCCCGTTGGAATCCCACTCGCCCTGCTGTGAGTGAAAAAGCCCGCTGGCCAGAATGCGCTTCTGAAAAGTATTCAGCACATTGCGGGTTTCCTGATGAAAACCCAGTTTGTCCAGGCCGTTGAGCAGATAAGTCGCGTCGCGGAACCAAAACTCATGATACGTCGACGGGCCGGGCGTGATATAAGTGTTGTCGTAAAACATCAGCATAAACGCTTTATTCGCGTCAAAGCAGCTCTGGATTTTTTCGTCCGGCACAGAAATCTCCAGACCGGTCTGCATTTTTTTCTGCCAGTTGGCGAGATGTTCTTTGAGCAACGCGGCGTAATTGCCGAGGCGCGCCTGTTCGCTGTACTGCGCGGCAAATTTTTTGTCGCTTAGTTTTTTGACGATCTTGCGATCGACAGGCATACGGATCTCAAAGGCGGCGGACTGGCCGGGTTTCAAAGTGACATTGTAAACACAAATGCCGCTCGCCATGCCGACACGCGATTTGCGGAAATCCGCGAGCTTGCCGTTGCTTTTGGCTTCGTCAAAAAATAATTTCACGTCACCACGCGACAGAGTGCTCGTCGTGATGCCGCTGGGGATTTGGAGGATAACCGCGGCCAGCCGGTTGTTAATATACACATCGCCGTTGTCTTTGAACTCCAGCTTGTTGATCAGTGAGATGCCATCGTTGTTGTAAGGGCGGAAAGCCCAGCTAAAACAAAAAGTCTGCGTTTTTTTGCTGATATTTTTTACCTCGGATTTTTGCAGAGCGACAGTCCGCAGCGCGCCGAGATCTTTGGCAAAAACCGTGCTGGTCAGCTGGATTTTTTTCTCGTAAGTCGTGGTGGTCACCACGATCGGCAGATTATTCAGCAGTTTTTGGACGCAGACTTTTTCCAGAGCTGGCGAATAGACCTGCTGATCGAGCTGCAACCAAGTGTCCAGCGACCAGCTGTTGAAATACGGCGTGGTCAGACCGCGCGGATCGATCGTGGCCTCATACTCGGAGTCGAGATCACCAATGCCGGTCCAGTTGCGGTAATTGGTGTTGATCGAGGCAGGGTTGAAGCCGCGCGCCGAGAAGCCCTCCGACGTCGCGTAAAATTGCTTGACCATCCAGTACGGCCAGATCCAGTCGAGATTGGTGGAGACGACAAAACGCGTGAAAAGCCCGCGCACGATGTTCAATATATTGAAGTCCATCAGCACTTTGGGTATAGGTTCGCCGGAGGAATAGCCGATAGAGAGAAAAGCAAAAACGTAGTCGGAAATAAATCCCAAGCCGATCAAATACAACGCTTTGGCGATGAGAAATTCTTTGACGCGCATGAACCCCCCTGATTAATGAAGCATAGTATAACAGATTTTGGCGAAAATTTTACAGATTTTTAACTATCGCCTCGGCAAACTCGCGTGTGCCGACTTTGGTCGCGCCGGACATTTGGCGCTCCAGATCGTAAGTCACGATTTTTTGCTGGATAGTTTTGGCCAGCGCGTCAGTGATTAATTTACCGGCGGCCGCCCAGCCCAGATAATCCAACAACATCACGCCGGAAAGTATGACCGAGCCCGGATTGGCCATATTTTTGTCCGCGTATTTCGGCGCGGTGCCGTGCGTCGCTTCAAACACCGCCACATGATCGCTGATATTGGCGCCGGGCGCGAGACCCAAACCGCCCACCTGCGCGGCACAAGCGTCGGAAATATAATCGCCGTTGAGATTGGGCGTGGCGATGACCGAATATTCCGTTGGGCGCAACAACAGTTGCTGGAACATCGAGTCGGCCAGCCGGTCTTTGATGACGATTTTCCCGTCGGGAATTTTACCACCGTTGTCCGTGACTTCCTGCTCGGTGATAGTTTCCTGCGGAAAATATTCTTGGGCGGCTTGATAGCCCCATTCTTTGAAAGAGCCTTCCGTAAATTTCATAATATTGCCTTTGTGCATCAGAGTAACGGACGGTTTCTGATTTTGGATCGCGTGCTCGATGGCTTTTTTGACCAGACGCTTGGTGCCAAAAGCGGAGATCGGCTTAATGCCGATGCCGGAGTTGGCGCGGATATTGACCTGCAATTCTTTTTGCAAAAACTCGATTACTTTGTTGGCTTCCGGCGTGCCGGCTTTCCATTCTATGCCGGAGTACACGTCCTCGGTGTTTTCGCGGAAAATGACAACGTCTAGATCCTGCGGCCGCTTGACCGGCGAGATCACGCCCTCAAAATAACGCACCGGCCGCACACAGGCGTAGAGATCCAGCTCCTGCCGGATCGTGACATTGAGCGAGCGTATGCCGCCGCCGATTGGCGTGGTCAGCGGGCCTTTGATCGCCACGATATATTCTTTGATCGCGTCGAGAGTTTCCCGCGGCAGCCACTCCTGCGTTTTGGCAAAAGCTTCCGCGCCGGCCAAAACCTCCAGCCACTCGATTTTTTTCTGTCCGCCAAAGGCTTTGGCGACCGCCGCATCAAGTGTCAGACGCATGGCTTTCATCACGTCCGGCCCAATGCCGTCGCCCATGATGACCGGCAGGACCGGATCATTTGGCACGTGCAGTTTATTATTTTGAATGGTGATTTTGCTGCCCACGGCGCAGATGATAACAGGAACGAAGAAAAAGAGATAGAGGCGTTGCAGGTAACGCCTCTACCTCAAAATTTTTGCAACAAATCTGGAAAACTGACGATATATTAGAGCTTGAAGAAAAGTTGAAAATGGAAAGCCAGTAGCGCAAATTTGGGAAAATAGCGTGATTAGGCTAAAAATGCGCTATATGTAGTGTTTGAGCGTTTGAGGATTAGAAAAAACGCTTGCATTTGCGGAAAAGAATTTGCTATACTGACTTGCTCAAAAGTTAAGAGTCGTACTTTTAGGTTTTGAGTGTGGGGGGAAGAAAGAGGCGTAGGCTGATGAAGCCCTCACAGGACAAAGAAAAATTACTCAAAGCTGGCGAGCTGGCGAAGCTGACCAGCATGTTGGTTTCCACTATCCGTTTCTATACGAAGCTGGGGCTTTTGACTGCCGACGGCTACACGCCCGGCCAGTACAATCTCTACGCCAAAGACAAGGCGCTCAAAAGACTGCGGCAGATTGAAGATCTCAAACAACGCCGGTTTACGCTCGATGAAATTTCGGAAAGACTCAGCGTGAAGGTGAGCAAATGAAAAAAATTTGGAGACAAATTATTTTGCTGGCCGCGCTGTTTAGTGCGCCGTTGCTGGCTTTTGTCAACGGACCACAGGACGGCACGGCGCCCTGGAATACCCCTGCGGCCGGCGCGGTGTTTGTGACATTTAATGTGCAGGGTGATGCTGTCGTTTACCAAAAACTCAATGACAGTCCACGGCGGGTCAACGTGGCCACACTGAAAATCGGCGAGATAAATTTGTCGCAGGATTATGCGGCCGTTGGCGCGGTTTTGAGTGTTTCCTATACAGTAGAGAATACCGGCGAGACCACGGCTGCCAATATAGTGCCGATATTAAATTTTTATAAAACGGCTATCGATGGCACGCCGGAGAATAGTAATTTTCAGGTGTCGCCGTTGACGGCGTATACTCTGGGCGCCGGCGCTTCGAAGACAAATGTTTTTCGGGTGACTGTCAATAATATAGCCCAGGGCGACAGCTATGTCGTGGATGGCGAGTTGACTACTCTGGCGACTGCCAGAGATCGTTCTTGGCAGCACAGCAATATTCTGGGCAACGTCTGGCAGTCCGGCGCGACGGTTACCAAAAGTCTGAGCGCGATGACCGCCGCTGTGACGGTCAATAACGGCGCCGAATTTACCGGCAGTCGAGCGGTTAATCTTGCTCTCTCTCTGACGCCAGCCGTGTCGCCAATGTATGTGCGGATCAGAGATAATGGCGGCGCGTACGCCACGCCTGTGTCGTATGCCTCAACGCTGACTTATGTTTTGATTTCCGCTGGAGATGGCGAAAAAATTGTGGAAGTTCGCTTTACCGACGCGTCGGGCAGTGTTGTTTACGCCACAGTGACAGATTCGATCAAGCTCGATACGACCAAGCCTGACGCTGTCGCGGAAAAAGGGAAAAAACCGACTAGCAATGTGGCAGCGCCAAATTTGGACTGGACAGCGGCTGTTGATCAGCCCTCTGGCGGCGTGGCGTCCGGCGTTTCCACTTACAATATATACTGGGGGCCGCTGACTAACGGAGAATCTCTAACGGCGATCCCTGCCGTGAGCAATCCAGTTTATAATGCGCCGGCTATTGCGGGCATACCGATCGAGACGGTTTATTATTTGCGTATTCAGACAGTTGACCGCGTGGGCAATACGAGCGACTGGCAAACAGTTTGGATCTATCCGTTTGACGATGTGCGGCCGAGCGGCCGCGTGACTATCAATGCCGGTGAGGAATACACGAGCAACAATGCCGTGACCCTGGAGTTTAATTATTCGCCGGATGTGGTGTCCATGAATATAGAAGGCACGGACGGCGATCCGTCCAGCGGCTTGATAGCGGCGTCTCCGACACGGCCCTGGAACTTTGGCGTTGCCGACGGCGAGAAAATCGTGACGGTTACTTATTATGATTCAGTCGGCAATACTTTTAACGCGACGGACAATATCAAATTGGACCGCGCCGCCTCCGGCGTGGTCAGTTATCAGGGAGCCTTGCCGGTTTCCAATAATCCTGCGCCGGTATTTAACTGGACGCCGGCCAATGATCCGGTGGTCAACGGCGTGGCGTCCGGTGTGTCAACGTACAATATTTACTTTGGCGAATTGTCTAATGGCGAAATAGTTACGACTGCGCATCCTTCGACCAGCGTGGTTTATACGCCGCTTATTACCGGCGTTTTGGACACCACATTTTATTTGCGCGTGCAG
>JAIRZV010000084.1 GCA_031267055.1 Candidatus Margulisiibacteriota bacterium | reverse complement strand
GTTTCGGGCATACGCGATTTTAACACGTACGCCCGCAAAGAAAATCAGAATTAGATCCGTGCCGTGTAAACAAAATCCGCCAAGCGTTTATGCTCGAGAGCCGTTTCCACCCACTCGGCTTTTTGCGCGGCGGCCTGGATCAGACGCACTTTCTCGCGCAGGGACGGCCGCTCGGCCAGCAGATTCATGCGATCATTGAACGCGCTGTAAATCATTTTTATTCCCCCCTTTCCCTTTCCGCCAGAGAAAGTAGAAAGAAATATACCAAGATTTTTCGATGTTTTCGGCAAAAAGTGTTCAAAAATGAACATTTGGCAACTACTCCGTGAAACATTTTGTTCCACGGGAATATTTTTGGGATATTTTCACGAAATATTTGCGCCTGCTCCATTAAAAATCAGAGCGAATATCTTTACCGCCGCGCGTCGTGGACTCTCACTTAACTTCGCGGCTGTGTCGCTTGTTAAGTTCGAGCCAAAACGCGCTTACGGCAAAATATTCGCTCTGGGAAGCTGTAAATTTAACTGTGTAAACGCCACCCTGCTCCAATTTAAAAGAGTAGTTTGGATAACACAATAAAATTTAGCAAACAAGTAGCGAAAAGCGGCTCAAAAAGCCTTTAGCTAATATAGTAAGAGTTATTCTTACGGCCTAGTATTGGCCTTATGGCCGGGACACACAGATACAGAGCTTTTGCGGCGCAAAAAGCCTGAACATATAGCAGGGCAGTTTACACAGTTAAATTTACAGGCCTCTTTCTGACCATCCAAATGGAATCCGTGTTTATATCACTTCATTTGTCAATAAAAGTGTATAAATTCTATCCAGTTCGTCGTGAGAAAAATACCTTATAGAAATGATGCCGCTTTGTTCATCTCCACTTAACTCAACTTTTGTGGCAAATTTTGCGGTTAACTTTTGTTCTATATTTATTAATTCGTCTGACTTTTCTGTTTCATTTTTGTTAATCTGTTTAGTTTTGGTTTTCTTAGCCGTTAAGTTTTCCGCATCTCTTACATTAAGATTGTTTTGTATCACTTTCTTCCAGACCCGGAGTTGTCCAATAACATTTCCGGCCGCTAAAATCGCCCGCGCGTGTCCGGCGGTAATTTCGTTCCGGCGCAAAGACTCTTTCACTTCCCGCGGCAGTTCATTCAAACGCAGAGTATTCGCCACGGAGGAGCGCGCCTTGCCGACTTTTTCAGCCACCTGCTCCTGAGTCAGGCTAAACTCTTTCATTAACAACGCGTAGGACTCTGCTTCTTCCAGCGCGTTCAGCCCCTCGCGCTGCACATTTTCAATGATCGATTGCTCGAGCGAGACTTCGTCGCTAAGACCTTTGACCACCACCGGCACTTTATCCAGACCGGCCTGCTGTGAAGCGCGCCAGCGCCGCTCGCCGGCCACCAGCTCATATTTATTTTCTTTTTTGCGCACAATGAGCGGCTCAATAACCCCGTGCACCTTGATCGACGCGGCCAATTCCGCGAGCGCGTCCAGCGCAAAATTTTTGCGCGGCTGGCGCGGATTGGGCACGATCTCCGTGACGGAAATATGCAAAATACTGCGGCCAAAAAGCGGCTGAAGTTTGCCGTCGGTTTTGCTCAAAGAAGCGGCGACATTTTCCGCCTCTTTTTGCGCGGAACCGCCTGTGGACTGCAACAGCGCGCCCAACCCTTTACCCAAACCTCTATTAATAGCCATGCGCGATCAGCTCCTTTGCTAAATTTTCGTACGCTTCCGCGCCTTTGGATTTGCCAGCGTACACCGAGATCGGCTGGCCGTAGCTCGGCGCCTCGCTAATGCGCACATTGCGCGGTATCACGGTTTTGAAAACTTTGTCGCCGAGATGCCGGCGCGCTTCCTCGACCACCTGCCGACTGAGCGCGGTGCGCGGATCATGCATGGTCAGCACAATACCTTCAATGTCCAACGCGGGATTTATTTTGTCCTTGATCATCGCCAGCGTGGTCATCAGGCGTGTCAGTCCCTCCAGCGCAAAAAATTCGCATTGCACCGGCACCAGAATCCGCGTCGCGGCGACCAGCGCGTTGAGCGTGAGCAGCCCCAGCGACGGCGGACAATCGATCAAAATAAAATCATAGCCGTCCTGCACCGCGGCCAGCGCGTCTTTCAAATGTCTTTCGCGGCCATCCTCGCTCATCAATTCGGCTTCGACGCCGGCCAGGTCCGGCGAACACGGCAGGATGTGCAGATTTTTCACCGAGGTCGGATACAAAACCTCCAGCACATCTTTGCGCCCGAGGTACAAATCGTAAAGTGAATATTCTACTTTATTCTCGTCAATGCCGACGCCGCTTGTGGAATTGGCCTGCGGGTCTGTGTCGATCAGCAAAACAGCTTTGCCGGTTTCCGCCAGCGCCGTGCCAAGATTGATAGCCGTAGTCGTTTTGCCGACGCCGCCTTTTTGATTGACTATCGCGAAAATCGTGCCCATGAGCGGCTACTATACTACAAGCCGGTTTTTTTTGCAAAACATTGTAGTTGTTTCACGTGAAACACTTTTAGTGTATAATGCCCCCATGCCAAACGAAAAAATCTCCCTGCGCCGCGGCACGGAAGCCGACACGGAATTATTGCTGGAGTTTATTCACGCCTTGGCGGAATACGAGCATTTGGTCGTAACTTCTGACGCGGAGACTTTGCGCCGGGACGTTTTCCTCGATAAACACGCCGAAGTTGTTTTTGCGGAGATCGCCGGCCAGCCCGTGGGCATCGCGTTATTTTTCTTTACCTACTCGACATTTTCCGGGCGCAAAGTTATTTATCTGGAGGACGTTTTCGTCAAAGAGGCTTTTCGCGGACAGGGCATCGGCCAGGAATTGTTACGTTATATCGCGCGGCTGGCTGTGGCGCAAAACTGCGACCGGCTGGACTGGGCGGCTCTGTCCTGGAATAAGCCAGCTCAAGATTTTTACCAAAAGCTCGGCGCTATGCCTTTGCAGGGCTGGGACAGATATTTTTTGTTCGGAGAGGCTTTGCGGAAATTGGCGAACGAAACTCCGCCGAAGTAGAGCGGTGAATATTTTGCCGGAGTACGCTTTTGGGCTCGCTTAACAAACGGCGGAAGCCGTGACGTTAAGCGAGAGCCAACGGCGCACGCAGGTAAAGATATTCGCTCGAATTCTATATGTATGTGGCTGTGCCGAACGAAAGTGTTTCACGTGAAACAGTAGCTAAATTCATGCCAAATGTTTACGGCGGCCACTGCGTGGCCTTGTAGGCCTCGCATTCACTTCGCTGCGCTTGTGAAGCTCGGCGCACGTGAAACAATATAACTGTGTATAAATTTTATACATATTTCGTTAACCGCAGCTGAATATTCCGCGTTTTTGCACAAATTTAGCGAAATCTCGCTTCAAAAACGCGCTCAGCTGTATTGAGCGGGCTCAAAATCTCCTCAAAAATTCTTGTTTTGCAGTATTAACACATCGGGAGTCGCTTTGTATTTTTAATATTTTCCGGCAGCCAACTGTTTTGTATTTTTTGCGGACTTTTTGCACGGCGGAAACAACATCTTCGGTATATTTGCTCAACAGTTTTTGGGAGCGGTCAGAAAATATTTTTTCCGGCTTGAACAGTTCATAAACTTCCAGCCGGAAAATCTCCGCGAATTTTAACATGGTGGCCGGAGACACCCATTTTTTGCCAGTCTCCACATCGCTGAGAAAATTTACGGAAAGATTTATGCGCTCTGCCAATTCCGCCTGCGACCAGCCGGAGCGGCTCCGGCAGGATTTAATATTGGCACCCAAAAGGTTATACAATTCTTTCTCGTTCATGATCAGCCCTACTCCTTATTGATTGAAACCATATTATTCTGTTGGCTTGACAAACAGGCAACACACAGTTAGAATAAATATATATTACGCAATTGGCGTTATAGATTATCAAAAGGGGGGATTTTTATGGCGAACAATTACACAGACAGTTATGACGGGATCGCAACAGGCGCGCCACTCTCGGCGGCAAAGATGACCGCGGCGCTGAATACCAAAGAAAAGGTGGCGAATAAAGTAACCACTATAAATAACCAATCAACTGATGCGCAATATCCGTCAGCTAAAGTGGTTTATGATACTTTGAGCGGAACGAACAGCGATATAGTGCACAAAACCAGCGCGGAAACTATCACCGGCGTTAAAACCTTTGGCACGACGACCGCGGCGGCTGAACCATTGCTGGGCGTGGCCAAAACAACTGCCGTGGCTAATGACGGCAAAAAATTTGCCACTGAAGCACAGGTCTATGCCGTAAGCGACGCGGCCAACGGCAAACAGGATAAGATCGGCGCCGGCACAGCCAAAGATATCGTGGCTTATTCCGGCATAGCTGGAACATTTGGCACGCTGACCAGAACCACAGCCATAAGTGCCAAAAAAGAAGATACCAGCGATGACAAGATACCCACAGAAAAAGCGGTGGCGGCCTATGTTGCTGATCTTATTTTGCCAAAAGGCACAATACTGGCTATGGAAAGCATGCATTATTATAGTAGTGCCGACGATGCATTTAGAGCCAAGTGGCAGATCTGCGACGGCACGGGCACAACGCCTGATCTGCGACATAAATTCCTGCGTGGTTTTCAATCTGGCGATACAGCGAGCGGCGGCACGGACAGCGTAACTCTCAAGACAGAAAATTTACCCGCGCACTCGCACAGCGGTAACACTAATTCTGATGGCAGTCACAGTCACAAATTGAAGTTCAATCACGCCGCTGCGAATTATACCTCTGCTATGACACGAACCAATCAATTGAATGGTCAAGCTACTTCCTATTTATCCGGCTGTGATAGTCAGGGGCAGTATCTTTGGGATAGCGCCGATCATACCAGTGTTAGCTCGGTCAGTACGGACAATTCAACACGTAAACATGCTTTTACCACCGGCAATACCGGCTCCGGCACAGCTTTTGATATTAAGCCCGCCTATTATACTGTGATTTATATAATGAAAGTTGCTTAAGCCGCCCATTTAAATTTAATCCGGCAAAGGCTTAATTTGTTTTTCGTAAATGCGCGCAAATAAAAACAGGCTGAATAATAGCGCGGCCACGCCGGAGATTGGCGACGACCACCAGACCGTTGCCAGTACGCCTGTCAACGACAACAACCAGATCGAGAGCAACAGCACGCCCAGACGGAAAGCCGTCGCCAAAAAACTTTCCAGCCCGTGTCCCAGCGCCTGAAAAACCGAATTTAAAATAATCCCCAGAGCAAAAAACACATAACTGAGACTGATAATCCGCAGTGCCGGCGTACCGATCAACAGCATTTGCTCGGTCGCGTTAAAAATTAACAGCAATTTATCCGCAAAAACCTGAAACAACAGCGTGCCCAGAAACATAATACCGAGCGTATAAAGGCAGCCCAATTCCAGAACACGCAGCATACGCCGTTTATTTTTAGCGCCGAAATTATAAGCCACTATCGGAATCAGTGCGTTGTTGAGGCCGAAAACCGGCATAAAAACAAAACTCTCCAGACCAAAATACGCGCCCAGCACCGCCACAGCTGTGGACGCCTCCGCCATCCCCATTAAAACTCTATTCTGCCCATA
>JAIRZV010000009.1 GCA_031267055.1 Candidatus Margulisiibacteriota bacterium | reverse complement strand
TATCTTTATATATCATGCGGGTAATTATAATTATTTTAGTTCTTTATGTAAACATAAGTAATATTTCATTCTGCCCTTGCACTTAATAGCAATATTGCTATTAAGCGCGAAAGGCTTTTTTGTAATTTATTTCGGCGCGACCGCGAACACGCGGCTGGTAAAACCCACGCCGTCCTTGATATTCGGGTACGTGATGAAGATGATGGCGCCGGTCGGCGGCAATTTGTCGAGATTTTTAAGCAGCTCAACATTCAGCCGTCCTTGATTGAGAATATAATTCTCGCCGATCATGCCGGCGTCGCTGTTGCCCACCGCGGCCGGATCGGTGTCCGGCGTCTCATGGCCGATGCCCGCGATATTTCTTTCTTTGACCAAAAACTGCAAAGCTTCAATGCTCCAGCCCGGATAATGCGCGTTGTTGTCCGTGTCGACGGCTTCAAAATTGTTCAAAGGCCGCTTCGACCAGTCGCTGCGAAATACCACAAAAGTGCCGGCCGGTATTTTGCCGTGCTTCGCCTCAAAATCCAGAATGTCCTGCCGCGTCAGGGCATAGTCAAAATTTTTCTTGACCGCGGCGGATTTGTCGATGACAACCAGCGGATAAACTAAATCTTTCACGTCATAGTTGTTGGTTTTGCGTCCCTTGCGGTCGAAATGTCCGGGAAAATCCGTGTGCGTGCCGTACTGTCCGGGCAAAGTGTAGAGGAATGCCGAGAATGAATTATTTTCATTTTCGCCAAAATCTTTAAATGTGCCGTCAAATGTATATTTGGGCGTAACAACCAGCGGGTCGAAGCCCCACCAGTGCGGAGTCTGCGGACTGACTTCCCAGCTCAAGTCTACCCATTTGTAGTCTTTTTTCCATTTGTCCAGCTCGCCCCACAAGCCATCTTTGGGCGCGGCGGCAAAAACACTGCCGATAATCAACAATAAAACCACTAATAATTTTTTCATTCTTAAAAATCCTCCTTGAATTTTTTTCAAAATATCTGCCGGCTTTTCTTACAGCCTCCTTTCGCAATACAATAGCATATTATTCCTATATATTTAGTATGATAATATAGGATGAGAATTTTGTCAAGAGAAAACAACCGTAAAATTTTTGGGATTTAAAACACCGCCACCACGCCGCCGTTATAAGTTTCTTCGATATGCTTCTTGATTTTGGGCGAGAGCAGGGCTTTGCGAAGTGCCAAAATGCGCGGATCATTTTCCTGACCTTTGCGCACCGCGACAATATTCACATAGGGCGAGTCAGCGCCCTCGATAATAAGCGAATCCTTGACCGGATTTAAGCCGGCGTCCAGTGCGTAATTGCCGTTAATTGCCGCCGCGTCGACATTGTCGAGGGCGCGGGGTAGTTGAGCGGCTTCCAGCGCGCGAAATTGCAATTTGCGTGGATTGACGGCGATGTCTTTTTCCGTAGCCTGCAAACCCGCGCCCTTTCTTAACGCGATTAACTTATGGGCTTCCAGCAGGAGCAGCGCGCGCCCGCCGTTGGTGGGGTCATTGGGTATGGCGATCAACGCGCCGTTAGGCAGGTCTGCAATGCTCTTGTGCCGCCGCGAATACAGACCAAAAGGCTCGATGTGCACGCCAAAAGCCGGACACAATTTTTCCGCCCATTCGCTGTTGGAGTTGAGGTAGGGCAGATGTTGGGTGAAATTGGCGTCGATATCGCCGTAAAGCAGCGCGGTATTGGGCACTACATAGTCGGTAAATTCCACGATTTTTAAATTAACGCCGTCCCTGGCAAGATCGCCTTTGACCAGCTCGAGCAGTTCCGCGTGCGGCACGGGCGACGCGCCGATAGTCAGTGTGGTTTGCGGTGTCTTTGGCGAACAACCGGCCAGCAGTAATATAGCAATTAAAATCGAAATTATTCTCCCGCCTAAATTTTTCATATATTGTTATCCTTTCAAAATAAGTCTGCGCTTGAATGTCGCCTATCTTTTAGCCAGTAAACCGCGGCTGAACAAAACGCCGGCAAGCTGGACTAATTCCACCAAAATCAAAATGGCTATGACAGCCGCCAGCGTAATATCCTGCCGAAAACGGTAATAACCGAAGCGAATAGCCAGATCTCCCAGACCGCCGCCACCGATCGCTCCGGCCATAGCCGTGTAGCCGATGATCGTGATAGTGGTCAGCGCCAGACCGGAGACCAGCGCGGGCAGGGCTTCGGGGAGCAATGCCTTGCGAATGATTTGCCAGTCGGTCGACCCCATGGCTTGAGCGGCGAGCAGACAGCCTTTGTCCACTTCCTCGAGCGCCGCCTCGACGACCCGCGCGACAAAAGGCGCGGCGCCGATAGACAGCGGTATGATGACCGCCGCCGGACCGATGCTGGTGTGAATAATCAGGCGCGACAAGGGCATTAAAAGTATCATCAGGATAATAAAAGGAAAAGAACGAAACAAATTGACGAGACGGGAAATAATATTGTAGACCGCGCGTTGCGGACGCAGGCCGGCTGGCGACGTTACGAAAAGATACACGCCCAACGGCAAGCCGAGGAGACAGGCCAGAGCTGTCGAAACGAAAGTCATGTAAATGGTTTCCAGCGTCGCCTGCGGCAGCAGGCTTAGTATTTCGTGGAGATCAAGCGGCATGTAGCAGCTCCAGCGCGGCGGCGGATTTTGGTTTGGCAAACACGTTTGCGACCGCGCCGCTTTCCACCAGACGTCCGTCTTCCAACACGGCCACCCGCGAACAGATCGCGCGGATGACTTCCATTTGATGCGTAACCACAATGACCGTGATCTGCAAAAATTTTTGCAGATTTTTGATGAGAGTCAAGATCGAACGCGTGGTCTGCGGATCAAGCGCGCTGGTCGCTTCGTCGCAAAATAAAACTTGGGGTTTGGCCGCCAGTGCTCTGGCGATCGCCACGCGCTGCTTCTGTCCGCCGGAGAGTTCACGCAGACGCGCCCGACGTTTGTCCGAGATCTGCACCAGCTCAAGCAGTTCACTGACACGCAGGTCGATTTGTTTGCGGGACAGACCGGCGATCTCCAGCGGATAGGCGATATTATCCGCCGCATTGCGTGAACTAAATAAATTGAAATTCTGAAAAATCATGCCCATTTTGCGCCGCTCCAGCAGCAACTCGCGTCCGGACAGAGTGTCCACGCGCCGCTCGCCGAGATACACCGCGCCGGAGTCGGGTTTTTCCAGCAAATTCAGGAGGCGCAGTAGAGTGGATTTTCCGGCGCCGCTCCGTCCGATAATGCCGAAAATACTGGCTGGCGGAATGTCGAGGCTGACCTTATCGACAACCTGGAGTCCGGCGTACTGTTTCGATACTTTTTCGAGACGCAACATGACTAATCCTACCACTTATATAGGCTATGTAAAAGTAGTTTTGGAATTATCCCATAATGCACAGTGCGTTTTTTAAATATCAGCGGTTGGTGGTGTCTCGAAATATGCCGAGCCGCTATGCTACTTTCATAATATATATTACCGTGAAATAACTTGGCACCACGCTAAAGGCTCGCGCATAGTCAGTCTGATTGGGAAAAGTATCACCTACTGAAATATTTGCAGTATCTGTTGAAGTATCCATCTTATCTAGGGCAGTAGCCCAATCTGTCTTAATGCCTCCATGCTCGTGGTAGTATGTTCCACTATTTCCAATTACATGCTCGGTATGTTTGTGCCCTTTATCAACAACTGTATGCGCGTGTTTGGGCAAATTTTCTTTAGTCAGAGCCACTGTATCTGCGCCGCCGCCGATAGCAAAATCCGAACTTGCGCCACCGCGCAGAAATTTATTTATCAGATTGGGTGTACCACCCTGGCCATTACAGATTTTCCAGATAGTTTTGAATGCCGTGCTGGTTGCATTCCACGCCTCGCTGCTGAACATTAAAATAGCACCCTTCGGGAAAAAAGCCAGAGTATTTACAATATTTACCTCAGCCTTGCTGTCTAGCGCATTCTCCATATCACTGGCTTTCATCGGTTTTCCTTTGGCTATTCCTGCATATTTTTCGGCCATATAAATCCTCCTTTGCTGAATATGTTAGCAGTCCTATAAATTTTATATATGTCTATTACCACTAATAGTTATTATAACAGCAAGTTAAACTATGTCAACTACCCTATAAAAAAAGGATTGGTTTATGAGCCTATATCTCAACGATGAGAATTTAAAACAAATCATCAGTAAAAAACTCGAAATGCTGCGCAAGCAAAGCGGCCTGACAATGGAAAGAACCGCCCATGATTTAGAAATGGACACCAGTGAATATTTCCGGATCTTGAAAGGTCAGAGAGTTCCTCTTTTGCGCAGCATGATCCGGTTTAGTCGTAAATACCATGTTAGTATGGATTGGTGGTTTGAAGATATAAAACTGCCGCAAAAACAAATAGAGCCGGTTAAAAATCCTCTGGAATATCAGGTCTTTAAAATATTAAAAGGCCTCGACGCCAGAGGCCGAAAAATCGCGCTGGCCACGCTGAAAGCGTTGACTAAAAATTTGAAAAGCTAACTCCATTGAATTATTTTTTAATCTTGCCAATTCCACCATTTTAATTTTTCAGGATTGGTTATTGTGCCATTGGCGTGTACGTTACCCTTCGGTAATCCTGTCCTTCCAGGCGGAGGACATTTGTATCCATAAGCTTGTACGTCATTCGCACTTTATGGGTTTTCTCATCAACAAGCATAAGCATTTCTATCTTGTTCTCGGTGGCGGTGTAAGTGCCGCTTACGCTGGTA
>JAIRZV010000107.1 GCA_031267055.1 Candidatus Margulisiibacteriota bacterium | reverse complement strand
TACATAGGCGGTCTGGCGTATGCCACCACCGACGACTCGCTAAAGGCAGGTTTTAGCGCGGCCGGAACAGTGGTTTCGGCGAAAGTTATTATCGACAGAGCGACCAATAGATCCAAAGGCTTCGGTTTCGTGGAAATGTCCACCCCCGAAGAAGCCACTAAAGCGATTGAGCTTTTAAACGGCAAAGAATTTGACGGCCGCACCATCAAGGTCAGCGAAGCTCGTCCGCAGGAGCCCCGCGCTCCCCGCGGCGGTTTCGACGGCGGCAACAAAGGATGGTAATTTACTAAAAAAGCCGGCGGCAGCGATTCAAATGCCGCCGGTTGCGTAAAATCCCCGAATAGTTTTTAAAAGAATTGTTATGAACTAAAACATACGCTATACTGTATGCCTCTTTTTTACGCGCCCTTAGCTCAATGGATAGAGCATCTGACTACGGATCAGAAGGTTGGGAGTTCGACTCTCTCAGGGCGCGCTCTAAAATTTTCCCCGCGGTTTTTTCGTATTCCGGCAAAATTTTGTCATTACCTTGGCCAGTGGTCTCATAATAATAGCGAAATTTAGTTTCCGTGCCGGAGGAGCGCAAAAGTATCCAGCTGTCATCCTCGAAAGTAAATTTTATGCCGTCAGCGAGCGAAATCTCTTTGATTTTTTTCGCTTCGCCATTAAGCATAATCGTGTCGCCAATTTGGTAGCTGGCTTTGATATTCTCGATAATTTCTTTGCGAAATTTCTGCCACTCGGCGATGGAAATGCCTTCGATAGTCCGGCCGCTTTTGCCCGGATAATAGTAACCGTATTTTTCCTGCAGCTCATGGTAAAGCTCGGAAAGATTTTTGCCGCTTTCCAACATGGCGGACAACGCGACGAGAAAACCAATAATGCCGTCTTTTTCCAGAGTATGACCGATAAAACTAATGCCGTCGCTTTCCTCAAAAGCCACAGCCGCTTGCTGCTGCGATAGAGCCGGACGGAAATTTTTGAATCCGACGGCGGTGGTCGTGACGGGCAGACCGTTCTGTCTGGCAATATTGGCCGCGAAGCCGGAACTGGCTACGGAAGTGACAACGCCCTGAGACAGGCCTTGCCTGATCGCATAATCCAGCGCGATGGCGGAGAACATATTCATATCAATGTCCAGATTGGCGTCGGCAAACCTGATGCGGTCAGCGTCGGGGTCGAGGGACACGGCCAGAGTCAGCGGTTTGGCGGATTTTTGTAATTCGGCGATCAAAGGTTTTTGATTGGCGGCGGACGGCTCGGGCTTCACGCCGTGAAATGAATAATCCGTTTCCGTGTTTTGGAAACGAATGTCCAGCTGGCTGATAATATCCTTGCCGAGAATTGTCTCAAATACGCCGCGCGACGAGCCGTGCATATTGTCGATAATAATCGTGAGCTGGTCTTTATTGGCCAGCAATAATTTTTTTATTTCGTTCAAATCAATGATCCGGCTTTTTTGCAGGAAATCAAGATAAATATAAACAGGAAAAATTTCCTCGTTCAGCGTTACGTCGATTTTTTCGGCCGGTCTAAAATCTGCGGCCTGCATATATTCATTGGCGCGGCTTTGAATGAGGCTGGTGATTTCCGGCCCGGCCGGACCACCGTCCGCCGGATTGAATTTCAGACCTGCGTAGTCCATAGGATTGTGCGACGGCGTGAAATTTAGCGAGCCGGCTGCGCCTAACTCCGTAACAACAGCCGAACCGACGCCGGTTGGACATTCACCGGCCGAATAAGTTTTGATGCCAGCCGCGTGCAATTCGGCCAGAGCCGCTTCGATAAACTCGTCGCCCATGTAACGATTGTCGCGAAAAACCACAATACCATTCTGCTGTACTTCGGTGAAATAATAATAATTATTGGCCACCAAAAACACGGCGGTCTGCATGGTGTCGATGATCGCGCGAGTGACTTTGCGCACATTGTACAGCGTGAAATCCTCGCCGATGCGGCCGCGCCAACCGGATGTGCCGAATTCCACCACTGTCGGTTCTGTGCTGGCGCGTGCCAACTCGCCCATTTGTTCGCGGATGTCAATAATTTTTGCTTTATAAATGTCAGCGCCTGGCGGATCGGCGGCGCGGTTTTGCAAATCGCCAAATTTTAGCGCGTTTGCCCAGGGTGTAGTTTTTGTTTCTTCAGTTGGAACAGTAATTACTTTGTTCAGCATAACGCTTCCTTTCAGTTTTTCCTGGCCCGAAAAGTTCCGTGGATTATAGGTTAAGTGATTTTAAAAATCAACGTTTCCTGCTAAAATTTTCAGACTATGAGTACCAAATTAATGTTGATTATTCTGGACGGCTGGGGTATCAACCACAACAAAACAGAAAGCGCGATCGAGGTGGCTGACACGCCGAATATGGATAAATACTGGCAGGACTATCCGCACACGACTCTGCGGACGGACGGCGAGGCGGTCGGTTTGCCGGACGGACAAATGGGCAATTCCGAAGTTGGACATCTCAATTTGGGCGCTGGACGAATTGTTTATCAAGAGCTGACCAGGATTTCCAAAGCGATACGTGACGGCGATTTTTTTCAAAACAAAGAATTGCTGGCGGCGCTGGAAAATTGCCGGAAAAATAATTCCGCGCTACATTTAATGGGTTTGTTTTCCGACGGCGGCGTGCACTCACACCTTGAGCATTTGTATGGCTTGCTGGAGCTGGCAAAACGTCAGGGTTTGTCTAAAGTTTTTGTCCACGCTTTTCTGGACGGCCGCGATGTGCCGCCGCGTTCTGCGAAAGAATTTTTCCAGCAATTTGCTAAAAAATCCGAAGAAATTGGTGTTGGCCGTATCGCCACGCTGACCGGACGTTATTACGCGATGGACAGGGATAATCGCTGGGAAAGAGTGCGGCAGGCTTACGAGATGTTGACCGAATTAAAAGGCTTTGCCGCACCGGACGCTCAGTCCGCTATAGACGCCGCTTACGCGCGCGACGAAAACGACGAGTTTGTCAAACCGGAAATTGTTTCCGGAGCCGAGCCAGTACAAAACGGCGATTCCGTGGTGTTTTTCAATTTCCGCCCCGACCGCGCGAGAGAGCTTACCCGTGCTTTTGTCGACAAAGATTTTGCGGGCTTTGCGCGCCAGGTATGGCCGCAGACGCATTTTGTCTGCTTGACACAGTACGACGAGACCATTCCGGCGCCGGTCGCTTTTGCCAAAGAAGAAATTACGAATTGTCTGGCCGAAGTTTTGAGCAAGCAGGGTTTGCGTCAGCTGCATACTGCCGAGACGGAAAAATATGCGCATGTAACTTTTTTCTTTAACGGCGGGCGGGAAGAGCCATATCCAGATGAAGACCGGATACTTGTCGCTTCGCCCAAAGTTGCGACTTACGATTTGCAGCCGGAAATGTCCGCGTACGAGGTTACTGACCAAGCGGAAGCCGCCATCAAATCCGGCAAATACGAAGTGGTCATTTTGAATTTTGCCAATTCCGACATGGTCGGGCACACCGGAGTTTTTGCCGCCGCGCAAAAAGCGGTCGAAGCTGTGGACAAATGTGTGGGACGACTGGTTGCCGCGGTGCGGGAGCAAGGCGGCGAATTATTAATCACCGCCGATCACGGTAATTCCGATCAGATGCTGCAAAACGGCGAGGTCTGGACCGCGCATTCCCTGAATCCTGTGCCGTTGATCTATGTGACGGACAAAAAAGACCGGACGTTGCGCTCCGGCGGCGCGCTTGCCGATGTCGCGCCGACCATGTTAGAAATACTGGGTATACCGCAGCCAAAAGAATTTACCGGAAGGAGTTTACTGGCATGATATTTTATTTAATTTTGCAGCAGCTTTCCGCGATTTTGTTGATCATCGCCGTGATGCTGCATTCCGCCAAAGCTGACGGCATTGCCGGCATCGGCGGTCAGGCCAATGTTTACGGCAACGCACAAAAAGAAATGGAAAAAGGCCTCGACCAATTCACGCTGATCGTGGCGGTTTCGTTCATCGTGTTCTCACTGCTGATCGCTTGGAATTCCTAGTTCTTGGATAATAGTTTCCATTTGCAAACCGCGCGAGCCTTTGACTAACACCGCGTCGCCTTGACGCAAAAGCTCTTTTAATTTTTTCACCAGAGCGGCTTTGTCCGTAAAATGTTCCTGATGCGGAATGTTTGCGGACAATTTGCCGTAAGTATAGACAAGGTCCAGTCCTGTCACGTCGATTTGCCGGTGCAGTTTTTCCGCCCAGCCGCCCAGCTCCAGCATGTCGCCCAGCACGGCAATACGCCGCGCGGCCGGTGTTTCCCGCAAAACCTGCAAAGCGAAATTCACAGCGTCAGGATTGGCATTGTAAGTGTCATCGATGATAGTGACGCCGTGATGCTCGATAATTTTTTGGCGTTGCGGCGAAGGCTGATATTGCGCCAACCCGGCGGCAATCTGTTCGTCGGTCAGCTCGAAATGTTTGGCAACGGCGATTGCCGCGGCTTTATTGATGTCCAAAATTTTCGCGCTTTTGTAGCCGATTACCTGCGCGCTCCTTTCATTGGCAAGCTTGCTCAAATAAGCGTAGTAATCGTCGTTTTCATTTAGAAAAATCGTCATATTTGGCTGTATGACCTCGGCTTTGGCTTGGGCGATATTATCTCTGCTGCCGAGCAGTTCGATATGCGTCCAGCCGATATTGGTGATAACAGCGTGCGTGGGTTTGGCAAGCCCGGCCAGATATTCTATTTGTCCGGCGCCGCGCATGGCCATTTCCACGATGGCCAGCTCCGTCCGTTCGGTTATTTTTAGAAGCGTCAGCGGCACGCCGATCTCATTGTTTTGATTTTCGGCGGATTTTATTAAATTAAATTTTTGCCCCAGCGCCGCAGCCAGCAAGTCTTTGGTCGTGGTTTTGCCTGAACTGCCCGTGACCGCAATGACCGGAATATTGTATTTTAGGCGTTGTTCCGCCGCGAATTGGCCTAAATCTACGTCAAGTATTTTGCCGGCGCCTTTGCACAGCGCTTCCGCGATGAAATCATGTCCGTCAAAACGCGCGCCTTTGACCGGAATATAAATATCCCCCGGCCGCAAAGTGCGCGTGTCGATAGAGTAACCCATGATTTATTATACAATGTCTCGCCGGCGCTCGACACCTCACCAGTCTGCCGCTCACGCGGCAGCCAGCCTCCCCTTGGTAAGGGGAGGCCACCAGTAGATGCGTTGCAAGCAACGCATCCACTGGTGGTGGGGTATTTCGCGCCAGCGAAATATCAAAAAAATTCGATGCATTTATGTACGTGCCGCCAACGATACTAGACAGAGACTATGGTATAAGGTATAATATTTTAGGGGGTTTTCATGAGATCGCTTAAACTCTTTAGCGCGCTGATCTTATTTTGTGTTTTGACTATTTTTGTCAGTGCTGACCACTACACCATTCCGTCTGATAAGATTATTTCTTTTCAAGGGTACCTGACCGATAAGAATGGAAAGGCGTATACAGGCACAGTATTTATGAAATTTAAGTTTTATTACAATTCTGATACAAATAGTTCCCAGGAATCTTTTTTTACTTCCTCCTCGCAAGAGGTAACTGCTTTCGATGGCAACTATACGACTAAAATAGATCTTGAAAAGGATTACAATACAATAATAAATAATATGACTAGTACAAATGATTTATGGATAGAGGTCTGGGTAGATGATCACCGTATGACGCCGCGTATAGAAATGACCGCCGCGCCGTACGCTATGCTGGTAAAAGGCATCAAGTATGATGCGGTCAATGACGTCGTAATGATCGGTTATCCTAGCTCAAAAGATATATCTGTTATTGGTAACTCCGACTCCAAAATGGTAGGCGGCATGGTTGTTGAGAACTATATTTCTATTGGCGATGATGTAGGTACAGGAACTACCCCTCAAGGCAATTTATATATACATGGCAGCAACACGGCATATTTTGATGGTGATGCTAACGTCAACAAAGTTGAGGCTGGTAAAGTTTTCGGCGCAATTTGGAATTGATCTACATTTTTTCCGGCGCTTCGATCCCCAGCAAATCGAAAATAATTTTTAAAACTATTCGCGCGGCCTGAATTATTTGCAGACGTCTGGTTGTGGTCTGAATGTCTTCCGAGATAACCTGACATTCATGATAAAAATTATGGAACAACGCCGCGAGTTCCTGCGCGTAGGCGCAGAGCCGGTGAATGGCGTAATTTTGCGCGATGGCTTCTATTTCCTCCGGCAGGCGGAGCATTTTTAAAATCAGCGTTCTTTCCGCTGTTTCCAATTTGTCCGGTGGCGGCAATCGCGGAGGGGCAGCATGCTGCGCCTTTACGGCCTGGCGCAGTATCGAGCAGATCCGCGCGTGAGCGTACGGCACATAATAAACCGGATTATCATTGCTTTGTTTTTGGGCCAGCTCCCGATCCAAATCCAGCGCCGTGTCGGGTTTAGCGGCGGCCAGAAAATAGCGCGCGGCATCCACGCCGATCTCCTCAAGGACTTCCTGTAGAGTGATCATCTCGCCGGTACGTTTGGACATTTTGACCGGCTCGCCGCCGCGAAATAAATTGACCAGCTGGCCGAGAATGACCTGCAGGACATCCTGGCGTCCGGTCAGCGCCTCGATAGCCGCGCGCACACGGGCAATGTAGCCGTGATGATCGGCGCCCCAAATATTGATGAGCCGATCGAAGCCACGGTCTAGTTTGTTTTTGTGATAAGCGATGTCCGCGGTAAAATAAGTTTTTTCGCCGCTGCTTTTGATGAGGACGCGATCTTTGTCATCGCCGAAATTTGTCGAGCGAAAAACCAGCGCGCCAGCATATTCATTTTCACCGGTGTAAAGCAGATTTTTTTGCCGCAAAATTTCCAGCGCTTGATCCACTGCACCGCTCTCGTGCAAAGTTTTCTCCGAAAACCAGCTGTCAAATTCCGAGCGAATGTTTTGCAAAGTGGTTTTTTGCCAGTCCAACATGGTCTGCGCCGGATCGGCGTCCAGTTTGGCCAGCTCTTGAATATACGCGCCGTGATAACCGTCCGCCGGCACAGGCTGAT
Source organism: Candidatus Margulisiibacteriota bacterium (assembly GCA_031267055.1). Classification (GTDB taxonomy): domain Bacteria; phylum Margulisbacteria; class Termititenacia; order Termititenacales; family Termititenacaceae; genus Termititenax. Next base: position 5,244 of record JAIRZV010000107.1, on the reverse strand, counting down.
TTTTCCGGACTGCCCGCACGGAATTCACAAAATTGGCGATCTGCTGTCCGGCGTCGTTGATATAAAATTCGCAGGTGACTTGCTGTCCGCAATAAGTCAGCACTCTGGCCAGCGTGTCGCCGAGCACAGCCCAGCGTCCGTGGCCGATGTGCAGAGGGCCGGTCGGATTAGCGGAAACGTATTCCAGCAAAATTTTTTGCGGTCTGACACTTCGGCTCCGCTCAGTGTCCGTACCCGGTTTGCCATAGTCCGGCGTGATTTTGGCCAGTTCTTGAAATAGTTTCCGGTCGCTGACGCGGATATTGATAAAGCCGTTAATTTCCGCAAAAGTAAAATCAGCGGTCTGTGCGGCCAGTTTGGACACGAGCTCCTGCGCGATGATTTTCGGCGCTTTTTTGAGTGGCTTGGCCAGACGCAGCGCGATATTGGTGGCGTAGTCGCCGTAGTCCAGATTTTTCGGCTCTTCCAGCGGCGCCGGTTCGCTGTCGCTGATTACCTGCGCAAAAATAGCCTGGATTTCCTGACGGATAGACATGGCGGCATTATAACAATATTGACTGTTTTTGCCGAATATAATATAAATACGCATGGTTTCTTGCGGTCTCAACCCCGACAAATTTACCAAAGAAGGTTTGACGTTTGACGATGTGCTGCTGATACCGGCGCGCTCGCAAATTTTGCCCAAAGATGTTTCGCTGCAAACCCGCCTGACCAAAAAGATCACGCTGAATGTGCCGTTGCTTTCCGCCGGCATGGACACAGTGACCGACTCGCGCATGGCGATCGCTGTGGCGCGCGAGGGCGGCATCGGCATCATTCACAAAAGCATGAACATAGAAGCGCAGGCCGCTGAAGTGGACAAAGTTAAACGTTCGGAAAACGGTGTTATTGTTGATCCGTTTCATCTGGGGCCGGATAACACTGTGCAAGAAGCTGTGCAGTTGATGGAACATTATCATATTTCCGGTGTGCCGATCACCAACCCGGGCGGCAAACTCGTCGGCATCGTAACTAACCGCGATGTGCGTTTTGAGTCAAATTACGATCAGCCGATCAGCAATATTATGACCGCGCAAAATCTGGTGACGGCGCCCGAAGGCACCACTTTGCCGGAAGCCCAGCAGATCATGAAGAAATCCAAGATCGAGAAATTGCCGATCGTGGACAAAAATGGCCTGCTCAAAGGCCTGATCACGATCAAAGACATTAAGAAAAATATCGAGTTTCCCAACGCGGCCAAGGATGCGCGCGGACGGTTGCTCTGCGGCGCGGCGATCGGTGTCACGGAAAACGCACTGGACCGATTGGCGGCGTTGATTAGGGCGCAGGTTGACGCTGTGGTGCTGGACACGGCGCACGGCCATTCCGAAGGTGTTTTGCGGCTGGTCAAGAAAATCCGCAAAGCCTATCCCGATCTGCAGCTCATCGCCGGCAATGTGGCGACCGCGGAAGGCACACGCGCGCTTATCGAAGCCGGCGCGGATTGCGTGAAAGTCGGCATCGGCCCCGGCTCGATCTGCACGACGCGCGTGGTGGCCGGCGTCGGTTTGCCGCAGATCACCGCGGTGTACGACTGCGCTCTGGAAGCGGCCAAGTCTGATATTCCGGTGATCGCCGACGGCGGCATTCAGTATTCCGGCGATATAGTCAAAGCTCTGGCGGCCGGCGCGTCGACCGTGATGCTCGGCTCTTTGTTCGCTGGCTGCGATGAGGCTCCGGGCGAAGTGGAAATCCTGCATGGCCGGCGTTTTAAGATCTACCGCGGCATGGGCAGTTTGGGCGCTATGGAAGCCGGCGGCAAAGACCGTTATTTCCAAAGTGAGGCGCGCAAATTTGTACCCGAAGGCGTGGAGGGGCGCATACCTTACCGCGGCACGGTCAAAGAAGTGGTTTATCAAATGCTGGGCGGACTGCGTTCGGGCTTGGGTTATTGCGGCACGCCGACGATCGAGGCTTTGCATCAAGGAGGCCGTTTCGTGAAAATCACGCATGCCGGTCTGGTCGAGTCGCATCCGCACGATATTCAGATCACCAAAGAAACGCCGAATTACACGACAAGGGATTTTGCTTGATCATCATTTTGGATTACGGCTCGCAGTATTCACAGCTCATCGCGCGGCGGGTGCGCGAATGCAATGTGTATTCCGAGCTGGCGCCGCATGATATTTCCGCCGCCAAAATAAAAGAACTGCGGCCAGCTGGCCTGATTCTCTCCGGCGGACCGTCGTCAGTTTATGCGGAGGACGCGCCAAAACTGGATGCCGCGCTTTTGGAGCTGGGCATTCCGATTTTGGGTATTTGTTACGGCATGCAGCTGCTTGTGGATTTGCTGGGCGGTCAGGTCGAGCGGCACACCGCTAAACGTGAATACGGCAAAGCGGCGCTGCGCGTGGACACAAGCTCGGCTTTGTTCGTCGGTTTGGAGGATAATTTCATGGCCTGGATGTCGCACGGGGATTCCTGTGTGCGCCTGCCGGACGGATTCCGCCGGATCGCTTCCACGGACAGTCTGGAAAACGCCGCGGTTGAAAATCCCGCGCGCCGGATTTACGGCGTGCAATTTCACCCTGAAGTGGCGCATACGGTCAAAGGTCTGGACATAATTAAAAATTTTATTTTCGGCGTTTGTCAGGCACAGCCGGCGTGGACAATGGCGAATTATCTTGAGACCGAAGTTAAACGCATCCGCAAAATTGTCGGCGACGGCAAAGTCCTGCTGGGATTGTCCGGCGGCGTGGATTCGACAACTGTGGCCGCGCTTTTGCATAAAGCGATCGGTGAACAGCTGATCTGCATGTTCATCGATCAGGGCTTCATGCGCAAAGACGAGGCGCGGCGCGTGGTCGATCTTATTTCTAAATATCTGCGGATCAAGCTGGTGCATATCGACGCCGCGCGGCGTTTTATGGAAAAAGTCCAGGGCGTCAGTGATCCCGAGGAAAAACGCAAACGCATCGGCAATGAATTTGTACGCACTTTTGAGGAAGAGGCGCGCAAAATTGGCGATTTTCAGTTTTTGGCGCAGGGCACACTGTATCCTGATGTCATCGAATCCGCGGTAGCTGGCGGCACACAGGCCAAAACTGCCGCCAAGATCAAGACGCATCACAATGTTGGCGGCCTGCCGGCAGATATGAAATTCAAGCTGATCGAGCCGTTGCGCTGGCTTTTCAAAGACGAAGTGCGCCGGCTTGGCCGTGAGCTGGGTCTGCACGATGATCTGATCAACCGCCATCCTTTTCCCGGGCCCGGGCTGGCCATACGCATCATTGGCGAGATCACGCCGGAGAGAGTGCGTGTCCTGCAGGAAGCGGACAGTATTGTCATGGCGGAGATCAAAGCCGCCGGCTGGTACAACAAGATCTGGCAAGCGCCGGTGATTCTATTGCCTGATGTACGGACGGTCGGCGTGATGGGCGACGCGCGGACTTACGGCATGACCTGTGCTGTGCGCTGTGTGACCAGCGAGGACGCCATGACCGCCCGCGTGGCGCATCTGCCCTGGGAACTACTGGAGAAAATTTCCTCGCGCATTATCAACGAAGTGCCGGAGATCACACGTGTCTGCTACGACATTTCTTCCAAGCCACCGGCGACGATCGAGTGGGAATAGTTAGTTAAGAAAATATTTTCCGCAATTTGTGGCGCAGTTCTTTTAACGAGACCACTTCGATATTTTTCCGCATTGGCCAGCTGGAGCCGGATGGCGCCACCACAAAAGTCTGCCGGGGCTTAATGTCTTCCAGCGCGAAATAATTGCCTTTGGACAAACTGGTTTCGCTGGATACTTTACATTCTAAAGCGACTACTTGGCCGGCAAATTTTAATATGAAATCAATTTCCGCTCCGGCAGAAGTGCGGTAATAAAAAATCTCCGCATTGGGATACCAACCCCGCAAATTGGCCAGCACCACGCTTTCCCAGATGGCGCCGATGGACGGATGCCCCGTCAGGTCAGCATAAGAGCGGATTTCCAGCAAAGCGTTGGCCAGGCCAGAATCAGCAATATAGACTTTGGGCGCTTTGACTAAACGTTTTTTTAGATTAGAAAAATAAGGCTCAACCAGATCTGTCATGTACGTGCTGGTTAACAGCTCAATGTAGCGTCTGGCTGACACCGCGCTGATATTTAACGCCGAGCCCAGCATCGCGAAATTAGCTGTTTGGCCATTGAGATGCGCCAGCATTTTCCAGAGCCGCCGCATAGTTGTCGGCGTAAATCCGGCCCATTGCCGCAGGTCACGTTCCAAAAAAGTAGCGATAAAATCCTGCCGCCATTCGTAAGAATGTTTCTCGTTGTCGGCCAGAATGCTGCGCGGAAATCCACCGCGAATTAAATAATCTGCGATAACACAGCCGGGCAACTCATTTAATAAAAAAGGCGTCAGTCTGTTGTAAGAAATTCTGCCGGCGAGGCTTTCGGAGGTTTGTTTGAGTAATTCTCTGGAAGCTGAGCCCAGGATCAAAAAGCAACCCGGACGATCCCATTCATCCACCAGACTTCTGATTAACGGAAAAAGCTCCGGCTTGCGCTGTATTTCGTCGATGCAGATTAGTTTGTCTTTTTGCGCCTGCAAGAATAACTCCGGTAAGGTAAGTTTTTCCAGATCGGTCGGGCGTTCTAGATCCAGGTAAAGAATATTTTTGCGTTTTCTGAACAAATGTTTTACCAGAGTTGATTTTCCGCACTGGCGCGGGCCAATTACAGCCACTACCGGCGCGGCTTTTAGCCTGTCGCGCAGGGCCGATTCGCTGATCCTGGTTAAATATTGCTCCATAAACTATCCTTACAAATCGAAAGTTGTACTTTCGATTTGCAAGGTAATTATAGGCGGCTCAATTAAGGGCTGTCAAGGCCGCTGGCAAAAAACTAATTGTTGCAAAATGATGCAATTAATCTGAAACATGAAACAATTATTCAGAGGCTGAATTTTAGTATTTTTCCCAATGCACGCGTTGCTCGTCGTAGCGCGGTTCAGCTTTTCTGCTCTCCGCCGGATAGCCAACGGCGATGGCCGAGAATACTTCGATGTTTTCCGGCAGATCGAATAATTTTTTCGCGGCGGCCGCGCGCTCTTGGTGGCCGTTGATACCCAGCCAGCCGCTGCCCAGTCCGAGATGTACGGCTTCCAGCAAAATATTTTGCGTGGCGGCGGATAGATCCTGTGCGGCCATTTCCGGCAGTTGCAGGCGGTCTTTGGCACACAAGACAAAAATACCGATCGCCGCGCCGCTTAACAAAGA
>JAIRZV010000086.1 GCA_031267055.1 Candidatus Margulisiibacteriota bacterium | reverse complement strand
GCCTTTCCTTATTCCTGCGAGCTGTACAGACCCAAACAGCCGCTGGATGCGGAAATACGTTTTCGGCCAGTCAACAATTATTTATTATTTTACACGGTAAACAAACAAACCGTAGAAATCCTGCATGTGCGTTACGGCAGACAAAACCCTGAATCTTTTTTAAGCGATAACTAAAAGATGTTTTTTGAGCACGGACTTTATTCTTTTAACAAACCCTTGGGCTGGACTTCTTACGATGTGGTGAACTGGGTCAAGCGCCGCTGTGACACGCGCAAGGTTGGCCATGCCGGCACACTCGACCCGGCCGCTGAAGGATTGTTGCTGGTCGCCGTCGGCCGCGAATATACCAAAAAATTGGAGCAGCTGGCCGGCCAGGAAAAAGAATATCTTTGTGAGATAACTTTTGGCATCGTCACGGACACCGGCGACAGCGAAGGGAAAATATTATCCAGACAAATTGTCAATATAGAAAAGAATACATTGCAGACCATCTTAAATGGTTTCATCGGTCAGCAAAAACAAATTCCGCCCATGTATTCCGCCGTCAAAGTGCGCGGCCAAAAACTGTACGAACTAGCGCGGCAAGGCATCGAAGTGGAGCGGCCGCCCAAAGATATTGAAATCAAAGTTTTGGAATTGCTCGATTTCCGCCCACCGGACAAAGCCAGCCTACGCGTCGTCTGCTCCAAAGGCACTTACATTAGAACGTTGTGCTACAATATCGGCGAAAAAATGGAAACCGGCGCGTATATGTCCAAACTGACGCGCACCAGAATAGGAGATTATCGTTTGAACGCAGAATGTATCACACCGCAGGGACGGCGGTCATGAAAATAGCTATCGGTGTTTTTGATGGCGTGCACCGCGGCCACCAAAAGGTCATCGAAAAAGCACATCTGGTTTTGACGATCACACCCCACCCCAATCCCGACATTGAATTGCTGACCACACCCGCGGAAAAAAAAGACCTGCTCGGCAATCTGGCCGAATTCAAATTTACGCCGCGCCGCGCCCGTCTCACACCGGAAAATTTTATTGTCTGGCTGAAACAAAAATATAATCCCGCGGAAATTATTGTCGGGCATGATTTTCATTTCGGCTGGCAGCGGCAAGGCAATGTCGCGGCGCTCCGCAAACTCGGCCAAAAATATAAAATCGCGGTTACGGAAATTCCCGAATATGTTTACCACAAAGAAACGGTGCGCAGCTCGACGATCCGCGCTTACTTGTATGACGGCCAAATTGCACAGGCCAATGAATTACTGGGACGCGACTATCAGCTCAACGGCAAAGTGGTCCGCGGCAAGCGGCTCGGCCGCAAACTGGGTACACCAACTATCAATCTCCGGCTGGACTGTCCGCAAAAACTCGTGCCTTGCGACGGCGTGTACCGCGGCGAAGTGATCGTCCAAAATAAGCTTTATCCGGCCGCCATATTTATCGGCCGGAACACTATTGAGGCGCATTTGCCGGGTGTTACGGGCAATTTTTACGGTCAAAAAGCCACTTTGTTTTTGCAGGAATATTTGCGGCCGATCATAAAATTTAAAAATCTAAATGACTTGCAAAAACAAATCCAAAAAGACTTGCGGAAAATCAAAGCAAGTCATAAAAATTGATTAATTTATATATTTCAAATCTTCTTTGGTTGTAATTTTAATATTATATGGGTCGCCCAGTACGGTATAAACCGGCACGCCGAGTTTTTCCACCAGCATCGCGTCATCTGTGCAGTTTTGCGGGTTTACCTGAGCATAGGCGCGGAGAATAATATCTTTGCGGAAACATTGCGGCGTCTGCGCGGCAAAAAGCTCGGCACGCCGCGGCGTGGAGAGAATCTTATTGTGTTTCACCACTTTTATAGTGTCCGCCAGCGGGACGACAGGGATCACCGCGTGATGTTTGGCCAAAGCCTTTTTCAGCCGCGCGACCAGACTGCCGGCCACATTCGGCCGCGCGCCATCATGAATAAACACATGCGTAATATCCTCGCGCAGCGCGGCCAAACCACTGCGGATAGAATCGCAACGTTCCGCGCCGCCGGCCACTACCGCCACGCCTTTGATTTTATATTTTTCTAAAAGCCGCTGAAATTTTTTTACATCTCCGGCAACAATAATCAATTGGTCTATTTTCAAGATCGTTTTTCGATTTTGCTCAAGGCGCGTAAATTTTTCTATAGTATGAATAAAAAGCGGTTTGTTTTTATGCAAAAACAACTGCTTGTTCCGGCCAAAACGCCTGCCCTGCCCGCCCGCCGCGAGGATCAGCGCGATTTTCATAAGCCCGCTCTGATCACCGAGCTGACTTCCAGCACTTGTTTTAGCGCGCCGATCTGCCGGATCGCTTTTTGCAGCGGCGCTTCCTGCACCAGATGCGTGATAATAACTAGATTGGCCACGCTGTCCGCGTCTTTTTGCTGCACGGCCTTGATGCTCACTTTGTTGTTGGCGCAAATTTTGGACACGGCGGCCAGCACGCCCGGCTCGTCTTTAACTTTTAGCCGGATAAAATACTCGCTGGTGATCGAGCCGATCGG
>JAIRZV010000085.1 GCA_031267055.1 Candidatus Margulisiibacteriota bacterium | reverse complement strand
ATCTTGATCAGCGGCTGCCAGGTAATATCAAAATAACCGTCGGTAAAAGCCGCGGCGTTCAGCGCTTTTTCGATCAAGTCGTAAGTGATTTTGCTGATCTCCAGACTGCGCCAGGCGGCGTTGGCGTTGAGCGCGGAAATCTCGCTCAAAGGACTCAATTTATTGATGTTGGTGTCCAGCTCGACCAGTTTGTCAAAAGCCGTGTTCAGCGCGGTCTGCGCCGGCCGCAGATTTTCTTTTTTGTCGCTGATCTTGATCTGCGCTTCAAAAACATGGTCCAGATAAAAACCGGAGCGTTTTAATTCTTTTTGTCCGTCGCAACCAGTCAAAAACAGTAAACAAACTCCCGCCGCCAATAAATATTTTTTCAAGTTATTCCGCTCCTTTGCTTTTTTTAAAATTTTCAACCTCTCGGCGTATGCCGTCAAACACCGCGCGGGAAGTGATCGTCGCTCCGGTAATGCCGTCATGCGCGCCGCCGTCTTTCCTGTGCCGCAGACCGGCCGCCGCGTGTCCCAGCAAGCTGTCCGCAAAACTTTTTTCCGTGAGGCGCGCGCCAAAACCGGGCGTCTCAGCCTGCGTCAAAACCTGCAGTCCGCTGATCTGATAAGCCGGATCCAAACCGACCAGCAGCTCTATATCGGAACTGTAACCCTGCGCCTGCACAGGCAAAACATAGCCGAGCAGCTCGCCGGACGCGGCATAAACCTCGCCGTCAATAATTTTAGCGAAGTCCGGAAAAAGTTTTTGCTGGCCGACGATTTTAGCCTTTTCTTGATTGAGGGCTTTGAGCGGAGCGGTGCGCTCATACACCAGCGCCAAAAGCAAACCGGCAACTCCGCAGAAAATTGCTAAAACCAACGCGTATTTTAAAATCAGTTTAACAAGTTTGCCCATATTATTTGTGCACAGAGTATTTTATTTTTTTCTTAATGAATTCGCCTTTTTCAGTCTTGCAGATAATATTGGCGAAATATTCGCCGGCCGCCGTATCCTCCGGCAAAGACAACACACCCTCCCAAATCTCGTAGCCACGCGGAGCCGGAGCGCCGCCGCGGGTCAACACCACCGAAATAATTTCACTCTGCTCTGCGGCCAAGAATAACACAACCTGCTGGCTTTTGACAGATACGGGCAGCGCAGCCCGGACACGAATATCTTTGGCGGGCACGAGCGGATGCGGGAAAAACTGCGCGGTCAGTAACTCCTGCACCGGCTTATTGTCCGGAGCCAGCACGCGATAGTAAAACGGTTTTTTATAAACCACGCCGTCCTTGCTCTGCAAAAACACCAAACCCTGCCGCTCGCCAAGCGGCAGATCCGCCGGCGCTTTGTATTCGCCGCTAAATAAATCGCCGTCAACCGGCCGCAGTTTAGTGGTTTGCAACGCGCGGTGAAGCCGTCCCCAGACCACATAAGCGCGCTCGATAGCTAACTCTGGCGGCACAATGATTTTGACAGTCTGCGCGCTGCCGCGTGTCAAAATCGGCGGCGTTAATTCCAGATCGAGATACGGAGCCATGAGCGCAGATCCGCCAACGGCGGATGCATTGGCGCCGCTGTCTTCCGGCTCCGGTTCTGTTTCGACCACACGCGGCGGAATGAGCGGCTGTTCGCGCCGGGGAACGATCTCCAGTGGCGCGGCGATAGTTTGTTCGGTCAGATTGCCCGCGGCGTCAAACAGAAATACCGACACACTGTACTGACCGGGGGATTGGCCGGAATCTATAGTATATACACCTGTATATACGCCGTCTTTGGCGCGCGCGTCGCCGTCCTGCCCGGCATCCCACAGCGGAATATTTTGCGCGAGACCGGAGATACTGAAAAACGCCCGCCCATTTAGTTCGCCGCGCAGAGACACGATCAGTTTATCCCCCGCAGGCAACGGCTGTCCGGTAGCATTGTGCGACGCCTCAAAGATCGGTGGCGGAACGCTATCAATAGTAATATAGGCGGTGGCCGGCAAAGAAACATTGCCAACGCGATCCACCGCGAAAACATAAAAAGTATTTTCGCCTTCATCAGCGATTTCCGAATCGCCGCTTTGGTGCCGCGCGTTTTGCCACCAGCGTGAGCGATTGCCCATAGTGTAATAATGCACGCCGGATTCTTTGTCCGTGGCATCCGCCCAAGTGACAAACATCTGCCGCGCGCGGCTTATTTTTGTCCCGACGGCATTGTCCGCGCTCACACGATCCGGCAAAATCCGCGCCCAAGCCGGAGGATCAGGCGGTGTAATGTCTTTGCGTACCGAAACAACGCGCGCGGTGACGCCACCGGCTGAATCATAAGCCGAGATGATGATGTTTTCCGGCGCGTCCGTAGCCCGTATAGTGTAACGCGCTGACCAAACGCCGCCGGACAGGTCCTCAACCGGCGCCGGCTGGCTGCCAAAAGCCGGTGAAAAAGTAATCAAGCGCGCGCCGGCGCCACGATCTTGGACAGTCCCGCGGATAATAAAATCTTTTTCCATTTCCAGCAGACCGCTGTAATACAGTATCGATGGCTCTGGCGAGTAAAGATGCGGCGCGCTGGCCTCGATGCCGGTCAGGGTTAGCTCCGGCCCCTTGTTTGTCTCGGGGCTGCTGACCGGCAAAACTTTTTGGTAGGTCTCAAGACCTTCCGTGCGATTGTTAAAAGCCAGCGTGCCGGAGGATTTGTGCGGCTCACGCTCGACCCAAAAAATATCAAAGCCGCGCAAATAGCCGGG
>JAIRZV010000079.1 GCA_031267055.1 Candidatus Margulisiibacteriota bacterium | reverse complement strand
CCGGCCTGCTTGATCGACAGATCGTATTTGCCTTTGTTGTTCTTGCCCAGAACTTTGACCGTCACTTCTTCGCCGAGCTTGATGAAATTTTCGATATTCGTCACGTAAGCGCTGGCGATTTCCGAAATATGCACCAGGCCTTCTTTGCCGTCCGGCAATTTTACAAACGCGCCAAAACTGGTAATGCCTGTAACCGAACCTTTGAGCAGCTCGCCCGCGGAGTATTCCTGCGGCTGCGGATTTTCCGTTTTGTTTTCCTCTGCCATTGCGCTAAACTCAATCCTCCTCAACTATCTTATACGCTGTTTCGCCCGCGCGCACCAGCCCCAGCTTGTCACGCGCGTTCAATTCGATAAAAGCGGCGCTGCGTGCCTCGGTCAATTTGATTTTCAAATCTTGGTTTTGCTTGAGCAGCTCGGCATAGCGCGACTCCAACGCGGCGTAGCGTTGCCAGACCATTTGCCCGCGCCAATAACCCCGCGCCAGCTCAAAACCAAAATACAAAACACCAACCACGGCCAAAAGCGCCAACCAGCGTTTGCCCACAGACATGCTCAGCATTTGAGTATTATAACAGGGACATTTAGAGAACGCTACCTAAGCCCAGATCGCTGTGCCCGGTTTGTTCTGGCTGGCTGTGCCGGCCGCCGCCGTCGAAAGCGCCTTTTTGCCACCCAGCGGCAGGAGAAAACAACCCAAAACCGCCAGCGCCTGAAAATTTTTGATAATGGAATTTCTTCTTGCTTTGTCTATTTTTTTGATCATAAAATCTCCTCCCTTTAGCACTGTATTATTATAACATATCCGGTCAAATCAGCCTAATTCCAAACAGCGCCATGGACACCGCCAGTGGGGGCAATACTGCCATTAATTTGAACTTTCGCATTATTATTGACCTGCAATATACCAGGGATAAATAACTTGGCATTCACTGCATTAAGAGTCACCTTCGTTCCATTTTTATCAAATTCGTTTTCAGAATAATTAGTACCAACATTCAATGTGGCAATTCTAACATTGCCGGGAATGATCAAGCTATTACTCTGATTAGTAAAATTATTAGTAATAGTTTGATATGAGCCAACTTTTAACACTTTATTGGTACCATTATCGCTTTCATAATAAGACAAACCCCTCACGCCCAGAGCGTACGGCGCGGCGGTCAACTGCACACGCGGCGAAAGCATATACTCTTTTTCCTTTAATTTTTTTGTCCCCGTATTATAAGAGTCTTTCCTGCCGTCCCAGCTCATATTCTCGATGCCCTTAATCACATAGACTTCTACCCAGATATTGTCATAGGAAGCAAGCGTGGCAAAAGCGTCTTTTGGCAAACTGATCTTCGTCGCATATAAGCCGTTATAAACCTTGACCTGCCGGATCAAACCATCGCCGTCAGGATATATCTCTGTCCCATTTTCTTCGCTATTGTAAAAGGCAAATCCCATTTGTACAGTACCAAAATAAGGCCGCCCCAGATAGTCCGTAAAATAACCCTGAAAAGGGAAAGTGTTACTAGTTTGCGGTATAACTTTATTATTATCACTCTTTTCCTTGGAATTTTTGTAATATTCCTCCGACGCTAAAAAGCAGGTTATCATTAAAATAAATATTATGATCTTTCGATAAGACATATCTACTCCCATAGAACGTGATATACCGCGGTTGCCTCGACCATACCATCACCCTTGATCTCCGGAACACTGAGGGAATATGTATTAGTTCCTCCTACCACATGTAAGTCAACATCCTCTCTTGGAGTAGGCGTACCGATGCCTATCTTGCCGCTCGTGCCCGTAACTACCGCTCCTGCCGGTCCACTATCCGGATTATAGTTAATATACAAACTACTGCCTTCATAGACACTGTCGGTAGATTTGTGTTTAACATCAACTCCTCTGGCTTTGAGCGCTATAGGCACGCCAAGTATCTGTACATTTGGCGACAAGTAATACCTGTCGGCAAATATATTTTTATTATCCATCTGATCTTTAGTGCCTTTATGCAGATACATGGCCAGATAAAGATTATCTTTCGCCATAAGCTCATTGATGTTAGTAGTACTAAGAGTCACTTCCACTGTATACGCGCCGCCTTCTATCTCTAAACCTTCATAACTTCTAGAGAGTAGTTCATTAGCCTTTTCTGTTGTTGGCCCATTATCATATATCTTTATGCCCACGACCAGATTTCCAATATAGCCGCCTCCAGCTGCATTGGTAACATAGCCTTGAAAAGTCAGTTTATTCCAGGCGGCGGGCAAAAGCGCCGTCAGCAACAGGCTCAGAAGCAAAACATTCCGTAAATAGCGCATGAAATCCCCCCAAAAAGTATAACACAGGCTTTTTCTTATGTTAATTATATCGGCGGAGATTCAGGCTATCATGTATCGATATTTTGTGTTTAATATTGCCTAAAGCCCCGTTTATCCTTTACAATAGACGACCCTATGCCGGAAGAAAGAGTCCCGCCGCAAAATCTCGAAGCCGAACAAAATCTGCTGGGCGCGCTGCTCATAGATCAGGAGGCCGTGCTCAAAGTCATCGACCGCTTGCAGCCGGAAAGCTTTTACCTGCCGGCGCATCAAAATATCTATCAGGCGGTGCAGAGTCTGGCCGCGCAGAATAAAAAAATCGATCTGCTCACCGTCGCGGAAGAGCTGAAACAAAAGAATACTTTACCGGAAGGCGGCCGCGCTTATCTGGCCGATCTGGCCAATACAGTGGTCACGCCGGCGCACGCCGGAGAGTACGCGGAAATAGTCGAGCGCAATTACGTGATGCGCAGCATTATCGAGGCTGGACACAGCATGGCTTCCGAAGCCTATCAGCCCGACGGCAATCCCGATGAGATCGTGGAGAGCGCACAAAAAGCGGTTTTTGAGCTGGCACAGCGCAATATCAAACAGGGTTTTCAGCATCTGCGCGTGCCTCTGGATATTGCCTATGATGATCTCACCCGCAAAAGCGCCAATCCCGAAGCCGGCGGTTTGCTGACCGGCTATGACGAACTGGATCAAATCACTGGCGGTCTGCAAAACGCCAATATGATCGTCATTGCCGCGCGACCATCCGTCGGCAAAACCGCGCTGGCTCTGAACATCTCCGCCAATGTCGCTTTGCGGCGCAATGTGCCAGTAGGGATTTTTTCGCTGGAAATGTCCCAGGAAGAGCTGGCAACTCGTCTGCTGACCACCGACGCCAAGCTCAACGCGCATAGCATCAAAACCGGCAATCTATCCGCCGACGATCAGAAAAAATTGTCCCAATCTCTGGCCAATCTAAGCAACGCGCCGATCTATATCGACGATTCACCAAACACGATACTGCAAATCCAGACCAAAGCGCGCCGGCTCAAAATAGAAAAAGATATTCAACTCATCGTGGTCGATTTTTTGACGCTGATCACCAGCACAGCCGGCAGGCAGGAAAGCCGCTATCTGGAGGTGTCCAACTGGGCGCGCGCCCTGAAAAATCTGGCCAAAGAATTGAATATTCCGGTCATTGTCATCGCGCAGCTCAATCGCGAAGTGGAAAAACACGGTTTTGGCTT
>JAIRZV010000077.1 GCA_031267055.1 Candidatus Margulisiibacteriota bacterium | reverse complement strand
CGTCGCACACTGACCACCACGCCGCGAACAACATTAAGCCAAACGGCAGTTCATAACCGGTGATTCTCCGCGTCCAGCCCCAGGCTTTTTCTTTAGTGTAAGAGAAAATCAAACCGAGCGTGCCGACCGCCGCGAGATTGGCGAGCCAAAACGGCAAAGCGACCAAATAAACGCCGAGCACAGTAAGACAGAGAAAAAAAATGGACATTAAATAAGTTTAACATATACAAAAATTTCCTGTTATAATTTCGTTTATGGTCGACAATTTAGTTGACGGAATTTACGCCAATGTCAGCAAAATCAATCCGGAAACCTTGAGTCCGGAAGGTAAATTATTTTTGCGGCGCTACCGCGAGTCCTTGCAGGAAAATCAAGCGATAGACAAAAATATCGGCAATCTCATCGCCACGACACTGATCAAATTTCACAAGGATAAAGGCGATGCTGTGACGCAATTGCTACTGGAGTTGATCACGATCAGTTTTCACGCGATCGAGCCGTACCGCAAATACGCTTTGCCTGTGGCTGAATATTTACTGTTGGGCGCGATATTTGCCGTGCTGGCTATTACGGAAGACGAAACAGAAATTCAGACGATTATTGAGCAGCTGATGGTCGGAATATTTACCAACCCGATTTACGAATTTGACCTTGATGAGCGCTTAAAATTGAGCGCGCTGATCCATCAGGTCGGCGCCTATATCGGGACTTTGAGTTTTTGGTCGCGCCAGTATGGCCGCCACACGCGCCTGCTGAAAACCGCTTTGCAGCAAGGCTTGATCGAGGGTCTGGAAATTTGCAATGCCGGCGGCGATGAGCTGCTGGCCGCGCGCGAGGCGAAACATTACACGCTGGCGCGCTGGAAAGGCCGTCTGCAGTTTTATTTCAATCTAATGTGGCCGCTTTTTGACCTCAACGCCAATATTATCATCCGCTGGCTGAATAAAACGACCGGCTTGGAAATTTGGCCGGTGGAGTGAACTACTCTATTATGAAAGGCTGGTCTTGCTTGTCAAAATAAACTCTGTTTTCCGGCGCGATATTAAATGTTTTGTAGAGTTTGTACAATATAGAATTGGGAGAACTTCTCCCATTTTCAATAAGATTTATAGTAGATGTAGATACACCTAACTTGTCAGCTAGTTTTTGGAGGGTTAAGCCATTTTCGTAACGTGTTCTTATAAAAATATCAGCCATGGTTTCCATTTCTTTTTTAAGCAGCTGACCTAGTTTGTCAAAATAAACCCTGTTTTCCGGCGCGATGTTAAATTTTTCATATAGTTTGTGCAGTATAGAATGGGAAAAACTTTTCTCCTTTTCAATGAGAGATATAACAGCGGGAGATACGCTTAACTTATCAGCTAGTTCTTGCTGGGTCAGTTGATATTCCAGACGTGTTTTAAGAAAAATATTGACCATAGTCGTAGCTGTACCCGGCGCGGCATGTGGCCATTTTTTTTGGCTTGTTTTGGGGTGTGAATGTTATATCCTCCGGGCCAAGCTTAAAAACTTCGGCGAGTTTCTTAATAATTGTTCTGGCACCCTGGCTTTTGCCGGTTTCCACATTGATGATAGTAGGGCGGCTTACACCTAATTTGTCGGCCAATTCCTGTTGAGTTAAATTATTTTCTTGACGGATTTTTAAGAGTAAATTAGCAGGTGTTTTCTCTGTGCCTAATTTTTTAATTTTTAAGTGTTTTTTTCTTTTAGCGCATTTAACGCTGTATTGAAAAATCTGATCTTCGGGTGCAACATTAAAAACCTTGTATATCTTTAGTAAAATATTTTTACTAACAACAACTTTGCTGTTTTCGATATGACAAATAGTCGTTTCGGATACGTCCAGCAAAGCAGCGACATCTTTTTGAGTCAGGTTTTCTTTAATGCGTATTGCACGTAAAAGGTTGGACAGTGTTTTATCTTGATTCAATTGAGCGACAAATTTATTGAAATAAATTCGCTCTTCCGGTGCGACGTCAAGTGCTTTATAAAACTTCGCGAGTGTATGGATATTTGGATGAGTGTTGTATTTCTCGATCTGTGCAATTGCCGGTTGGCTTATGCCGGTTTTATCCGCCATCTTTTGCTGGCTCCAATGTTCTCTTGCGCGGATTTGTTTAAAGCACTCGCCTATGCTTATGGTTTTATTCAAGATAAACATATAATCTATATCGTAAATAGTTTAATTTTGGTGCAAAATTTTAGCTATAAGCAAATTTTTATTTGCCTCCCCTTACCAAGGGGAGGCTGGCTGGCGCGTAAGCGGCAGACTGGTGGGGTATCGAGCGTTAGGCGGGTTTTTTAAACACATCTTTTTTAAACGTGCCGAAAATATGCAGATTTTCCGGTTGGCCATCCGCGCCGCGCAGATAATTGTAAAGCACGGCCTCCGGCTCCTGTTTGGCGGTTTTGTAACGCTCCAGTTTTTCCGTGTCGCCGCCGGAAACATAAGTATAAACTTTGTGCAGGTTGAGATCTTTGAAAATATAATTGTAAACCTGCGTGACAATAATCAACCCCAGATTGGCGCTGCGAAATTCCGCGGGAATGTAAATTTGCAGAATGGCGTTGCGGTTTTGCCAGTTGAAATTTTGCAACGCGATAAAAGCCGTCAAAATCTCGCCGTTGGCTTCCGCGACCAGCAGCCGCGTGCGCGCTTCGATCAGGCGCCCGACCGCGATTTCTTTGAGCAGCTGATTTTGCAGCAGCCGCTTGTTGTTGTACGGATAGTTTGTCAGATTATGCTGGTAATAATCTTCATTGGTCAGCCACGCGGCGACTTTGGCTATGTCGCGTTTTTCCAGATGCCGTAGACTGATCGTGATTTTTTCGCTCATCTGTAATAATCCTCTCTGGGCAGGCCGAAAATTTCTTGATCGTGAAATTTATTGTTGTAAAAAAGATGCTCATTCAACTGGCCTTCTTTTTTGAAAAAACATTCCAGCAGGATTTTTTTTAATTCCAGTTCATGCGGCTGGCAATGACAGTAAACTTTGACCAAATTGGTCTTGCTAAAAAGATTGATTAGGCCGACTTCCAGCGTTTCTTGCAACAGCTTGGTGTTGTTTTTGGAAGGCTGCAAAGTCAAGCTGACTTCGGCAATATGTTGCGGATTGTGAATGTTGCTGAATAACAACACGCCGAGCGGCTGGCCGCCGCGATTGTGCGCCAGGTAAAATTGATGATCCAGCGAACTGACCAGCATCGCCAGATAATCGGTGCTGACAGTCAGCGTGGTTTTATTCAAAAAAAAAGAGTCGCGCGTTTTGACCGACCACTGGCGGATCAGCGCGATATTCTGCGGTTTGACTGATTCCAGATAAATATTTTCCCCGTCGAGTCTTGGCATGATTTTTAAAAATTATAACACAGAAGAAATTAATTAAGTGACATCGCTACTGTGGCGGTCACTGTGCCGAAATCCATATTGTATTCCAGCGTTTTAATCTTTTGCGCTTTTTTGCAACCCTCTTCGCCCGCTTTGCGGATCAAATCTTTAATATCTTTTTCTTTCATGTGACCACCTTTCATTGACAAACATACCCAGACTTGCCGAATTTATACCTGACAATATATTGAAAGTTTTTGTTGTATAACTTGGGGAAAGTTCGTTTGTGATATAATTATTTTTAAGGGGAGTTATGAAACTCGATCATCTGCAGCAGACGCAAACCCAGCAGGCCCATCAGGCGCAAAAAGCCTTGCAGGCCAGTAAACCGCAGCAAAACCGCGACGAGCTGGCCAGGGCTTTTTTGGCTTCCTGGGCGCTGGCCGACAAAGCGGCGGAGGTGGCGCAGGCGGATAAAAAACAAAAACAGGAAGAGCAAAAAAAACGCCAGAAACATTTCACCAAAGAGGATTACGAGGGCTACAACGAATTGGACGACATTTTGACGGAGATCGACGCGCGGCTGGAAAAAATGCTGGAAATCGCCAAACAAATGGAAGCCGCGGAATAAGCCAAACCGCAAATAACGGAACAAAG
>JAIRZV010000106.1 GCA_031267055.1 Candidatus Margulisiibacteriota bacterium | reverse complement strand
GCCACGATGTCTTTCAGCTCGTTGTATCTTTGCAAAATGCGTTTTACCTCGCGCGCGGTCTCGTAATGTTCTTTGCCGACGATAGACGCGTCCAAAATGCGCGAACTGGATTGCAACGGATCGACCGCCGGATAAATGCCCAGCGCGGAAATATCCCGCGACAAAACCGTCGAAGCGTCCAGATGGCTAAATGTGATCGCCGCCGCCGGATCGGTAATATCGTCCGCCGGCACGAACACCGCTTGAATAGAAGTAATATATCCGCTACGCGTCGAAGTGATGCGCTCTTCCAAACGCCCCATTTCCGCGCCGAGTGTCGGCTGATAACCGACTGCCGAGGGCATGCGTCCCAGCAAAGTCGAGACTTCCGAGCCGGCCTGCACAAAACGAAAAACATTGTCCATAAAAAACAGCACGTCTTGATGCTCGCGGTCGCGGAAATATTCGGCCTGCGTCAGCGCGGTCAGCGGCGTAATCATACGCGCGCCCGGCACTTCGCCCATTTGCCCGAAAACCAGCGCGGTTTTGTCCAGCACACCGGACTCCTGCATTTCCAGCCAGAGATCATTGCCCTCGCGCGTGCGTTCGCCCACGCCGGCAAAAACCGAAATGCCACCGTGATGTTTAGCCATATTGTGAATAAGCTCCATAATGATCACTGTCTTACCCACGCCCGCGCCGCCAAACAGTCCGGTTTTGCCGCCTTTGACGTACGGCGAGATCAGGTCGATCACTTTGATGCCGGTCTCATGCACGCTGTCCTGCGGATCAATATCCTGAAAAAGCGGCGGATTACCGCGAATATGCTGGCGCTCCACTTGGTCCGACAGCGGCGGCAAATTGTCGATAGTCTCGCCCAGCGCGTTAAAAAGCCGCCCCAAAGTTTCTTTGCCGATCGGCACTTCGATAGGATGGCCAGTGTCGACAGCTTCCGCGCCGCGCGGCAGACCGTCGGTAGGTTGCATGGACACACAGCGCACAATGCCGCCCTCCGTCTGCATCGCCACTTCCGCCAGCACGCGCAATTTGCGGCCGTTATAGCCGTGCCCGATCTCGATCGCATTGCGTATCTCCGGTATCTCGCCCTGCTCAAAACGAATATCGATAATCGGCCCGACGATTTGAATTACCGAACCTTTGTTGCCAGCAGCCATGATCAAACTCCTTTAAGCTTCTTTATTTTCCAGCGCGCGCAAAACATCAAAAGCGCTGACCACTTCCGACAATTCTTGCGTGATGCGCATCTGCCGCGTCTTATTATATTGCAAAGTCAGCTTCTGCAAAATCAAGCGTGCGTTTTTATTGGCGCTTTGCATGCTCACCAGCCGCGCGTAATACTCGCCGGCGGCGGATTCCCAATAGGCTTTGTCCAAACAGGCGCTCAAATAAGCGCGCAAAATTTCGGGATAAATAATTTCGCCGGCCGGCTCCAAGATGATTTCTCTTGGCACACTTTGATTATATTCAGTGTCCGGTAAAGTCGAATCGTCCAACGGATAAATTTTTTTAATCACGGGACTTTGCTCCAATACCGACAGCAATTCATTGTAAGCCAGATAAACCTCGATCTTTTGACCGGCCAAAATTTTGCCGGCAATTTCCGCCACCAGTGGCGCGGTTTCCGCCTGATAATTTTTCTCCGCCGCTTCCAAAATCGTGTACGCCTGTTTAACGTAATAATTCCATTTGGCGTTGGCGCGCCCCAGCAGCCAGAGCGCCGCGCCGCGGCTATTTTCCATTTTTTCATTGTCCAATACGATCCGCAATTTCGCCAGCAGTTTATCATTGAAGCCACCGCAAAAACCTTTGTGCGCGAAAAAAGCCAGACAATATTTTTCCGACGGCTGCGCGGAAACAGCTTCCGGTTTTTTGACCTGAACAGAAATTTGGGTAAAAATCCGCGTCAACCAAGTCTGATAATTTTTGGCGTTGTTAAAATTTTGGCGGATTTTATTGATCTTCGTCCGCGTCACCATTTCCATGGCCTTGGTCACCTGGCTAAGATTAGTGATCGTCCTGATTCGCTCTTTAATGACTGTCAGCTGGGACATTTAAAAATTCCTTTTTAAAATTATTGACCGCGTTTTGCGTCAACAGGCCAAGCTCGCGCGTAAATTCTTTTTGCGTGCGGAAAGTTTCCAGAATATCCGCGTAATTTTTGCGCAGGTAATCCAGCAACGCTGTCTCAAACTCCGCCAGCCTCTCCAGCGGAATATCCAACAGCAAATCTTTGACACCGGCGTAAATAATAACGATCTGTTCTTCCACGGCCAGCGGTTTGTTTTTATCCTGCTTGAGCAGCTCGACCATGAGCGCGCCTTTTTTTAACTGGCGCAGAGTTTCTTTGTCCAGTTCTGACGAAAACATAGAAAACGCTTCTTTTTCGCGGTACTGCGCGAGGTCGATGCGCATGGTGCCGGAAAGGCGCCGCATGGCTTTGATCTGGGCGCTGCCGCCGACACGCGACACCGAAATACCGGCGTTCACGGCCGGCCGCACGCCGCTATTGAAAAGATCGGCCTCCAAAAAAATCTGCCCGTCGGTAATAGAGATCACATTCGTCGGCACATAAGCGGAAATATCATTACCCTGCGTCTCGATGATCGGCAAAGCGGTCATGGAGCCGCCGCCTTTAGCCGGCGAGAGTTTCGCCGCACGCTCGAGCAACCGCGAATGCAGATAAAAAATATCGCCCGGATAGGCTTCGCGGCCAGGCGGACGGCGCATCAGGAGAGAAATTTGTCGGTAAGCGGCCGCGTGTTTGCTCAAATCGTCGTAAACCACCAGTGTATCTTTTTGCAGCTCATACATAAAATATTCCGCGATCGCACAGCCGACAAAAGGCGCTAAATATTGCGTGATCGCCGGAGCGCTGGCCGGCGCGTCAATGATAATCGTGTTTTTCAGCGCGTCGTGCTGCTCCAGCTGATGCCGGAGTTTTACGACTGTTGATTCTTTCTGCCCGACCGCCACATAAATAGAAATAACGCCGGTGTCTTTTTGATTGATGATCGTGTCCACGGCCAGCGTAGTCTTGCCGGTTTGCCGGTCGCCGATGATCAACTCGCGCTGTCCGCGGCCGATCGGCACCAACGCGTCGATCACTTTGTAGCCGGTTTGCAAAGGCACGCGCACCGGCTCGCGGTCAACCACGCCGGGCGCCGGACTTTCCAGCGGATAAGCCGTTTCCGTTTTGATCAGTCCCAGACCATCAAGCGGATCGCCCATCGGATTAATCACGCGCCCCAGCATATTTTGACCGACTTTGATGCCGACCACATGGCCGGTGCGTTTGACCCAGGCGCCTTCTTTGACCTTGGTGTGGTTTTCCAAAATCGCGCAAATAATTTCTTCTTTTTCCAGATTGAAAATCGTGCCGTAAATTTTACCCGGAAATTCCAGCAACTCGCCGTTGACCGCCGAACTCAAGCCCCGAATACGCGCGATGCCGTCGGCGGACTCCAGCACCGAGCCTACCTCGTCCGCGCCGGAAATCGTTTTCAAGCTGTCGATTTTTTCCTGTATATTCCGCAATATCGTTTCTGTCAAAGGCATAATTTCTCCTTAAACCAAAGCCGTTCTCAATTGCTCCAGGCCGGCCTGCACGCTCAAGTCCAGCATTTTTTCGCCGCGCTTGAGGATAAAACCGCCCAGCACATTTTTGGAAACCACATTGTGCAGATAAACTCTTTTGTTCTCCAGACGCTCCAATTCCTGGCGGAGCGTGTCCAGCTGCTCCGGCGTCAAATCCAGCGCCGACCAGACCTCCACAAAAAGCGAATTTTTCGTCTTGCTGAGCAGCTCGACAAATTTATTGCTGATCATTTCGTAAAAATGCAAATCGTTGTTTTCGATTAATTGCAAAATAAACTTTTTAAAATTCTCACCCACGACACCGGCAAAAACTTTTTGAAAATATTGATCTTTGCTTTCCGGCGCGACATGTTCGTCAAACAAAATTTCCTTGACGCCGCAAGTTTCCTCGCAAATCAGATTGAAACGAAAAATATCCGTGACAAAAAGGTCCAACTCGCCGGTATTCTCCAGCGTGTCCAACAGTTCTTTCAAATTGTAACGATAATTTAGCATTTTAAAATTCTTTTAGTTTTTTTAATTCCTCTAAACGCTCCTGCAAAATCCGCTGCTGCATTTCCGGTGTCAGGCTGACCCGCAGGACTTTTTCACAGGCCGTGTAAAGCATTTTGCCGACACGCTCCTCAAAATTGCGGTAAAAATCGTCTTCCAGCCGCCGCAAATCTGCTTCTTTGGTTTTGCGCAACGCGCGGAATTCCGCCTGCAACGCCTCGAATTGTCCGGCCGCCTGCGCTCTGGCTTTTTCACGCGCTTCGGAAAGAATACGGTGCTCGGCCAGCTCAATATTTTTCTGCTGCTCCGCCAGTTCAGCGCGCAAAGTTTCCGCCGCGCGGCGCTGTTTTTCGGCGTCGGCCAGCTCACCGGTGATCCGCTCCGCGCGCTCCCGCATCATTTTGGCCAGCACCGGATAGATCTTGGCGTTGATAATCCAGCAAACCAGGCCGAAAGAAATCAGTGTCCAAAAAATAATATTGATCTCCAGTTTAAACAAAACGCGCTCCTTATTTTGTGGCCAGCAAAATACTGATGACTAGGCCGTACAAAGCCACAGCTTCGATAAAAGCGATGCCGATGAAAACCAGCGGCCGCACTTTGTCCAAAATCTCCGGCTGGCGCGCCACACTGTCAAACAGTTTGCTCATCATCATGCCAATGCCGAACGCGCCGCCCAGCGCCGCCAAACCCATACAAATCGCCGCGCCCAGATATGCTCCTATAATATTGTCCATTTGTTTTCTCCTTTCGTATTTTTTTTATGCTTCGTTTTCCAGTGACTCGCCGATCATCGAAGCGCCCAAAAAGGTGAACACATACGCCTGAATGCAGCAGACAAAAAATTCAAAGAATATTATCACGATCGCGCCGCCGTAAGAAGCCACCCACACCGCAAGGTTATTAAATATAGAAGTAAAACTCAAAATGCTGATCAGCAGCAAATGTCCGCCGGACATATTGGCGAAAAGCCGGATAGCCAGCGAAAAAGGCTTGAACAACTGGCTGATAATCTCGATCGGCAAAAGCAAAATAATCACCGGTCCTTTGACGCCCTGCGGCACCAGACTTTTACAAAAACCCCAAAGGCCGTGTTTTTTAAAGCGCACAAATAAACTGATCACAAAAAACAAAACCGCCAGCGCGGCTGTGCCGTTGATATTGCTGACGGCGCTGCCTAATCCCGCTCGCGGCCCCAGTAAGCTGAGCAGTCCCAGCGGCAGTCCGGTAAACAATATATATAGAAAGGCCGAGAGACACAGCGGCAGCCAGGTTTTGTCCAGTCCAGCCGGCAAGAGAATTTGTTTTTCCATAAACTCGACCGCGGTTTCCAGCAGATTTTGGCCGAAACTTTTGGGGGCAAATGTCAGGCGGCGCGTGATGAGCCAGAGCAAAACGATCAGCAAAAACGCGGCGGCAAAATTCAAGAGCACTGTCGTGTCTATCGACAGATCCCAGCGGCCTAAATGCAGCGCCAGAAAAACTTTGGCTGATTCGTGCATACTATCCCCGTCAAAATTCGATCGCTCTGAATTTATTATTTTTCGTCCGCGCTTTTGACGATCTTGTAAAGGCT
>JAIRZV010000003.1 GCA_031267055.1 Candidatus Margulisiibacteriota bacterium | reverse complement strand
TGTTTCACCAGCCGGATAATCCGCACCGCGCAGAAATTTGCCGACCAGATTGGGTGTGCCACTGCCGGAGGCGCCGTCGCATACTGCCCACACAGCTCTAAAAGTCGAATCTTTGGCATCCCAGGCCGCTCTGCTGAAAGTCAGTATTGTGCCTTTCGGGAAAAAACTTAAATTCGTAAAATAACTGTCATAAGCGGACACCTTGCTGGCGGTAATACCGCTGTCCAGCGCGCTCTGTTGAACAACGGTTACTTTGTCCTGTTTTTTATACACCTGCGCTTCAGTAGCGAATTTTGTGCCGCTATCAGTAGCGTCTGTCGTTTTAGCCACGCCCAGCAGTGGTTCAGCCGCCGCATCCACCGTGCCAAAAGTTTTAACGCCGGTTATCGTTTCCGCTCCGGCTTTGTGTAAAGCGCCGTTGTCTTTAGCATTCAGACTATCAGAAACCGCTTTAACTGACGGATATTGTGTGTCGCTTGAGCTGTTACTGCTGTCGATGGCATCTGTTTTATTGGTCACTTTTTCTTTGGTGTGCAAGGCGTTGCGCATACCTTCAGCCGAAAGGCTTTTGCCGATATCGATATTGTAATTTCCCCCTTTGAAATCTATGTCCGTTGCGTCCGTATAATTGCTTGCGTTCGCCATAAAAATACCCCCTTAGAATTGTTGGCTGGATTATAGCATGTTTTATAGTAAAAAACCATAATTATTTATTATTGTATTTACCATATAGTAAATCGGGGAAGCCGACTAAGCTTCTCTTTCGAGAGGGTGCTTAATGGAAAAAGTTGAAATAGAGAAAAAATTAAAAAATCTAGTCTGCGCCAAACTAAAACAAATCAAAGAAAAGAATGATTCTTCACTGGAAGAAATGGCTTACGAAATAGGTTTGGATTATGCTTCTTTTTACAGCATTTATAAAGGCAAAACATTGCCCCGCATGGTCACATTGTTCCAGATCAGCGAAACTTACGGCATACCTCTGGCGTTTTGGTTCCGGGATGCGGAGCGGCTGGCTGTCCGCAAAAAAGCCGCGCAACGCCGGAAACAGTCTACTATAATCCGCCTCTATGACCGACTGGGCGCCGACGCGCAAAAAGCCGTGCTCAAAATATTGCGGCATTATCTGCGCAAACAAAAAGGCTATGAAGTGGTCAGTGTTTTCTTTTCGGCGCTGCCACACGCCATTGCCAAAATTTAAGCTACTCCACTGTCACGCTCTTGGCAAGATTGCGCGGCTGGTCGACTGAGCAGCCTTTTTCGACAGCGATATAATAAGCGAGGATTTGTAGCGGCACGACAGCCAGTATTGCGGAAATGCTTTCCGTCGCGTCCGGTATGCGGATCACTTCGTCGGCGACGCGCGTGATGTCGTCATTGCTCGCCGAAGCGACAGCGATAAGCTTGCCCTTGCGCGCCTTGACTTCCATGATATTGCCGAGGATTTTTTCGTAACGGCGGCCTTTAAAAGCCAGCACGACAGTCGGCATATTTTCGTCGATGAGAGCGATAGGGCCGTGCTTCATCTCCGCGGCGGAGTAGCCCTCGGCGTGAATGTAGGAAATTTCCTTGAGTTTCAACGCGCCCTCCAGAGCGATCGGGAAACCCACACCGCGCCCCAGATAGAGCGCGTTGCTGTGTTTGTGAAACGCTCTGGCGATACGCTTGATATTATCCACTTCCGTGAATATTTTAGAAATCTCATTCGGTACACGTTTGAGGTCTTGCAGCATAACCGTCGCTTGGTCGGCCGGCAGAGTGCGGTGTAGCAGCCCCAAGTAGACAGTCAGCAGAGACAACACCACCAGCTGGGTCGTAAAAGCCTTGGTCGAGGCCACGCCGATCTCA
This sequence comes from Candidatus Margulisiibacteriota bacterium, assembly GCA_031267055.1. Lineage (GTDB taxonomy): Bacteria > Margulisbacteria > Termititenacia > Termititenacales > Termititenacaceae > Termititenax. The sequence goes on along the minus strand of JAIRZV010000003.1, from coordinate 2,501 downwards.
CGGCCGGCGTAAGTGTAAATGACCATGTTGGAATTGCGCGCGATAGTTGAGGACGGCACATTGACGATAGACAAAACTTTGGCGCCGAGCGACTGCGCCTCGCCGATCGCGGCGATAGTGTCCGCCGTCTCGCCCGACTGACTGATCGTCAACACGAGCGTTTTGTTGTCCAGCACGGGATAGCGGTAACGGAATTCCGCGGCGTAGTCTACCTCGACAGAAAGACGCGCGTATCTCTCCAGCAAGTATTCCGCGACCAGACCGGCGTGCCACGAGGTGCCACAAGCCACAATGAAAATTTTATTGACACCGCTCAAATATTCGCGGTGTTTTTCCAGCTCCTTGAAAATCACTTCGTCATTTTGCGGCGAGATGCGCCCATCCAGCGTGTCTTGCACGGCGTGCGGCTGCTCGTAAATTTCTTTGAGCATGTAATGCGGATACTCGCCTTTTTCGATCGATGAAGGATCGAGCGAGAGCGTCTGCGTTTTAGGATTTATTTTTTTGCCGCGCAAATTGCGAATCTCGACAGATTTGGCGGTCAGCACAGCGATCTCGCCGTCCTTGAGATAGATGACTTTGTTCGTGTGCTTGATAAAAGATATAGCGTCCGAGCCGATAAAATTTTCGTCTTTACCCAGCCCGAGGCACAGCGGCGCGGCGCGCTTGGCCGCGACGATCTCATCGGGTTTGTCTTGCGCCAGCACGGCGATCGCAAAAGTCCCTTCGACCTCGCGCAGAGCCTGCAAAACCGCTTCCGCTAAATTTCCCGCGTAATATTTGCCGATGAGCGCCACCAAAACCTCGGTGTCCGTCTCGGTCTGGAAAGTAACACCCTCGGCCAGCAATTGATTTTTCAGCACATTAAAATTTTCGATAATACCGTTATGCACCAGAACGATACGTCCGTCAGCCGTCGCCAGCGGGTGACAATTTTCCAGTGAGGGGCGGCCGTGCGTCGCCCAGCGCGTGTGGCCGACAGCGCATTTGCCATGAGGCGAATTTTTAAGTTTTTGCTCAAGGTTGCGAATTTTGCCGACAGCTCTGATGATCTCGATTTTATGGCCGGTATGCACCGCCACGCCGGCGGAATCATAACCGCGGTATTCGAGATATTTCAGGCCGTCCACGACCAGCGGCAGAGCGTCTTTTTTGCCCAAATAGCCAACTATTCCGCACATAGGCATTTATCATAACACAAGCGTAGAACAGATTTCTACAAAAATGTTATTTTAGTGCTTTTAGAATAATTTTTAGTAATTTATCCATTTGCCGTTTTGTCTGTTCCGCGCTGAGCGTGAGACGCAGGCGCGCCTGCCCCCTCGGCACAGTTGGATAACGGATAGCCGGAATAATAAAACCACTGTCCCGCAATTTCTCGGCCAGCGCCAGAGTTTTTTGCTCGTCGCCGATCAGCAGTGGAATTATCGCGGAGTTCGCCTTGACGCCAAGCCGCGCGCCGAAGCAAGCAATATTTTTCCATAATTTTTCGCGCCGTTTTTTGCTCTGAACTTTTTTTAAATTAGCGAGATTTTTTTGCAGGATTATTTGCGGCAGAGCCGTCGTGTAAATAAACGCGCGCGATCTGTTGACGAGATAATCGATCAGCAGCCGCGAGCCGCAAACATAACCGCCTAGTCCGTCAAAAGCCTTGCTGAATGTGCCGATCTGTATATCGATGTCTTGGTTCACGCCGAGCTGTCCGGCCAAACCCTCGCCTCTCTCGCCAAAAACTCCGACGGCGTGCGCTTCATCGACGAGCAGCCAGAAGCCGTATTGCCGGCGCAGCGTGGTCAGTTCTAGGAGCGGCGTGCGGTCTCCATCCATAGAAAAAATAGATTCCGTGACAACAAGAATTTTTTTGTAATTCCGACTTTGTCGCAAGATTTTTTCCAGGCTGGCAGAATTATTGTGTTTGAAAACTCTAATATCGGCTTGCGCCAAACGCGCGCCATCGATGAGCGAAGCGTGGCAGAGTTTGTCGAGGATTATCAAATCGCCTTTGTTCATCAGTGCGGAGATAACGCCGAGATTGGTCATGTAGCCGGTCGGATAAATCAGCGCGGCCGCAGTTTTTTTCCACAGGGACAGTTCTTTTTCGAGCCGCGCGTAGAGCCGGTGATTGCCTGAGATGAGCCGCGAGCCACTGGCGCCGAAATGATTGCCGAGATAGGTGTTACGCGAAAAACCGGCGTCAATATTTTGCAACTCCGGCAAACGGCGGAAGAGATTTTTCTGCTCTATTTCGGTCAGCGCATCAGTTAAAAATTTTGCCAAATCCATCAACCGACACTATAAACAAAAAGAGAGCGTTTTTAAAGAATGTGTTCTTAAAATTCTAAATGTCAATTTCCCGCGGCGGGGCGCTAAAGGAGTAAAGCGTCGCCTGCGGCTGATCTACATAGAACAAAGCAAAAGTCGAAAGATCTTGATATATCTCTTTGATGTTCGGATAGGCCACAAAAAATTCCTCTTTTATTTTGGCGTCGTCCGTGAACACA
>JAIRZV010000133.1 GCA_031267055.1 Candidatus Margulisiibacteriota bacterium | reverse complement strand
AAAACGCAGACTTTAGAGCGGCTTGCCGCTCTTTTTTGTTAGCAATCCTTGCGGAGGTCAAAATGGTTAGAAAAGGCAATAAAGAGTTCGCGCCGGCTCTGGCGCAGGTCGCCAGCGAGCGCGGACTGGACAAAGATGTGCTTCTGGAAGCCATCAAAGAGGGCTTGAAAGCCGCCGCCAAGAAAAAACTCGGCGAGGCTTACGCGGACAATTTGCTGGTCGAGATCAACGAAAAAACCGGCGAACCTGATGTTTACGCCACCAAAGAGGTCGTGGCGGAAGTCACCAACCCTGCCCTGCAAATCACGCTGGACGAGGCCAAAGAACTGGACGACAGCGCGGAGCCGGGCGACACGCTGACGATTTTGGTGACGCCGGAAGATTTCGGCCGCATCGCCGTGCAAACCGCGCGGCAGGTCATGTCTCAAAAATTCCGCGAGGCGGAAAAAAGCTCGGTCAACGATGAATTCAGCACCAAAATCAACACGATCATCAACGCCAAAGTACAGCGCAAAGAAGGCGAAAGTTTTTTGCTCGACCTTGGCCGCACAGAGGCGCTGCTGGAAAGACGCGATCAGGTGCGCGGCGAGCGCTACAATCCCAAAGACGAGATCAAAGTGTATGTGGTCGGCGTAGACAACACGGCGCGCGGCCCCAAAATCCGCGTGTCCCGCACTCACCCCAATATGATCCGTGTGCTTTTTGAAACGGAAGTGCCGGAAATCCACGACAAAATCATCGAGATCAAGGCCGTGGCGCGCGAGCCGGGCAGCCGCGCCAAAGTCGCCGTCAAATCCAACGATCCGGAGATCGGCGCAGTAGGCACCTGCGTCGGGCACATGGGCGGGCGTATTCACAATATCGTCAAAGCGCTGGGCAATGAAAAAATCGACATCATCGAATGGGTCGACGATCCGATGGAGTTGATCGCCAGCGCGTTGAAACCGGCCAAGATCAACAAGATCCGTCTGGAAGAAAACGAAACCGAGAACGGCGCGGAGAAAAAAGCGCTGGTTTTTGTGGCCAATGATCAGCTGTCGCTGGCTATCGGCCGCGCCGGACAAAACGTCCGGCTGGCTTCCAAATTGACCGGCTGGAATATCGACATCCAGGAGGAAAAAACCAGTTTCACGGAAAATCTGGCCAAAGCCGCCGCTGAACAGCAGCCCGTCGTCAGCGAAACCGGCAAATCCAGTCTGGCAGAAAATCTCAAAGCGGCCGCCGCCGAAGCCAAAGCCGCCGAAGCGCAGAAAAATGCGGAAACCGCGCAGACCGAGGAAACTCAGCCGGAGGAGGCCGCCGCCACCTAAAAACGCAAATCCCTAATTTAAGGACAGGTTAATGAAAGTAAGCGAGCTGGCCAAAAAATACAGCAAAGAGATCAAAGAAATCCGTGAAATTCTCAAGGAACTGGAGATTCCGTTTAAAGACAGCAAGTCAGCTGTCAACGAGGAAAATTGCCAGAAAATTGAGGAGTACATCAATCCGCCAGCCAAAAAAAAGGTCTTAAAAGTCATCAAAAAAGCCGACCTGGCCAAACTGGAGGACCAGGCGGAAGCCCAGCCGGAAGGCACGAAAGAATTGAGCGCGGCGGAAAAAGTCAGCAAGCATCTCACACTGGAAAGCCGCAAGAAAAAAGAACCGCCGCCACCCAAAGAACAGCCCAAAGCCGCGGAAGAAGAGCCGAACGCCGTATCTTCGCTCAATCCGGAAAAATCCGCCAAAACCGCCGCCGCGCCTAAAACAGCGGGCGGTCTTTCACCGGCGCCAGCCAAGCCGAACAGTCACCTGAAAAAAGAAAAAGTTTTCCGCAGCGAAAAAACTTTTACCGACAAAGAAGCCAATCTGCAAAAACTTTTCAATCAAAAACCCAAGAAAAACCGCTCGAAATATAAAAAGCTGAAACTGCAGGAAAAACTGCAGGAAACCGCGCCGACGGATAATTCACCGCCACCCGACGAGATCACTTTGCAGGAAAAAAGCATTTCACTGAATGATTTTGCCGCGCAGGCCAAGCGGCCGCTGACCGAGATCATGGGCGCGCTGCTCAAAGCCGGCCTGCTCATCACGATCAATCAAAAAATCAATCACGACATCGCCCAGAAAATCGGCGAGCTGATCGGCGTGACGGTCAAGACGGATTTTTCGGAAACGGAAGATTCGAAAATCAAATACGAGTTGACCATGCTGGAGTCCTCGGAAGTGGAAGACAAGCCGGAAGATTTGCAGCCGCGGCCGCCGATCGTCACGATCATGGGACATGTCGATCACGGCAAAACCAAGCTGCTCGACGCTATTCGTTCCTCGCGCGTCGTGGAAGGCGAAGTCGGCGGCATCACCCAGCATATCGGCGCGTATCAGGTCACGGTCAAAGACAAAAAGATCACGTTTTTGGACACACCCGGTCATGAAGCGTTTACCGCGCTGCGGGCCAGAGGCGCGCAGGTCACGGACATCGTGATCTTGGTCGTCGCCGCCAATGACGGCATCAAACCGCAGACTATCGAGGCTATCGATCACGCCAAAGCCGCCGGTGTGCCGATCATTGTGGCGATCAACAAAATCGATTTACCGGAAGCCGACACGCAAAAAGTCAAACAGCAGCTGACGGAATACGAACTCGTGCCTGAAGAATGGGGCGGCAAAACGGTTTGCTGTGAAATTTCCGCCAAACAAAAAACCGGTTTGGATAATTTGCTGGAAATGATTTTGCTGGTCGCCGAAATGGAAGACCTCAAAGCCAATCCTCACAAAAAAGCGCAGGGCATTATTATCGAGGCGCATCTTTCCAAACAACGCGGGCCGGTGGCCACCGTGCTGGTCAAAAGCGGCACGCTGCGCAAAGGCGATCCTTATGTCATCGGCACGACCTACGGCCGGGTCCGCGCGATGTTTGACGATCTCGGCCAGGAAGTCGCGGAGGCCGATCCGGCGCGGCCGGTGGAGATCATCGGCATCACCGCAGTGCCGCGCGCCGGCGAGCTTTTTCAAGTATACGCTTCGGAGCGCGAGGCCCGTGTGCTCGCCGAGAAACGGCAGGCCGAGCAAAAAGACCAGCTGCTGGCCAGCAAGCGCGCGATGACTTTGTCGTCTTTAAGCAAGGCGCTAAACACTGGCGATAAGAAAACGCTCAATATTTTGCTCAAGGGCGATGTGCAGGGTTCGCTCGAGGCGATCAGCGCGTCGATCGCCAAAATCAAACACGAAAAAATCAGTGTCAATATTATTCATTCCGGCACCGGCAATATCAACGAGTCCGATGTCATGCTGGCCAAAGCTTCGGAAGCGGTGATCCTGGCTTTTACCGTCAGTGCGGACAGCTCGGCGGAAATCTTGGCCAAAAACGAAGCGGTGGAGATACGCCATTACAATATTATTTACAAATTGCTGGAAGACCTGGAGCTGGCGCTGAACGGCCTGCTCGGACCGGAGTACGAGGAGATCGAGCTGGGACAAGCGGAGATACGCAAAATTTATAAATTCTCCAAAGCGGGTACGATCGCTGGCGCTTTTGTTTTCTCCGGCAGTATTCGCAAAAACGCCGACAAGGTACTGGTGCTCCGCAACAAAAAACAAATCGCGGAAACAACTTTCGCCAGTCTGCGGCACGAAAAAGACGACGTCAAAGAAGCGCCGCTCAATTACGAATGTGGCTTCACGCTGAATAAATTTACAGATTTTCAAGAAGGTGACATCGTGGTCGCTTATGAACGGCGGGAAAAAGCCAGAGCTTTTTAAAAAAGAGGAGACCTCTAATGTCGCGCGCACAACGGCTGGCGGAATTATTAAAAAGCGAGATCGGTTCGATCATTTTACACAAGCTCAACGATCACCGTATTGGTTTTGTGTCGATCACCGAAGTGCAGGCTTCCGCGGACCTCTCGTCCGCCAAAGTCTTTGTCTCCTGTCTGGGCACGCCAGCCGAAAAAAAGAAAACTCTGCGTGGCCTGATCTCGGCTATTCCTTTTATCCGTGGCATTCTGGCCGAGACCATCGACACGCGTCTCGTGCCGAAACTGCGTTTTACTCTCGACGATTCGCTGGACGCCGGCAATAAGCGGCTGGAAATCCTTAATAGTCTGGCAAAAGAAAGGGCGAAACGTGAAAAACATCTGGCAGGCAACATTTAAAAAAGCCAAAAATATTTTGATCCTGACCCACGTCGATCCGGACGCTGACGCGCTGGGCTCGGCCTATCTTCTGCGGGAACTAATCAAAAAAATAAATCCGCGAGCACGGATTAATGTCCGGCTTGATCCCCAGCACAAAAACGAATTAAACGCTTTCATGCAAAAAACAGACATTACACAAAGCCAAGATGTCCGCCAAAAACAATTTGATTTGGTTGCTTCTGTGGACGCCAGCGACATTGACCGCTTGTACGGCGGCAAAAATCAGAAAATCGGCGTCTGCATCGATCATCATGTCAGTAACCGGAAATTCGCGGAGATAAATATCATCGACCCAAGCGCCGCGTCCTGCACGTTGGTCATTTATGATTTGCTACAAAAACTAAAAATTAAATTAACTAAAACTATGGCGGAATATTTATACTGGGGCTTGAGCAGCGACACCGGCAATTTCGCTTTTGCCAATACGGACGCGCGGGTTTTCCGCGCGGCTTATGCTTGCGCGCATCTGGGCGTAAATCCCAACGCCATTTATAACAAATTAAATGAACAATTAAGCCAGAGGGAAATCCTCGATTTTGCCCGGGCGGTCAGTCAGACGCAGAGTTTTTGCCGCGGCAAATTGAGCGTGGCGGTCATTCCCCAAACGCTGAAAGTGGACAACCGTTTTCTCATTGATTTTATCCGCCGCGAGAAAAACGCGGAGGCCGTAGTTGTGTTGGTGGAAAAAACTGATTATATCAAAGTCAGTCTGCGCTCCAAGACCGCGCTGGACGTGGCCAAAATTGCCGCGCATTTCAACGGCGGTGGACATCGCAAAGCCGCGGCGGGGAAAATTTTCGGCGCGACGCTGGCCGAGGCGAAAAAACAGGTGGTGCAATATTTTCGCAAAAATATCTGGCTTTAAAACAGATCATTTGGCTTACTTATCAAAATAACCTTAAAGCACAAGAAATAAACGAATAATTTGTATACGTGCTTCCATAAGTGACGTTGTAAGATATATCAATGGGTTCACAACTGAATCCGCCAATCAATAAGACACTACTATTATCATTGCTTGTACTTACTACTTGTCCTGTGTCTCCATAATAACCATAATAAGTTGTATACCAAGTCAAACGTTCGTGTCTAAACCCCACGCCTAAGTACACACCCCCGGTTCTAAGAGACTCTCCTAATACTTTAAAGCCCATATGACAGTCGAGAGATAAAGAAGTCAACCAAGGTTGTTCGATTTCACCTGTATACCAATAATTTACGTTTAGCTCGAATTTATTATTATCGCTATAACTTTCTATGCCGACTCTATATTGCAAGGGAAAATCAGTAATAAAGTCGAAATTAATTACAGAAAGACCAAATTTAAAGCCGGTAGAATAATAACTGTTCTCATGACTATAGTCAGAATAAGTGGTTTTCTTAGTATAATATTGTTCTTCAACCTGCATGTATCTAGGAACAGTATTTTTATCTACCCGCACTTTTTCTATTCCCAGAAATTCGGCGGTGTCTGTATTAACAATTCTAGCTTCATATTCATAGATAGCTCCTTTGGCGCGATAAAAACCATAAACCAAAGCATCGGCGTTTAACTGCTTACCAAGATTGGTTAAGGTATCTCTAGAAAAAACACCTTCATCACTATATCTTTTCTTAGCTTCATCGATTATATATTCTTGGGCATCCTGGTCAATCACAGAATAATTATTTTTTCCTAAGTTTACCAACTCGCTGGTTATATTTTTTACTAAATCATTGCCTACCGTGCCGAATCTCCCCGAGATATCATCATAAAAGAATATGACGATGATTCTTTTCTTTTTCTTTTCTTTTAAGACGGCAGATATTTGTTTTGATAGGTTTACCAGACCTTCTTCATGAGACGGTAAATTTGGCTTATCTCCCATAGCGCTTAAGAGAGCCAAACAAATACTCAGAGCGCCTAAAATTTTACAGATTTTCATCTAAGTATCCTTTCATATCCGCGGCTATTGTTTGTGCTAATTTTACGGTGGCATCTTGCAACGCGGTAAACTCGGCATTGCCAAAACCATACACGGAGTCAGCATACTGATACTGCAACCCGTTGGCAGACAAACCTATATCTCCATGCATAAAAACTCTTTTGGGAGTCAAATTGCCAAGTATTTCGTAATTACATTTTATAGTTAAAACAAAAGTAGCCGCATCTTTGTTTTCAGTAAAAATATAACCGTCAAAATTTTTGGCTAATTCCACAGCAAATGCATTTTCGAGATTATTTCCAGGCCAGACACAAATACTTTGCATTAGGTCAAAATGCACTCTATTCTCAGCAATGGAATTTCTGGCTTTAGCAGTATATTTATTAGGAATCGTATCTATTATTTTTCCGGCGTTTATATATTTTTTCAAGGCAATTAGTTTATTTTTTTCCTTTAGAGAACTTTTGGCTTGCTGATAAGCGTTGTCTGCTTGTTGAATCCACTCCTGTTCTAATTTCTTAAAATTATTCTTACTGATTTCCAATAGGACATAAGCCGTATAGTTGTTTTTATCTCGTCTGATGTAAAAATCTTTTTGTTTCAAGTCGTTGACCGTAATTTTTTTGTTGCGCGTCTCCAATTTGCTTTCTTGCGTTATATTTTCTCGCAGGTAATTGCTTTCGTCAGAACTAACTTGAATGTTAGTGATCACCCTATATTCGGCAATATTGACTTCAATATCTTTCAAAAAAGATTGCAAGGCGTTTTCTCTGGCTTGCGCTACAGCAAAATCTCGGCGCGCAGACTCCGCCGTACCGACATAATAAAGATTTTCTGCCGATTCTAGCGCCTTATTATTTATCCAAATAGGATCTACCGACTCGCCAGAGGAAAATAAAACCGCCAGGCAAACGCTTAAAAACAAACAAAGATTTCTCATCTGCCTTGTTTTAGATATTCATCATAATCGGCCATAGTCGCATCTCTGGTATTTTCCGCATTGCGCTGCGCCTGCGTTTTGACATAGGCGCTGGCTTTTTCTCTCAATTTGTCTTCGTACTCTTTAATTTTATTTTTGGGGCATTCTATTAAGACTGCATAGTTCCAATAGTAATCAGCTTCCGCTTCATGCTCCAAACGCGCTTTTTCCCAATAAGTGGCATTTATTTTCACGTCAGAGATAAATCCGCGCGCAATACCGGCATTGGCAAATTCTCGAGAAAGATTTTCGCGCAAATCTCTGTTTTGCTCAGATACTTCTGTGCCGCCAGAAAATTCATTTATAATCAGCGTTTCTATTCTGTTGGCTAATCTGGCCAAAGCGTCTTGATACGCCAAAGTTTGCGCAGTGCTTCTCTGCGTTTTTGCTCTTTCGACAAAACCAATTTCGTATTCAGTATTACCGGCAGATTTTTGAAAACCATCTAAATACCATTGTGGTTTAGTCCCCCCAGATTTTTCTATAATTACTTGTTTTCCCTGTTGGGCTTTTTCATAATCTTCATTACAACCAAATACTCCTACAGCAACTAACCCTAATACACCAATAACCAGAAATTTATTCACTAACTTTTGCATAAGCAACCCCCTTTTTTCATACATTATAACATATTTATATAGTTAAGTAAATAGTATCTAATCATTAAACTATATAAGAATATCTTTTAAAAATAGCTAAACTTTCTAATAAGGGGGAGGTAGTGGATAAAGACAATATAGAAAAACATTTGAAAAAACTCATTAGTAGTAAGTTAAAGCAGATAAAAAAGCAACGGAAAATGACAATAGAACAGATGGCCGCTGAGGTAGGGATAGAATACTCTGCTTTTTATAATATCTATGAAGGCAATGCTCTGCCTAGACTGGCTACATTATATGCCATTAGCAGTCTTTATGATTTACCAATCGAATTTTTATTTAAGGATATATCTATTGAAAAGCAAAGTGATATTATTCAGAAAATAGATAATGTTGATCTAGTGCAAACATATCGAAAACTCGATAACGAAACCCAGAGAGTTCTGCTTAGTCTTATGAAAAGCCATATTCAAAGGCGCAAAATTTAAAGAATATACCTACAATATAATTTTTGGCGTGGTCATTGACATCAATCTTGTAATTAGCAAAATTTATGCTATTATTCTGCTAAATATAAAAGGAGCCTAATATGCCGCAAACGCCTCACATCCGTCCTGTTTCGGAATTACGCAATAATTTCAGTACAATCTCTCA
>JAIRZV010000094.1 GCA_031267055.1 Candidatus Margulisiibacteriota bacterium | reverse complement strand
GGCTACAACGAATTGGACGACATTTTGACGGAGATCGACGCGCGGCTGGAAAAAATGCTGGAAATCGCCAAACAAATGGAAGCCGCGGAATAAGCCAAACCGCAAATAACGGAACAAAGAGTTTTGTGTTAAAATTTAGCTTATGAAAAAAATCCTCATTACCGGCGGAGCGGGCTTTATCGGCTCTTGCTTTGTCCGGCAAACTTTGCAAAAACACCCTGATTATCAGGTTATTAATCTTGACGCATTGACTTACGCCGGCAATCTCGAAACCCTGGCGGATATTGAAAAAAATCCCAATTACCGTTTTGTCAAAGGTGACATCGGTGACAAAAATTTGGTCGATAAACTTTTTGCCGCAGGTCTGGATTATGTGGTTAATTTTGCCGCGGAGTCGCATGTAGACCGCTCGATTTCCGGGCCGGAAATTTTTGTGCAGACCAATATTCTCGGCACGCAAAATCTGCTGGAAGCCGCGCGCAAATATTGGCTGCCGTTGCTGAATGTTGCGGAAACAACTGTGCCAAGATATTTGCAAGTCTCCACCGATGAAGTTTACGGCTCACTGGGACTGGCCGGTTATTTCACCGAAGAAACTCCGCTGCAACCAAATTCGCCGTACAGTGCCAGCAAAGCCGGAGCCGATTTGCTAACGCGCGCTTATTTTCACACCTTTGGCTTGCCGCTTTTGACGACGCGCTGCTCCAATAATTACGGGCCGTATCAGTTTCCCGAAAAACTAATTCCACTGATGATCAATAACGCGCTGACCGATCAACCTTTGCCGGTGTACGGCGACGGGCGAAATGTCCGCGATTGGTTGCACGTCAGCGATCATTGCGAGGCGCTGGATATTGTTTTGCATCAGGGCGTGCCCGGCGAAGTTTACAATATCGGTGGTCACAATGAAAAAGAAAATATTTATCTCGTGAAATTAATTTTGCGCGAATTAAAAAAACCTGAGACACTCATCAAATATGTCCAAGACCGTCCCGGACATGACCGGCGTTACGCGATCGACGCCGGCAAAATGGCTAAATGTTTCGGCTGGCAGCCGCGCCGCGTTTTTGAGCAGGGCATTAAAGAAACAATACAGTGGTATCTCGAAAATCAAAAATGGGTTGCTTCCGTAAAGTCCGGCGATTATCAAAAATATTATGAGAGGCAGTATGGCAAATAATTATGTAGAAAATCGGCCGTGGGGCAGTTTTGAAGTTTTGCTGGACAATGTGAATTACAAAGTGAAAACTTTGACCGTCAGCCCACAAAAACGCTTGAGTTTGCAATCGCATAAATGGCGCAGTGAAAACTGGGTGGTTGTGGCCGGACAGGCTTATGTGGAGATCGACGACGAGTTTTTGATTTTGGACAAAGGACAGCATGTGTTTATACCGATCGGCGCGAAGCATCGTCTGGAAAATAAAGGCGAGGTGGATTTAGTTGTCGTCGAAACGCAAACCGGCGATTATTTTGGTGAAGATGATATTGTCCGTTACGCAGATGATTTTCAGAGAACCTAAACGATGAATAAATTGGGGGATTTTCTGTGGCAGGGTTTGGATTTTCTTTGGGGAGGCGGTCTGTACGCCGCGCCGCCGATTCTTCTTTTGCTAATTGTCTGGCTGATCTTCCGGCGCAGAATTAAGCATGCTGGCTGGCGTATCGGCGGCGCGGTGCTTTTTTTACTGGCTTTTAGCGCGATGTGCGAGCTTTTTACCGGGCGCGGCGGCGCGCTGGGTGGCTTGGCCGCGAATATTCTCAAAAATTATTTTGGTGTGATCGGCGCGTATTTTTGTCTCCTGATCTTGCTCTGGCTATCCGTGCTGTTGATGCTCAACTGCACTGTGAAAAATTTTGTATTTTTTCTATATAAAACTTTTGTCAGCGAAAGCGCGCCGCCGAAACGTCCAACGCCCTCGCGCGCGCCCAGACCGCAGAGAATAGCTCCACTCCCTCCGCGCGCGCCACAAACTCCGCCGTCCGCGCGACAGCAAGTCGTTCCGCCCAAACCGGCAGTCCGGCAGACCCGAGCGGCCGCCGCCGCACCTAAACCGCCTGTGCCTCGATATATCAGCCGTGCCAGCAATTATAAATTTCCGCCTCTGAAACTCCTGCGGCCGCCGGTCGATCCGCGCGAAACCCAGCGGCGGCAGGCAGCGCAGTTTTATCAGGACAAGCAATTATTGGAAAACACGCTGGCCAGTTTTAACGTCAAGGCCGCGGTAACCAATGTTTGTCAGGGTCCGTCGGTGACGCGTTATGAACTGACACCCGGCCACGGCGTGCGCGTGAATAAAATCGCCAGTCTGGCTGATGATATTTCTTTGAATATGGCCGCGGCGGTGCGCATCGAGGCGCCGGTGCCCGGCAAATCAGTGGTCGGCATTGAAGTGCCCAATCAAGTGTCGCGTCCGGTCAATCTTTCCGAACTGGCCAGCCAGCCGGAATTCAATCGCCATCCGCTGACCACGGCGCTGGGGCTGGATATAGCCGGCAGTCCGGTTTTTTGCGCTTTGCCGGATATGCCGCATTTGCTCATCGCTGGCGCGACCGGCTCCGGCAAATCGGTTTGCGTCAATTCGCTGATCATGTCGATCCTGCTCAAATCCGCGCCGCAGGATGTGCGTTTTGTCATGATTGATCCCAAAAAAGTAGAGTTGAGCGTTTACAATGATCTGCCGCATCTGGTCGCGCCGGTGGTTGACGACGCGCAAATGGCGCAGATCGTTTTGAAACACTGGGCGTTGCCAGAAATGGAAAGCCGCTACGAGGAATTCAAAAAAGTCGGCGCGCGTAATATCGAAGATTTTAACCGTCGGCCGGGCAAACATCTGCCATATGTGGTGATAATTATTGACGAGCTGGCGGATTTGATGCTGGTCGCTTCCAAGACTGTGGAAGAGTCCATCAATCGTCTGGCCGCCAAAGGTCGCGCGGCCGGTTTGCATTTGGTGATCGCCACACAGCGCCCCTCGGTAGATGTGATCACCGGCCTGATCAAAGCCAATGTACCGTCGCGCGTCGCTTTTGCCGTCAAGTCGCAGATCGACTCACGCACGATCATTGACGGCATGGGTGCGGAAAAATTGCTCGGCAAAGGCGACATGCTTTATTCGCCGCTCGGCGCGCGGCAGATCCGGCGTGTGCAGGGCGTGTTTGTTTCCGATGAAGAGATCAATCAAGTGACGCGTTTTATCCGCGCGCAGTCCCCGCCGGCTTATGAACTGGATCTGGGTAAATTACGCGCGCAGGCCGAGCAGTCTGAGGACGAAAGCAAAACCGCCACGGCCGGCTCGGGCGGGCCAAATGTGCGCAACGACGGCAAAGATGTGCTGTTTGATCAGGCGGCACAGCTCGTGCAGTCCACCGGCAAAAAGTCCATTTCTTATATTCAGCGCAAATTCCGCATCGGCTACAATCGCGCCGCGCGTCTTGTCGAGGAACTGGAAGCGGCCGGTATTCTGTCCGGTTTATAATTTTCCGCTACAACAGAGAAAACGCAACAGAAAAATTAAATGCAACAAAACTAAATTGCTTGCGATAGATTTATACAAGAGCGTAAATGTTCTTGATTAAAATAAAAGGAGTGATTTTTTATGAATATTAATGAAGTAAATATGATGGTTTTAAGTAATTACGGTGAGGTTATTTTGCAAGACAAACAGGTGGACGAGGCTGAAACAAATAATCTTATTTCTTTGCTTGGCGAGGATAAGAAATTAAGTGCGGAAGAATATGGTTTTCTAATTGAATTTTTCAGTAAAGTGAATGAGCTTTCTGCTGCCTATGGTATTGATGTGATGTCCGAAGCTTTGAAAACTAAGCTTGCTGAATATGCGGATGAAAATTTTGTAATGTATTATGATAGTGTTACAGATAAGTATCCTGTGCTTATTGACTTACGTAATAGTTTGCCGGAAGGCGTGCAGGGAATAATTGATGAGGCTGTGATAAATAATCTTGCCAGCGAAAATCTTTTGAATAAGCCGAATTGGAGAAATTATACTGATGTAATTGCTGTGCAAAATGATGTTGTGGCAGGCTATTTAAAAGAATTGCGGACGGTTATGCTGAATTCTCCTTATAAGGCTGAATTAGAAAAAATTTATAATGCAGAGATAGCGCTTTTGCAGAATAATCAACGCAAAGTCCAGTAATGGTACGACCGTCTTGAACTTCACAAGCGAGTAAAATGAACAACGTGAAGTGAGAGCAACAAGCGAAGCGACGTTACGGCGGCCTCAAGTCGCGGAGGGAGTACCTGTCGCATTGGCGACAGGTATAATTTTTGAAAAAGTGGGTAATAGTGTTATATAATAAAGCAGGAGTTAAAAAGTGAATAATTATTACTTAACAGTTACCCCCCCCCCCCCACGTGTAAAATATAAATTAACGCCTAAAAAAATTGCGCGCCAAAGCGAGGTGATGCCTATGCTGTGACGCCTTTTGATTTTGGTTTTTTGTTTTTTTAGGCAATAAGCTAGAGATACTAGATGAGCCGCAAAGGAGAAGTGATTTTTATGTCAGGAATAAACGGAATAAATTTAGATGCGACAGGGGCTTTAAGTAAATGGGATACTAAAAGTAGGGAGATTAAGGAGATTGGTGATCCATACCATAACCATAAAACTAAAAATTTCACGAACCTATTTCCGTCGATTGTTGATAGACCGGATGGTAAAATAAAAATAGAAGACTTCATACCGGTAATTAATGATCCAGAGCAAAGCAGGGCTTTTCTATGGGATATCATTACAGAAGCGGTACATGCGCGGAACGAAGGCGAGCAAGTTAAAGCCGATGAATTGATAGATCTTTCGCTTAGTTTTACAAAACTGTCCTCGATCTATCACGATATTGATAAAACGCTAAAACAATCTTCTACAACTAAAATTGATATTTATAGCCGCATCAATTCTATACAAAATGTTATGAATAGCATGTTTGGAAAAGATAAAGATATATTCCTGCGTATAGATGGAATAGATAAATAAAATAGTGGCGTCAGCGATTTTTACCACTGGCGCCATTATTTATTTCTGGAATTATCCCTTGAAGCGCCGTTGTGGTCGCTGAATGAAACTGACCTAGCGCGGCAAATATCTTTACCTTCGCGAACACGGCATAGTAGATGCGTTGCATGCAACGCATCTACAACAGCGGGCAAAATATTTACCGCGCTTGACCTAACATGATCCAATAATTCCGGCAGTGAAAATATTTGCTTCAAGCGGCCGTAACCTTCATAACTTCGTTGTGGCCACGGAAGTAAATATTTTCACTGCCCAAAAACCGCGGCGGCAAAGATATTCGCTCGAATCCATTGTAGCTGTATTTGTTATTATCTCGCATCTTTATGGCAATAATGATATTATTCCCCCATGTCCAAAACAGAACTGAATATCGCGGTTTTGGGTTTCGGCACGGTGGGCGCCGGTGTGGTCAAGATGCTGCTTAATAACGGCGAATTGCTGGCCA
>JAIRZV010000127.1 GCA_031267055.1 Candidatus Margulisiibacteriota bacterium | reverse complement strand
TCCACAGTGGGATTACCACGGCTGTCCAGCACCTCGCGGCCTTTGATCTCTACTATTGTTGTTGCCTTGCACATAATTTTTCTCCTTTGATTTATTAAAATTTTGGCTTAAAAAACTGGGGGATTATAGCATGACTATAGAGGTTTTACGAGCATGATGCGCAGCGCATTTAAGATCGCCAGAAAACACACGCCGACGTCGCCAAAAACCGCGAACCACATGCCGGCCTGTCCCAGCGCGCTCAAGATTAAAATTGCCGCCTTGACACCCAGCGCGAAAATGATATTTTGCCAGACTATGTGCCTTGTTAACCGCGCGATGCGCAGGGCCGCTGGCAGTTTGGACGGCTCGTCGGTCATCAAAACAATATCCGCCGCTTCGATCGCCGCGTCCGAACCTACACCGCCCATCGCCACGCCTACATCGCTGGCGGCCAGCACCGGCGCGTCGTTGATACCGTCGCCGACAAAAATCGTCTGGCCGCCGCTTTGGGACAGCGCTTCCAGACGCTCAACTTTTTCCTGCGGCAATAATTCCGCGTAGACTTTTGTTATGCCGAGCGCGGCGGCGATTCTCTCCGCGCTGTTTTTATTGTCGCCGGTCAACATTATGATGTTTTGAATGCCAAGTTTATTTAATTCCGCGACGGCCTGTCTGCTGTCCGGTTTTATGGCGTCCGCGATGACTATAGTTCCGGCCAATTTTTGGTCTACGGCCAGATAAATAACCGTACCGTCCGGCTGGCCGGAAAACGCGCTGTCCGGCAGGGACACTTTTTCCGCCGCGAACATTTTGGCGTTGCCGGCCAGCACAGTTTTTCCGTCAAATTTTATTTTGATACCCTGTCCGGCAATTTCCGCATACTGCGTCAGACGAGCGCTGTCTAAGTTTTTCCCGTAAGCCTGACGTATCGAAACAGCGATCGGGTGATTGGAATACAGCTCGGCGTGCGCGGCGACTTCCAGCAGTTTTTCCGCAGTCCAGCCCTCCGCCGGCAGGATTTGTGTGACGGAAAAAACGCCTTTGGTCAAAGTGCCGGTTTTGTCGAATACCACAGTCGAGGCGTTGTTGAGTGCGTCGAGATAATTACCGCCTTTGATCAAAATGCCGTTTTGCGAAGCCGCGCCGATACCGGCAAAAAACGACAGAGGTATAGAAACGACCAGCGCGCAAGGGCAGGACACGACCAAAAAAGTCAGCGCGCGGTATAGCCAGTCGGTAAACACCGCTTCGCTGATCAGCAGCGGCGGCAGGACAGCCAGCAGCACAGCCGCTCCGACCACGGCTGGCGTGTAATAACGCGCAAATTTGGTGATGAAATTTTCCACCGGCGCTTTTTTCTGCTCGGCGTTTTCCACCAGACGCAAAATTTTGCTGACTGTGGATTCGCCGAAAACTTTGTCTACGCGTATAGTCAGCAGGCCGCTTTGATTGACCGAGCCGGACAAAACCTCGCTGCCGGCGGACACTTCACGGGGCAGGGACTCGCCGGTGAGCGCGGTCATATCCAGCGCGGAATTTCCTTCTATTACAACGCCGTCCAGTGGGATTTTTTCGCCAGGACGGACAATAATGATTTCGCCAACCTTGACGCCGACCGGATCAACTTTTTCTCCGCCGGGCAGCACGGCAAAATCCGGCCGGATGTCCATCAGTGAGGTAATGGCCTGCCGCGAGCGCGCGACTGCTCGTTCCTGAAAACTCTCGCCGATCTGATAAAAAAGCATGACCGCCGCGGCTTCGGGATATTCGCCGATCGCGAAAGCCCCAATGCTGGCCAGACTCATCAAGAAATTTTCGTCAAAAATATGACCGTGCGGAATATTCTTAATGGCCTGCCAGACGACCTCGCCGCCGATCAAAATGTAGCTGGCCAGAAACACCAACAGACGCGCGGTCGCATCTAACTGGAGAAATAATCCGGCCAGAAAAAATACCGCGCCACTGAACAGGCAAAAAATTTTCAGCTTGGCGAATTTTTCCGGTTTTTTAGCGTCACACGCGCAAGTCTCGCACATAATTATTTCCTCTCATTAACATGCGCCAGCCCCAGTTTGAAAATGGCGCTGACATGCTCATCGTCCAGGGAGTAATAAACTATTTTGCCGGCTTTGCGGTGCTTGACCAGTTTGGTCTGGCGCAAAGCTCTCAATTGATGCGAGATCGCCGATTTGGTCATGCCGAGTAGCGCGGCGATGTCGCAGACGCACAGCTTGGCATGGAGCAGGGCGCTGATGATCCTGATGCGCGTGGATTCGCCGAAGACTTTGAACAGGTCGGCCAGTTCCAACAAAGAGTTTTCCGCCGGCATTAATTTGCGCACTTGGTTGACCAGCTTTTTGTGAATGACGCAGCAATCGCAAACTGCGTCATTTGTATGATTGAATAGTTGAACATTCATTCAACTATTATATTGCAAAAAAATAATTTGTCAAGAACCAATCTCCACCACCGACTGCGGCGCGCCAAACGGCGAGAGCTCCACGGCCGGATTGCGCGGGTCGGGCTGATGTTTGCCGTCGATGACAAACTGATAATTGTAGCGGCCGGCTTGAAGCGGCAAAAAAGTGTACCACAGGCCTTTTTGCTCGAGCTTGATGAGCGGTGAAGCTTCCGGCATCCAATTATTGAAATCGCCGGAAATATTGACCGCCTGTGCCTCGATATTTTGCAGCGCGAAACAAACGCCCAGATCGGTTTGTTGCGGCTGAGCCGGCGGATTGTTAAAAATATTTTCCAAAATTTCCTGATTTTGCCAGATGATAATTTCATTGGCCAAAGCCAGATAATCAAGATAGGCCAGAGAGCGCGGCTGAAAATCCGCTACCGGTAGTCCGGCTTGCGCGGCTTCACGGATCACGCTGTCGCGGTTGATCCTGGTGTGCAGCAACGCCGCGCCATAGTCGCGCTTAAATCTTTTGGCGAAAGTTTCCGCGAAATCCGAATCCGGCTCATACAGAGAAAGCAAATATTTAATGTCCAGAGTATGCCGGGTCTTTTGGCAAAGCATTTGAATTGTTTCGACAAGTTTTTTAAGTCCGTCCAGGCCGAATTTGCTCGGTTCGACCGGTACCAGCGCTTTGTCCGCGACCAGCAGCGCGTTCACGCTCAAAAGCCCCAGATGCGGCGGACAGTCGATGATGACCGTTTGATAATTTTGACCGAAATCCGCTAGCAGATCACGCAGATAATATTCGCGGCCGGTTACGCTGGCGAGTTTTTGCTCTAGCGCGGTCAGAGCAATATTGGACGGCAGCAGATCGAGATTGGTTTTGAGACGCAGCAACGCGTTTTGCGGCGGTTCGCCTTTGAGCAACACATCGCTGATCGTATGAATTAGTTTTTGTTCATCGACACCAAGCCCCAGCGAGCTATGTCCTTGCGGGTCAAAATCGATGATTAAGGTTTTTTGTTTTTTTTGCGCCAACGCCGCGGCCAGATTGATCGTCGTGGTGGTTTTGCCGCAGCCGCCTTTTTGATTGATGATTGCAATAACAGACATTTACTTCTTGGAGCCCCCAAACATAAGCAAATTTTTGACAAGAACGAGCGTGAATTTTAGCAGTGAAATGTTTTTTTGGCCAGCGGTTGACAGAAAAATGTGAATATAGGCTTTTCGCCGCTGATTTGTTAAAATAATTCCATGTCCGAATACGAGGAGCTTAGGACGGAGTGTTTGAAATGCACGGCCTGCGGATTGGCGGAGACGCGCAAGCAGGTGGTTTTTGGCGTTGGTCCCGCGCCCTGCGATCTGATGTTCATCGGTGAAGCGCCGGGCGCAGACGAGGACGAGCAGGGCATTCCTTTTGTCGGGCGTGCCGGGCAGCTCCTGACCAAAATGCTGGCTACGGTCGGCATCAACCGCGACACCGATGCCTACATCGCCAATATTTGTAAATGCCGTCCGCCGGAAAATCGCAATCCCGAAAAAGAAGAAGCCAACGCCTGTATGCACTGGCTGAAAGATCAGATCAGGCTGGTGCAGCCGAAAATTATCGTACTGGTCGGCGCGGTGGCGATGAAAAATATGCTGGGCGAGAATATGCCCGGCATCACCAGAGCGCGTGGCAAATGGGTGACCTGCGAAGGCGTGGACGCGCTGATCATTTTTCACCCGTCGTATTTGCTGCGCAACGCCTCGTCGGAAGTCGGCAGTCCCAAATGGCAGACCTGGCAGGATTTGAAAGCTGTCAAGTCCGCGCTGGAGTATAAAAAACTAGAAAATAAGCAGATGACGAATTAACGCAGTAAGATTTTTCTTTCAATATTTTTTCTGATAACAGAATTGCCAAAACGAAAAGCGATTGTACTCTGTTGCGCAAAGTTGGCATTTTTCTTGCAACATATACCTATTATAAGTTGGCAAAAAAGTTAGAAACTTTTGCCTTAAAGGAGTGTAATTATGAAAAAGCGAGAATTACTAGTGTCGGCGGAGATTATTGAAAATAAGATATTTTTGTTGCGTGAAAAAAAAGTTATGCTGGATAAGGATTTAGCGTTGTTATACGGCGTTATGACCAGAGATTTGAATAAAGCCGTGAAGCGCAATCTGAAACGGTTTCCGGCGGATTTTATGTTTCAATTATCGCGCCAGGAATTCAAAACTTTGATGTTCCAATTTGGAACATCAAACCGTAAAACTCGCGGCGGCGTACGCAAACTACCGTATGTTTTTACCGAGCAAGGTGTAGCGATGTTGTCCAGTGTTTTGCATAGCAACCGTGCTATTTTTGTCAATATTCAAATTATGCGCACATTTACCAAACTGCGTGAGATTATGTTTACGCACAAAGAATTGCAAACAAAAATAGAGCAGCTTTTTCAGGAGCAGAAAAAACATCGCAGTAAGCTTTCAAAATATGACAAACAAATAGCGGTTATTTTTGACGCCATTAAGCGGCTCTTACAAAATGATGCGGTTATCCAAAGACGGCTGGTCTATGGAGAGGAAAAAGAAAAAAATAAAAAGTGGGGTTTCCAACCACCAGTGAAAAAACAACTACATAAAACAACTGTTTAATGTTAAAATTTTAAAATCATGAATTTTCAACAAATGATTTTGCAATTGCAAACATACTGGGCGGAAAAAGGCTGTCTGCTGCTGCAGCCTTATGATATCGAAAAAGGCGCCGGCACAATGAATCCCGCGACTTTTTTGCGTGTGCTGGGACCAGAGCCGTGGCGAGTTGCTTACGTCGAGCCTTCACGCCGCCCGACCGATGGCCGTTACGGTGAAAATCCCAATCGCTTGCAGCATTATTTTCAATATCAGGTAGTGCTCAAGCCTTCGCCGCTCGAGGCGCAGGATTTGTATCTCAACAGCCTGTGCGCGATCGGTATTGCGCCGGAGGAACACGATATTCGTTTTGTCGAGGACAACTGGGAGTCGCCGACTCTGGGCGCGTGGGGCGTGGGTTGGGAGGTCTGGCTGGACGGCATGGAGATCACGCAGTT
>JAIRZV010000124.1 GCA_031267055.1 Candidatus Margulisiibacteriota bacterium | reverse complement strand
GCGATGTATTTGCCTTTGAGCGTTGCGCTGGGCGATACTTCAGCCGCTAATTTGGCGGATAGGATTTTTAACGGCAGAACACCGCAGGATAATTATTTTGATAATACTCTGGAATTGCTAGGTTTAGTTGACGCAGTGTTTCCGCAAAAGATAGATATTAACAGCACGCCGACTGCTATGCCGGTTGTGCGAACACAGCCTGTTGCTCCGGCTCCACAAGCTGCCGCTCTTAACAATAAACCGATTGCTCTGCCGACTGCTGTTGGGTCTGGCTGGGGTAAAGAAGTAAGGTACACTGTAAATAATAATGCTTTGACCGTGCGCGGCACTGGCCAGGACGGTGATTATGATTCGATCGCTTTGGGGACTATCAATACGGAAGACTACAACAAATTAGTTGTTACCATGCGGTCTATTGAAGGGAGAATTGACGTCAGTAGACATATCGGTATTTCGATAGATAGCCAGAATTATGCTAACTACGATGTGGCTAGTCGCGCTGTATTTCCCGCGCCGGCTGGCAAGCGGATTACAGGCGACAATCTTATAGATGGGCGGTTATCTGTGGGTGAACAGCTTGTTTATGATATTACGGGCAAAGGTCAAATTTATCTGGGCGCCAAAGTTTATGTGGCGCCAAATGCTAGTATAACTTACAGCTTTGAGCTGCAAAAATAGCGGCAAGGGCGGAAATCTAGCATAATTCTGTCCCTTACGTTAAAATGGCCAGCATGAGCATAAACGAGACCATTCAAAAAACGATCAAAGAGCATTTTGCCGCTTTTTACAAAAAACCGATCGCGCCCGGCGACAACCTTTTTGCCAAAGGCGTGCTGGACTCGATGGGCATAGTTGGGCTGATCACTTATATCGAGGAGAAATTACAGATCGCGCTTGAGCCGGAAGACATCACCGAGGAAAATTTCGCTACTATCGAAACCATTGCCGCTCTAGTGCAGCAAAAAATCAAGTGAAACCGTATCTGTTGCAGCATTTTTTGGAAGATTCCGCCGCGCGGTATCCTGACAAAATTGCGCTCCAGCATAAAGACCGCGTTTTGAACTATGCCGAATTACTGCAAAAAGCGAAAAATTTAGGACAGGGTTTGCGGCAAAAAGGAGCGCGGCGCGGCGACCGCGTTGGCATTTATCTTGATAAATCGCTGGAGCAGGTTATCGCTATATTCGGTGTGTTGTACGCCGACGCAGTGTTTGTCGTCATCAGCAATGTTCTGCATGCCAAACAGGCGCGGCATATTAGCAATGACTGCGGCGTAAAACTGCTGATCACCGAGGAGAAATATTTGGAAAACCTCGACTCTATTGCCGTGCCAAAAATTTACGGCGCGGAATTAAACAAAATGCTGGAAACTACGGGCTGTCCGGCGCCGCAAAATATCGGCGCGGACCTCGCCAGCATCATTTACACTTCCGGTTCGACAGGGTTGCCCAAAGGCATTGTGCTCACGCATCGCAATCTTATCGAGGGCGCGGAAATCGTCAGCGCTTATCTGAAAATCACCGCGGACGAAAAAATTTTAGGACTTTTGCCTTTTAATTTTGATTACGGCTTAAATCAACTGACTACTTCTATATACAAAGGCGCGACACTGGTGTTGTTCCAGTATTTTTTGCCGAACAGTTTATTGAAAATACTGGCCGAGGAAGAAATTACAGGTTTGGCCGCCATACCGCCGATCTGGACTTCGGTTTTTGGCGGCAAAATGGCGGATACCGCTAAACTTGCTTTGCCCAAACTGCGCTACATCACGAATTCCGGCGGCAAACTGCCCGTCCCGTTAGTCCAAAAGATCCGCGCGGCTTTTCCGCAGGTTGACCTATATCTGATGTACGGCTTGACCGAGGCTTTTCGCTCGACGTATCTCGATCCGCGCGAGATCGACCGGCGGCCGGAATCCATTGGCAAGGCTATTCCTGATGTCGAGGTGGAGATTGTCAATGTTGATGGCCAGCCCTGCCGACCGCGCGAGATCGGTGAGCTGATCCATCGCGGCGCCTGTATTGCGCGCGGTTACTGGAATGATCCGCAAAAGACCGCTGAAGTTTACCGCCCCAATCCATTGTTGCCTCGAGAAAATCAATTTCTCGAAACGGTTGTGTATTCCGGCGATCTGGCTTACAAAGATGAGGAAGGCTATTTGTATTTTGTCGGGCGCCAGGACAATATGATCAAGACCGCAGGTTACCGCGTCTCGCCGACTGAAGTCGAGGAAATAATTTTGCAAAGGCCGGAAATAAAAGACGCGGTGGTTTTCGGCGTGGTGGATGAGGAGCTCGGTTACAAAATCTGCGCTGTCGTGACCCTCAAAACAAAAATTTCCGCCGAAAAAATCAAAGAACATTGTCAGGCCACCGCGCCGCCTTATATGACGCCGCGGGAAATTTTCATCGCGGATAATTTCCCCCTGACCGCTAGTGGTAAAATAGATAGACCGCAGGTTATCGAGGAGTACCAAACAAAATGACCGATTGGCGTAAATATCTACATTTGTTGCAAACGCCCTGCTATGTTTACGATTGGGCGGAAATTTTAGCGCGGCTCAAATTATTGAAAGACAATTTGCCGGAAAATGTCCACTTGTATTATGCGGTCAAAGCCAACAGCAATTTGCATTTATTGAAAGCCCTGAAAGATAAAGTCGATGGGCTGGATATCAGCTCGGACGGCGAGTTTGAACAGGCTGTCCTGGCCGGGTACGCGCCGCAGACTTTTAGTTTTGCCGGTCCGGGCAAGACTGACGCCGAGATCGAACTGGCGCTTAACTCCGGCTGTGGTTCGCTTAGCGCGGAATCTTTGGACGATCTGACGCGTATCGAAAATGTCGCGCAAAAATTGGGCAAAACGGCTTATGTTTCGCTGCGTGTCAATCCGGCTGATATGGTCGAAAAATTTGCTTTGAAAATGGGCGGCAAACCGACGCAATTCGGCATCGATGAAGAGGATTTGGCCAAGCTGCCCGAATTAAAACAAGTGCAAATTATTGGTTTGCATGTGTATGCCGGCACGCAATGTTTGGACGCCGCTGCGCTGACGGAAAATCTGCAAAATATTTTTAAGCTGGCCAAAAAAATTGACGCGCCGCTGCGGCAGATCAATATCGGCGGTGGCTTTGGCGTGGATTATTATGCCGGACAGGAGCCGCTGGACACTGTTGCGGTTTGTCAGGCTTTGCGCAAAGAAGCGCAGAAATGGCCGCAGACGAAAATAATTTTAGAACTGGGGCGTTATCTTATCGCGCCGGCTGGGAATTATCTCTGCCGCGTTGTCAACATCAAGAAATCGCGCGGTAAAACTTTTGTCATTGTGGACGGCGGAATGCATCAAAATATTTCCGCGACAGGCAATCTGGGCCAGGTCATTAGGAAAAATTATAAAATCAGCAATCTCACTAATTCGACAGGTGAAAAGTGTAAAGTTGAACTTGCAGGTTGTCTTTGCACGCCGCTGGACACGCTGGCGGTCAATCTGGAATTAGCGGCGCCGCGTCCGGGCGATGTGCTGTGCGTGGCGAATTCCGGTGCTTACGGCTACACCGCTTCGCCGCTGCTTTTTCTCGGCCACCCCACGCCGCCGGAGTATTTGTTGCAGGACGAGAAGATCACGCTGATCCGCTGTGTCAGGCGTTTAGTGGAATTTAATTGAATGGTAAAAATAATTCCGTATTCCGGAACGTATCTAAAGTCTTATCAGGATTTTGCGCGGCGCGGCTGGGGAAAAAACTGTTATCAGCAGACAGAAAAATATTTAAACTGGCTGTATCAGGAAAATCCCTATGCGGATAAAGAAAAACCTTTTTGGCTCGTGATCGAGCCGCAAAATAATATGGTCGTCGGTGTAATGCACAAAATGTGCCTGCCGTGGCTCATCGCTGGACAAAAAATTATAGCTAGTTCCATACATAATCTGCTGGTCGCTAAAGATTACCGCCAGGGCAGCGGATTGATGCTCATCGCCGCCGCGCTAAAAGATACGGCGCACGCTTTCTGTCCGGGTGTTTGGCCGCCGTTGAGCGACGCTTATAAAATGTTGCGTTGTCAGGAAATAGACGCGCTCTGGTTCCGCAAAATAATCTGGCCGCTTGGCAGAAAAACAACCACCGCGCGGAAACTTGACCGGCCGGACAGTGCGCAAATCGCGGCGATGGTCAAAACTCTCAACGCGAAATCCGGCGGCCATGTGCTCTGGGACGCGGAAATTTTTAACTGGCGTTTTTTGCAGGGACCGAAACATATTTTCTTGTGGGAGGACGCGGCCAATTTTTTAATACTCTCTATCGGCCAGCGCAAAGGTCTGACTGTCGCCAGAATTATTGACGGCCATATTGAGAATGAAAATTCCACGCTCTGGCCGGACGCACTGAACGCCGCGCGATCTCTGAGAGCCGCTGTCCTGCTCGGTTACACAGCGGACAAAAATTTACAGAAATATTTTCTGACCAAGATCAAACCAAGCGTCAAGCATCCGCTGGTGTTCTTTTATCACAAAGACAAAAAAGCACGGGAAATGAATTTCAACGCCGCGGCGGGGGATTTTGGACTGGAGAGTTTTCTAAATAATTGAGATATTCTCCGCACATTTTCTGCTCCGTGTAGTTTTCGGAAATTGTTTGATAACCCGCCGCGGCTAATTTTTGGGCAAATTTTGGATAAGCCAGTAAATTGAGAATAATATTTGCCAATTCCTGCGGATTTTTCAGCGAAAAAAGTAAACCGTTTTGGCCGTCTATGATCAAGTCGCGGATACCGGTCGTATTGGCGCCGACTACCGGCAAGCGGCAAAGCCACGCCTGCAATATCGAACCGGAATGACCTTCGTATAATGAAGGCAGGACGTAAATATCCATAGCCTTGAGATAACGATAAGTGTCGCTTTGCCAGCCGGTGAAAATGACTTTGTCAGCTACGGCCAGCTCATTTGCCAGATGTTCCAGTTCTTGGCGCGAAGGTCCGTTACCGACCAGCAAAAGTCTGGCTGCCGGCAGACGCGGCGCCAGCAAAGTAAAAGCCTTTAATAAGAACTGCTGATTTTTTTCCGGGTACAAACGTCCCAGTGTCCCGATAACAATATTTTTAGACGTCAATTTCAGGGCACGGCGCGCGGCCTGGCGGCTAATTTTACTGATATATTTTTCCGCCGACAGATCAAGACCATTATTTATCACTGTTATTTTGCGCGCCGGATATTTTTCACGGCGGACAAACACGTCCTTAACATTTTGCGACACGGCGATGTATCCGTCGTAACAGTAGCGCGCGACAATGCCGTCGAGAAAAACTTTCATTTTCTTTTTCTTAAGGTCTGGTCCGCGCAAATTGGCAATAATTCGCGGCGTTCCGGCCAGACGGCCCGCTATGCCGCCGGTGAGAATACAGGGGTATAACCAGTTGAGCAGAATGTCTGGCTTTACTTTTTTTAAGACCCTGACCAAACGCGGTATTGTCCGCAGAGGATTGTGATTACTTTGCAGACGTATGACTTTTAGGCCGCGCGTGGTCATTACCTCCTCAAAAGACGGCTCCTCATCAAGCATGCCGCAGATGTAAACTTCCCAACCGTTTTTATGCAAAAAGAGCGCCAATTTATACAAGACATTTTCCGCGCCGCCGCCGGTGTGCAGGGAATAAATATACATGAAGATTTTTTTCATTTTAACCTCAATGTTTAATATTGTGCGGATATTTTGTCGGAGCGCGGTTTGGCTCGAACTTAACAAGCGTGAGCGAAGTTAAGTGAGAGGCCACGGCGCGCGCAGGCATAATATCCGCACAATTATTTTTACTAAAAATCGAGGGAAAGAGTCGTGTGCGTAAATGCCGGCTCTGGGAAAAGCCAGTAAATCGTCAGCGTGTGAGTTTGTTACGAAGCCTAGTCTGTATCCAACCGCGTGCGCCAGACCAAGCACCCGCTTGTCCGCCGAGCCGCGAGGATAACAAACTGTATTGATCGAACAGCGCAAATTTTTTTCCAGTGTCTGTTTGGAGAGCCGCAACTCGCGCTCCGCTGTGCTGTCCGATAATTGTTTCAATTCGTAATGATTTAAAGTATGCGAGCCAATTGCCCAGCCGATTTTTTGCAGACGTTTCAATTCCGGCCAGTTCAGCGGCAAATCATCTTTGCTGAATTTTGTTTGATTTTTGAGATCCCAGTAATATGGTTCCGTGCCACCTATTTTATTTACAGTCACAAATATAGTCGCTGGAATATTATATTTTTGCAAAACCGGCCGGGCGTATTTAAGATTGTCGCGGTAGCCGTCGTCAAAAGTTATTAAGCAGATTTTGTTCAAGATCGGTGCGGCGGACACGATATGTTTTTGATAAAAATCCTCCGCGTTCATAAACAAATATTTTTGGCGATGCAGATAAGCGATCTGTTTGGCGAAATCTTTTTGCGGCACGGCCAGAGTATTTTTGGCTGCCGGTAGGACACGATGATAGGCCAGAACCAAAACTTTGCGGTATTGCAGACAATTAAATCCGCGCAAAGATTCTTCCAGCTTCAAAGCCAGCAGGAAATAAAACCAAAGCAAATAAGCCATAATTGGCGCGCGCACTGAGTCTTGAAACAAGCCGTAGATCGCAAAGCCCAAAATGCCCAAAGCCAGACCGTACGCCAGACCGCCGGGCAGCCGGCGCAAACGCCGCCAGGTGAAAATGATGAGCAGCGCGACGCCTAAAAAACTTAAAAAACCGTATTCCAAAAAATAGCCGAGATACATATTGTGCGGCGAAAAAATATAGCTCACGCCGTCGGCCAGAGCTTCTTTTTGCACTACCTGCATGTTTTCATAATTGCGGCGCAGTTCTTCCGGTGTCTTATATTTGCCGCGCAGATCCACCCAGCGGCCGTTTTCCTGTTTTAATTTGGCGTTGAGATGTCCGCCGCCCCAGCCATTGAACGGATGCTGCGCGATTTGCCGCAGAGAAATTTCGATCAGCATGTAATGATCGCGGTTAGAAGCGTCGTTCGGGTCGAAAAGCGAGCGTATAGTTTTTTGCAGAGGCGCGATAAATAACACGGCCAAAATGGCCAGAATTAGGCCGGTGGCAAAAATTTGTTTCCAGTATTTTGAGCGAGTGAGCGAGACAATAAAAACGACGGCCAGAGCCACCAGCAATGCGCGGCTGAAAGAAAAAATTATATTGAAAATGGTTAGGGCAAATATTGAAAGATGAAAAAATTGTTTCCAAGCGGAGGAGAATCGATTTTTTTTATTTGGTCCGGCGGCAATGTTTGGCCAGAACCACGCCAGATAAGCCGGCGCGGCCAAACTCAAAAAAGCGGCGAAAACATTGGTGCCGGAGCGCGCGAGAAAAACGGAACGGATCCTGTACAAACCATTGGCATCCAGCAGAAAAGAAAATACCGGCAATTGCGGCCAAGACCAGTTGGCCAGGCCGTACTGCAAAAAGCCGCAGACCAGCGTCAAAACATAACCTGCGAACGCCGCACGCAATAAATAATTGAAATCTTGAGCAGAGCGCACCGCCGCGGCCAGAAAATAAAAAAGCCCAATTAAGACTGTCAGAGACAAAGCGTCGCCAAACGCCTGCCAAGGCAAATAGGCGTCGCACACTGACCACCACGCCGCGAACAACATTAAGCCAAACGGCAGTTCATAACCGGTGATTCTCCGCGTCCAGCCCCAGGCTTTTTCTTTAGTGTAAGAGAAAATCAAACCGAGC
>JAIRZV010000112.1 GCA_031267055.1 Candidatus Margulisiibacteriota bacterium | reverse complement strand
GGTATGGCGCGCGCCTGTATCGGCGTCGGGATCAGCCAGTTGTTTTCCTTTAATGTTTTTAACAAGAGAGGATTTAAACTTAAGTCGCTAAATGCTGTTATTTCACTACCCACAATTGGCCTTAGTATAAGGGCTGGCGCGGTTTTTGTACAGACTAACGCAGTCCGGTTACGCGCATTTTCTTATGTAGATTATTGCATAACATAATGGCATATTGCTGGTGTTGTTGTCGGTCTGGTAGCCGGTAGTGTCGTTTGTAGCGCCGGTATGTTCATGTGTGGCATCGATGTTGATTTTATGCATAGGCTGGTGATCAGCCCAACCATCGGCATCTCCGCTGGCTTCCGTTGTTTCGGCTACAATGCCGTTATAACTATTTGCAGCCACAATTCTGTATAATCCGGGAAAACTGCCGGTCAGGGTTTTACTAGTAGTTCTGGCCGTATTTTTCGTTGCATCGGTATAAATGGAATGCGTATGCTTCGGCAACATGGCGGCGGTCAGAGTATTGCTGCCGGTGTCCTGTCCCTTAGACACTTGACTGCCGGCTCCCACGACAAAGTGATTTTCAAGATTTGGCGTTAAACCCAGATTTTTATTAGCCGCAGTGCA
Source organism: Candidatus Margulisiibacteriota bacterium (assembly GCA_031267055.1). GTDB lineage: Bacteria > Margulisbacteria > Termititenacia > Termititenacales > Termititenacaceae > Termititenax. The sequence continues at coordinate 3,046 of JAIRZV010000112.1, read as the reverse complement.
GGCGTACCAGCCGGGCAATGTGGAATTGTCTACCCAACTTGTCCCATCGTACATCAGTATTGTGCCAGCGGGCAGTAGTTTTTGTAAACCACCTACAGCGGTTTGTAGTGCGCTTACGTCGGTCTGCAATGTGGTCAGGTCACCGGCGCTAAGCTTGCTGTCCAGAGCAGTCGCCACCGCTTTTTCTGTGGGTATCTTGTCATTGCTGGCGCTAGCCGCAGCAGCTACAGATATTGTTTTAGTCAATGTGCCGAGGGTTCCGGTTGCTGTTGTTTTGGTTAAAATATCATCAGCCGTGCCGGCGGTAATCGTATTCTGCTTGCCGTTCAAACCAGTGCTTATCGTAGTATTCAAAGTATCGAGATTTTTCCCGACCAGTTTCGAGGTCGGATAATAACTATCACTGGAATTGCTGGTCAAAGTCCCCGTGGCGTCTGCTGAATCCATTTGTTTATTGGCCACTTTTTCTTTGGTATTCAACGCCGCGTTCATGCCGACCGCGGAAAGCTGTTCGCCTTTTTTAATGAAGTATGGATCCCCTGCAAAACTGTCTGTGTAATCGTTTGCCATATGTATTCCCCCCTTGCATTTACTTTTTACATGATAACGCCTTTTTAAGGCAGTTAATTACATGCGTGAAACTTAGCCAGCCTGAATTATTAGTAAAATCAATGTTATTACATACATGAAATCGGAGTTCTTAATATTAAGTCAGAAGATTAAAGAAACGCGCCAGCAACGTAATATGACCCGTGAAAAATTAGCTTTTGAAAATGATCTATCCAAACCCACGATCACGCGCCTCGAGCGTAATGAGTTTGACCCCAAACTTTCCACTTTGCTGAAAATAGCTCAAGGACTGGATATAAAAATTTCTGAACTGCTGTCCTGTTTGGACTAATAAAAAATTGCCGCTCATAATTCCAGTATCTCCGCTTGGCCGTGCTGATAAATGGCATGACTCGGTCTGCCCTTGCGCGGCCGGAAAGGCGAGCCGGGGTTAATATAAAGTTTCTGGCCGTACGCTTCGATTGCGGCGATATGCGAATGGCCGGTGATAATAATGTCGTGATCTCCGGCGGGCACAGCGCTGTCGCCGTGATACAGCAGGATTTTTTTATTTTCATAAACAAAAGACAGCGTGTATTTTTGCGCGGGGAAAAACTCCGGCCGGTCGCAGTTGCCGTAAACAAAATATTTTTGGTTTGCTAAATCTTGAAATTCTTGCCGCAGATTTTCCGGTTGATAATCGGGATTGTTGGGCTGGGGATACCGATTGCCAAAAAAATCGCCGGCAATGACCAGTGTGTCCTCTGGCTGCAGTTTACTTAGCAGTTTTTGCCAGACCGCATAAAGTCCGTGAATATCGGCGGTGATAAATAGCCTGCTCATAGGTTTATTTTACATCTTTTTTGTTTTCTCTTATAATAAGCGGATTATTTGAGCGAATGAGGTTACGTTTATGGGTCTGACCATCACCGAAAAAATCCTGGCGCGCGCCGCCGGTAAAGAAACAGTGAAACCCGGCGAAGTCGTTTTTGCCAAAGTCGATATCGCGCTGGCGCACGACGTTACTTCTGATCTGGCCATTGATATTGTGGAAAAAGATTTTGGCGGCAAAGTCTGGGATTCGGAGAAAATCATTGTCCTGCCCGATCACGGTGTGCCGAATAAAGATATTCAGACCGCCATGCTGGTCAGGAAACTGCTGGATTTTGCCGCCGCGAAAAAGATCAAAAATGTTTACGGCGTGGAGACCGGCGATTACGGCGTTTGCCACACTATGCTGTCGTACCGCGGTTTTGTGCGGCCCGGACAGGTCATCGTGGGCGCGGATTCGCATACCTGTCAGCACGGCAGTCTGGGCGCGTTTTCCACCGGCATCGGCTCGACCGAGCTGGGTAATGTTTTCGCCATCGGCAAACTCTGGTTTCGCGTGCCGGAGACCGTAAAAATAGAAGTCAACGGCTGTTTGCCGGACGGCGTTATGGCCAAAGATTTGGTTTTGCGCGTCATTGGCGATCTGGGCGTGGACGGCGCGCTGTATATGGCGATGGAATGGACCGGCTCGACTATCAAAAGTTTGTCTATCGACGAGCGTATGACTTTGACCAATATGGCGATCGAATGCGGCGCGAAATCCGGCATTATTGCGCCTGACCAAAAAACTATTGAGTTTGTCCAGGCTCGCACTAAAGAAAAATTTGAGCCGGTGTATTCCGACGCGGACGCGCATTATGCTAAAACATTGACTTATCAGGCTGAAAATTTAGTCCCGCTGGTGGCCAAACCTTATTTGCCGTCCAATGTCGCGCCGGCTAAGGATTGCGCGGATGTGAAAGTCACGCAGGTGTATATCGGCTCTTGCACGGGCGGTAAGTATGAGGATTTTGTCGCGGCGGCCAAGATACTCAAAGGCCAAAAAAAAGCCGCAGGCGTGCGTTTACTGATCGTGCCAGCGACCACCGAGATACAGAGGCGGATTATCAAAGACGGTTTGTACGATATTTTTATGGAGGCGGGCGGCGTGCTGGTCTCGGCTGGCTGCAATGCCTGTCTGGGTTATCACGGTGGTATTTTAGCGGCCGGCGAAGTAGCTGTCTCCACGACCAACCGCAATTTTCGCGGCCGCATGGGGCATGTGGATTCCAAAGTTTATCTCGCCTCGCCGCTAACTGCCGCTAAATCCGCGATAGTGGGATACATTACGGATAGACAATGACGCACAGCGGCAAAGATATTTACTGCACTATAAAATATGGAAGTGTATTATGGTAAACATTATCAAAGGTAAAACATTTGTGGTCGGTGACAACATTGACACCGATCAGATAATTCCGGCACGCTATCTGACGACTATGGAGCCGGCGGTTCTGGCGCGGAACGCCATGCGCGATCTGGATCCCAAATACGGCGCGTTCCTCGATGCGGAAAATAAATGCGCTTATCAGATCATTGTCGCGCGGAATAATTTTGGCTGTGGCTCTTCGCGCGAACACGCGCCGATCGCTCTGGCCGCCGCTGGCATCAAGGCCGTCATCGCCAA
>JAIRZV010000101.1 GCA_031267055.1 Candidatus Margulisiibacteriota bacterium | reverse complement strand
TATGCCGGCTCGCAGATACAAAAAAATGGTATAACTATACAGGAACATTTAGATAAGGCGTTGCGGAGTTTATTTGCCGGCGCAAAAGTCAAAACGATTTTTGCGGGACGGACAGACAGTGGAGTGCACGCTCTGAGACAGACGGTGTCCGCGCTGGTCGACAGGCAGATACAGCCGGACAAAGTCTTAAAGGCTTTGAACAGCTTGTTGCCGCCGGATATTCGCGTGAACGAAGCGCGTTATGTAAAACCGGAATTTAATCCGCGTTACGACGCCGCGAACCGCGAGTACCTGTACAATATTTATTACGGTCGCGCGCCGTTGCTGTATTTGCAGGACAAAGTTTGGTATATTGATGCGCGGCGAAAACTAAACCGGCAACTGATGCGTCGTGCGGCGCGGTTGTTGCGCGGAGAGCATGATTTTGCGGCGTTTTGCGCGGCAGGCAGTGTGGTGAAAAACAAAGTCCGGCGCGTGACAGTGTCGGAAATAACCGCACGGCGGGTTTACCGCTGGCCGGGCGCGAAAAATAAAGTTGACGGATTGTTATTGACATATAGGATACAAGCCGATGGTTTTTTGTACCACATGGTGCGGAATATTGTCGCGGCGCTGGTTGAGGTGGGTTTGAAAAAAATGACGCCGCGCGATTTGCGTGAAATAATGCGGTCGGGACAGCGCAGTAAATTAAGAACAGCCACAGCTCCCGCGGCTGGACTGGTTTTGTCTGATGTGAAATATGACAGAGAGAAATTGTAAGGAGAAAGTTTGAGCATGTTGCAGTTTAAAAAATCTTTTAATTTGAAAAAAGAAACAGTTGACCGCAAATGGTATCTTATTAACGCCGAGGGTAAAACGCTCGGCCGTTTGGCGACCACGGTGACCAAGATTTTGCGCGGCAAAAATAAGCCGACTTTCACGCCCAATGTGGACGGCGGGGATTTTGTGGTCATTGTTAATTCTGACAAGGTCGTGGTGACCGGCAACAAGGCGCAGAGCAAAGAATATCACCGCTATTCCGGTTTTCCGGGTGGCCTGAAAAGTACCACGCTGGCCAAACAAATGCAAAAAGATTCGCGCAAAGTGATTCTGGCGGCGGTGGGTGGCATGTTGCCGAAAAGTCGTCTGGCCAATAAGCAGTTGACCAAATGCAAAGTTTTCAAAGGCGCGGAGCATGAGCATCTGGCCCAGCAGCCCGTGCAGCTAGAAATATAAGAAGGAGCAATGAATGTCCGAAAGTAAAACGAAAGTCGTGAAGACAGTCAAGAAAGCCGAGCACGAAGCGCCGGTTGTGAAAAAGCCCGCCGCCAAAGATCCGGCGGAGATTTACGCCAAAGGCATTCAGTATCTGGCTTACGGCAAACGCAAAAACGCTACGGCGCGCGTCGTGTTGCGGCCGGGCAGTGGCAAATATGTGATCAACGATAAACAAGATCTGGCCGGTTATTTCGGCAAGCGCGCCGGAGTGGCGTTGCAGGTCAACCGGCCTTTTCAGGTGGCTGAATTAGAAAATCAATATGATGTTTTGGCCAATCTGCACGGGGGCGGTAAATTTGGTCAGGCCGGCGCGCTGGCGCATGCTATCGCCAAAGCTATCGTAGTCAGCAATGCGGCTTTGAAAAAGAGATTAAAAGACGAAGGTCTGATCACCCGCGATTCGCGTGTCAAAGAAACCAAAAAATACGGCCGCAAAAAAGCGCGCAAAGGTTACACTTACCGCAAGAGATAGCCGTTGGCGGGATTTTCAAATGTTTAACAAATCGCTCCGGGTTAAGAAGTCCGCAGAGATTGAAAACCGCGGACTACCTGGATGGTCAGGTTTTTTTTGACAGGCTTTAATTTGCGAAACTCGGCCAGCAGTTTCCTCTCGAGAGGAGTTTGCCGCGCGGACAGTCTGTTTTCCGGCGCATAATCCTTAAAAAAATAATCCAGCGGCACCGCATAAAAATCCGCCAGTTTGCAGAGAGTTTCCAGCTTGGGTGCACCGCGCGCGCCTTTTTCCAGATACAAATAATTGGGCAAAGCAATGTCCAGCAGTCCGGTCAGCACTTCGATGGTCAGTCCTTTTTTTAGACGCAGGGCTTTGAGCCGCTGACCGATGTGAATTTTGAGTTGTTCGATGTCATGCATGTGTTTTGTTATCCTTTTTGTTATTTTAGAAATCAAACTTTATATAAATACTTACTTATAAGATAGCTTGCTTATAAGTAAAGTATGTGCTAAAATAAGACAACAAATCTAAAGGGGGTATTTTTATGACTATAGCAACAGGTCAATCAATGTTGGCGAGTGATATTCTTGATCTGACTTTTTTTCCGAAAGGCACGATCTTAACTTTCAGCACCACAGCATGGAGTGCAACCAGTGCAGAATTTAAAACCATCTGGAAAATCTGCAATACCGCCAATCATGCCGAGGATGTGGCCATACCAGATTTGACAGATAAATTCCTGCGCGGCGCGGATAGTTCCGGTGCCGAAGGCGGTGCGGACAGCCGAAGCATAATTTTGCAAACAACCAATTTGCCGTCACACAGCCATGAGGCGACAGGGTTGTCTTTATCTGGGCTGAGTCTGTCTAACTTAAAAGCCAGTTCCAACGGCGCGCACGAGCATATATTAAGTGGCAAAACAGTTTCCGCAGGCACTCACACGCATGGAATCACTGATCCCGGACATAAACATACCATTAGTTCTTTTAATCAAAGTATAGAATCTGGCAGTAAGGACTATAGAACTTATCATATGGTTGGACAATCTAGAGACACTAGCTCTGACAAAACAGGTATTTCAATAAATAACGACGGCGCCCACGAGCATGGTTTCTCTTCTGACAGCAAAGCGTTCATGGGCGGCGCGCACGAACATGACGTTTCGGGCAGTATTACTGGAGGTAGCATTAACGGCTCAACAGCCACATCCGGATCAGGCACTGCATTCAACGTCAACACCGTGCCAACCTACTATACGGTCATATACATTATAAAAGTCGCGTAATGGCTTAGTGAGAGCAAATGTTTGAGCAAAGCCGAACGATCTTCGGCATAATAATCTGTCAAGAAATTAACCATAAACAACATCATCAAGCGTCACGCCAAAAGCGTCTGTAATGTTTTTCAAGCGGCGCACGGAAATGTCTTTGTGCAAAGCCCGCTCAATGCGGCTGTAATAAGTCCAATGCATATTGGACATTTCCGCCACTTGTTCCTGACTCAATCCTTTTTGAATTCTGATCTTGCGCAAATTTTGAGCGATTTTTTTGGTCAAAACATTTTCCATGCTTGACAAGTTTAAAAATTATAATACAATATATCTAGAGTAAATAAGTCTAGACACTATATATCTAGTAACAAAGGGGGACATTTTTATGACTATAGCAACAGGCCAGCCGCTGCTGGCGTCCGACATTAACAATCTGACTTTTTTTCCGATAGGGGCGATTTTGCAATTTAGCGGCAGTGAGTACACCAGATTGACCAGCGCCAGAACTGCAGACAACAAAGCGATCTGGACACTGTGCAACGGAACGGCTGTTAACGGGATAACCGTTCCAAATTTGGTGGACAAATTCTTGCGCGGCGCGGCCAGTTCCGGCACGACAGCCGGTGCGGACAGCCGCTCCGTAAGCATAGCCGCCGCTAATCTCCCCGTACACAGCCACGGCGCGGGCACATTATCTGTATCCGGACTGACCATAGGCGGCCTTACGGTGGACAATGCCGCCGCGCACTCGCATACACTCAGCTGCACCGCGGCAGATGCCGGCTCACATTCGCATACACTCTCCAATGGCGCTGCGGCTGCAGCTGGAGGTCACACTCATACCCTTACTGATCCAGGGCACTCTCATAATGTAGCTAGAACATCCTCCGATTCAGGCAGTAGCGATAGTGGAGCATTGTATAGCGGTTCGGGTCATAGCTCTTCATCAAATACAACAGGCATCACAATAGACAGTGCCGAAGCACATACGCATACTGTCTCTGGCACTATATCCGATGCCGCAGCGCACTCGCACACTATTTCCAGCACAATGGGAGAAGGCGGCTCACACTCGCACACTGTTAATAGCAGCAACGTGACTATTTCCGGCGGTACTATCAGCGGTAGTATTACCGGCGGCACTTTTTCCGGCTCGACGGACAATACCGGTTCCGGCACAGCGCTCACCATTGCCACTTTGCCGAGTTACTATACAGTGGTGTATATAATAAAAGTGGCTTAAAGTTTTCGGCCAAACAAACCGAATTCACTTACTCCAGCGCAGGACATTCGCTGTCCAACTCAAGCCCGCGCCGAAACCGCAGGAGGCGAGCAAAGCGCCTTTTTTTATTTTGCCGGCGCGATAGGCTTCGTCGAGCGCCAGTGGTATGGACGCGCTGGAAGTATTGCCGTATTTTTGAATATTGACGATAACTTTTTCCGGCGCGAGATCGAGCCGCTTCATCGCCGCGTCAATAATGCGTGTATTGGCTTGATGCGGCACAAAAAAATCAATATCTTTAGCGGTAAAACCGGCTTTGTGTATAACCTGCTCGGTCGCCTCGCCCATGATCTGCACGGCAAATTTGAACACCGCTTTGCC
>JAIRZV010000047.1 GCA_031267055.1 Candidatus Margulisiibacteriota bacterium | reverse complement strand
CGCGAGGAATTGGCGGGATTTAAACTGCCGCTGGCTCTGCGCCAGGCTATCGCTGATCTGCTGGGTCTCAAACCGGAAGATCTCGATCCGGCTGTCGCCCGCCGGACAGCGGAAGAAGTTTCTGTCCCGTAAAACGCGCCTTGCCTGACGGCGTAATTCGTTGCATAATGAATCCTCTTAAAAATTCTTAATGGAGGCAGCATGTCCGGACATAATAAATGGAGCAAGATCAAATACACCAAAGGCAAAGCTGACGCGGTCAAAGGCAAAGCGTTTTCCAAAGCGGCGATGGACATCATCACCGCGATCAAAGATGGCGGCAACGCTGATCCCGCGCTGAATTCCCGTCTGCGCATGGCGATCGAGCAGGCCAAAAAAGTCAACATGCCCAATGACAATATCAAACGCGCGATCGAGCGCGGCGCCGGCAAAGAAGGCGGCATCGAAAGTGTCACTTACGAAGGTTATGCGCCGGGCGGCGTGGCCATGCTCATCGAGTGCCAGACCGACAACCGCAACCGTACCGCTTCTCTGGTGCGCTCCACGCTGGAAAAAAATGGCGGCAATCTGGGCACGCCGGGTTCGGTCAGTTTTATGTTCCACAAAAAAGGTCTTTTGGAATTTGACTCCGGCAAAGTAACCGAAGACAAACTCATGGAAACTTTACTCGACGCCGGTGCGGAAGACATCAAGGATTACGGCGACGCCATTGAAGTAACCTGCGAGCCGGCGGATTTTGACAAATGTGTCAAGGCCGCGGAGGTCGCCGGTCTGCCTATAGACAACGCGGAGATCACGCTCATCGCCGACAACACTATCGCGGTCAGCGAGGAAAACACCGCCGGTAAGATTCTCAATCTCGTGGAAAAAATCGAGGAAGTGGACGATGTGCAAAAAGTCAGCCACAACGCGGATGTTCCCGATGAGATTTTGAATAAACTGGCTGAAGCGCAGTAACCCATAACCCCTCAGATGAAAATACGGGCAGATTTACACACGCACAGTATCGGCAGTGGACACGCTTACTCCACGATAGACGAAATGGCTTTAGCGGCCAGACGGCGCGGCTTGAAAATTTTAGCCATCACCGACCACGCGCCGAAAATGCCGGGCGGCGCGCATGAGTATTTTTTTTACAATCTGCGCGCCTTGCCGGAATATTTGCGCGGCGTGCGTTTGTTGCGTGGCGCGGAAGTGAATATCATTTCTCAAAACGGCAAATTAGACCTGGAGCCGGAAATGCTGGCCGCGCTGGACGTGGTGGTCGCGTCAGCGCACGCCGTAACCACACCGGAAAATCTGACCAAAAAACAAAACACGGAAATGTATTTAAAAGTTATAGCCAATCACCACGTGGACATTCTCGGCCACATCGAAAATCCGATCTTTGCGCTGGATTATGAAACAGTGATCGCCGCCGCGCAGGAATACGGCAAAATAGTGGAGATCAACAACGCGTCTTTTACGATCGCGCGGCATGGCTCGTACAATAATTGTCTGGAAATCATGCGCATCTTAAAAGAACGCAACATGCCGGTCGTCATCAATTCCGACGCGCATGTCGCCACGCGGGTCGGCGAAGTATCCCGTGCTATGGAGATCGCGCTGGCGCAGGGCATTAAAAAAGAAAATATTTTAAATCTGAACGCTAAAAAAACGGCGGAATGGCTGAAAATAAAACTAAAGTAATGACGTTTACTACTTTGGCAGACCAAACACTCTACTCATGACAGTTTCTTAACGTTTCGCCTACAGCGAAACACCCCACCGCTAAAAATTTGCTTATAGCAAATTTTTATCCGCCTCCCCTTAAATAAGGGGAGGCTGGCTGGCGCGTAAGCGGCAGACTGGTGGGGTGTTGAACGAAAGCGCTAAACTAACTCCCCATGGCCACCGAAGACCTCTACCATTTCGGTCTGAGTTTTATACCTAATGTAACCTCTGGAGAAAGTTCAAAAGCCTGATCAACTAAAAGATTAACTTTTTGTGAAGCATTGGCAAAAAGTGTCACACTATCCTTTAGTGTCACGTCAACGCCAGCGCTGAGAACTAAATCTTGATAAATGGTTTCATTAAACATTCCAGATATATTTCGTTCTCTATACTCCGCACCCAACGTGCCGTTAATAGATGTTCCCGTAGGATTAAGCCAACCCAAATTCAACTCTCCAGCCGCTGAAAATCGTGATTGATTGGCATCCCGCATATACGCGGTATTTGCCCCGACATTCCAAACGAATCCCTGCTGATTACTGCTCCCGATCGACAGGCCACCTGCCACCTGATAACCCGTATTATCGAATTTGAGCTCAAAAATACTTGAGTTAACAAAAGTACGGTTATAATTTAACAGCCCTCTGGCGCCGACATCCGCCGCAAAAATCAATCTGCCGATTGTATTTGTATAATTCAGACCGCCGCCAAGATTAAGTCCTACATCGGCCATACCGCCGTTTACTCCCGCCATGTCTTCATCATTTGATGACACTATTCCTGCCGCTATATTGGCTTCAGCCTGAGTTCTGAAAGTTAAACGACCGGCAGTATTATTAAAGAAATCTATATCAAAGAATGTTCGCCCGCTGAAAGCGGCGGTAATAATGTTATGATTGTAAGTATTGTCACCACCACCTGTGGTTAGATTTGTATTTGACGCGATAACTGTTCTTTCAAGACCCAATCTGCCCAAGCTTGTTTCGTATTGACTAAAAGCGTTTAGCTTCAGACCAAAACTCTGGCTTTCATTGGCCATATTGCTATCACCATTTTTTTGCGCTCCAATGTCCAGGCTAATATCTCCGTTTTTGGTATTCCAGGTATAGCCCAATTTAGCCGCAAATTCTTCTTGTGTCACATTGCCGTCAGCGGAAATGTACAACCCTCTGGCGCGCCGCTGTTCTTCAGCGCTAAGGCTTTTCATTATACCGCTGTATTTATCCACTTCTGAACCAAACACAGCAATATCGGTCAGCGCATACTCCGTCATATTGCCCTGAGTATTGCAGATGCTCACAAATCCGTCGCTGTGGTCGCCGGTTTGATTATTTTTTTGCACGGATTTTATAGCTTCCAATACATTAGGCGCCGCAACGCTGACAGAATTGCCATAGTTATTAAAGATATATTGTCCTTCACCAACTTTATACATAAGCGTATAGTGCATGGCATTAGCGTCACCAGTTACTGTATTAACTACCGCCGCCTCAATCCCGCAGTCATTAAGAGCCTGCATAACAGTCCCGTGTATTGTTCCGCAAATAGTATTGGACACTTCGCCTTCGGCGCTAAGCCATAATTTAAATGTTTCTTGCGGAGAGGATGCTATTTCACCCGTGTCTATATTCCAGCTTTCGTATACATCTGTCTCATAGTGACTTGCAGCTTCCCTCAACGCGGCAGAAACAGCAGAGACAATGCTGTCAATATCTTTAGTATTGTTTTTAGACCTACTAATTGCCGTCGTAAAAATTTCATAACCGCGCTCAGGATCATCTTTCATTTCCAATACAACATCCCTGCCAATGCTCTCTTCTTTCCAATTAAATACTCTCATCTCAGATGTGCTTCCAGATACAGGTTGTGTGCCGCCAAATGTTCCAGCAACGCTAATATTAATCGACCGTTGTGATGATGTTACTTGTCCATCTGTAACTCGCTGGGTTGTTTGCGCGGCCTGTGGTTCAGTTCGCTGTGCAGGATTGATATTTTCTACTGGCGGATCAGCAACTTCAGGATCATCAGCCAATTTAATAATCTCTTCATTCGGAATCGTAACTTCAGTTGTTCTGTTAATAATCCCCGTTGTCTCAACTTCAGCGTCAATATTATTTTCTTCCAGCGCTTGAGTCAGTCCTGAGTTTTCCACATCTCTGGCGCTTCCGGTAATAATAGTTTCTTGCTCGTCCACCTCGATATCTAATTTTTCTGTGTCTACGTCGTTTTCTTCTAGTATTTCTTCCACCGTTTCAGAAGTTAAAGGTTCGGCAGATTTCAGTTCAGGCGGCTCGTCTAGTTCTGCGAGGTCAATTTGAATTATCTGCACTGGTACTGGTGGCTGATATGGAATATTAAAAGAAGCAGTAGCCATAGTTAATGGAGTTGGCGCAAATCCTCGCGCTATGGGTTGTTGTTCTGCTCTAAATCCTGCTGTTTCTCGATCTGCTTCAGCGGAATTTTCTTGATATTCACTTTTTACCTCGCCGATCTCCACCTGCCAGCCGTTTTGGTCATCATATTTTAATATGCAGGAATAAGTATTGCCGCCGTGCTCGTATTCAAAATTAAAACCATTCTTGTTTTCATCATAACTGCCGAGCGTGACATATTCAGCGCCAGTTCCAGCGTCGATTTTAATTTTATTTCCTTCGTTCATTCTGTCATTGAAATTGATTGTAAATTCTTGTCCGTCAATCTCTACCGCAGCCTTGCGATTGAAACCCGCAACTTCATTAGTATTGGTTTTGGCCAGGGTATGGTTTGTGTTTTGCAGTGCGCTGACGTCAGTATAAAGTTGTCTCATAACTTCCCCCTAATTTTTTTTAAACACCAAACCTCAAACGACCGACAGCGGCCATCCGTGGCTTTGTTAGCCACGGAAACTTCTGCGGCGGCTTGAGGCCGCTCGCAGTCGCAAGCCGCGGAGGAAGTGTCGCTGGCTAACCGAGCCAGCGACCGACCGCAAAAGCGGCGTTCAACATTCGATATTCATCGGAAGAAAATAGAGAGAGGAGAAATTCTACGTTTTCAGCGTACCTACGCCAAAAACTGGGGGGGGGCAATAGCAGCAATTAAATTTAAAACTTTTTTCATATAAAACTCCGTTTTTTGCTTTTTCACAAAAATCGTTCAACGCTCATTCGTCGAGCGAATATCTTTGCCACCGCGCGTGGTGGCCTCTCACTTAACGTCGGCTACTTTGTAGCCTTGTTAAGTTCGAGCCAGACGCGCTTACGGCAAAATATTCGCTCTCAAAAACTTATCCTATTTAGCGCGGCAAATATTTTGCCCGAAGCGAACGTAACCTTCAGTGCTATGCCGTGTTCGCGCGGGTAAAGATATTTGCCGCGCTAAAATAACTATTTTTACCGTTTAACATCTTCCGCTTATAAACATACACAAAAGTAATTATCCACTTATCGACAAAATATACATCCGAAATGCATCGATATTTTTTGGGATATTCATTGCCCAAAAAATAATACCAAGCCGCGACTGGCGGCTGGTGAATTTTGTTGTTGATTTTTGAGGGCAGGGTTTGACCGTATTGGGCAAAATAGGTGTGGTATAATAAAAACCTAATTTTTTAGGAGAATAATTATGCAAAAGACTAAAATAAAAACTATAGAAAAATATTTGACCCAGTTGCCTGACTCGGCAGGTGAGCAGGTTATTGCTTTTGTTAGTTATCTTAATTTTATGAAAAATGTGGATAGTGAATATCCGTATCCGGACGAGCGGGCGGCGATCGAGCAGTACCGCAAAAAACCCGGCAAAATGTTTGTCTGGGACACAATTAAGGCCAATCTCTAATGTACCAACTGCGTATTCAAGACAGAGCAGTTAAGTCTTTTAAGAAAATTTCCGAACCATACAAAACTTTAATTAAACGAAAAATGGAACTACTAAAAGATTTTAGTAATAATCTGCCAAATATTAAAGCTTTACAAGGCGAATATAGAAAGTTATACCGCTTGCGTGTCGGAGATTATCGAGTGATTTTTGATGTTAAGGAAAAAGAGATTGTTGTTGTTGATATTTTTGCGAGAGGAAAAGGATATTGACACGTTTTTTTAAATTACTTTGACACAAACTTATTCCCCTGAATAAAAAACCGTAACTCCAGCTCCTGACCGGCGGACAGGCCGATGCGCCGGCTCTGGGCAATGCGCGGTTTTTCTTTGTTGTCATAAATATATAGAGGGCCTTTTTGCAAACTCAAATTGTTGTGTTTTTTGGT
>JAIRZV010000136.1 GCA_031267055.1 Candidatus Margulisiibacteriota bacterium | reverse complement strand
TGAATTATCCGCCCTTTGTTTATCTTTTTAACAAACTGGTTTTGTGCCTGCTGGCCATACAAGCCGCTTGTTTGTTTTATTTAATCTATTATTACAATCAACACAAAGAATATTTTCACAAATACGCCACATCGTATAATTCACCCACGGCCGAGAACGCCAAACCATTGGAATTACAAAAAATTTTACAAAATCACGCGCCGGTTTTGGCCAAAAATACAGTTCGCCGAAAAAAAGTTCGGACGAAAAAGAATAAACGCCGCTGATCAGAGCGGGAAATTTTGTTGTCTCAACGCCTCATACAGCACGATCGCCACCGCATTGGACAAATTTATAGAACGGATATTATTTAAATCCATGGGTATCGTCGCGGCGTGGTCTGGGTTTTGTCGGAGCAAATCTTCCGGCAGACCTTTAGTTTCTTTGCCAAAAATCAAATAATCATCCGGTTGATATTTTATTTCCGTATATAATTTTTTGGCTTTGGTCGAGAAAAAGAAAAGTCGTTTGTCTTTATTTTGGGTCAAGAAATCCGCCAGACTATCCCAGACAATAATTTTTACTTTGTCCCAATAATCCAATCCGGCGCGCCGCACTTCGCGATCGGAGATGTCAAAACCCAGCGGCTTAACCAAGTGCAAGATAACATTCGCGCCGGCGCAGAGACGGGAAATATTTCCGGTATTCGGCGGAATTTCCGGCTCGACGAGAACAATATTCACAATTTATTTCTGAAATTTCTTAAAAACAACTATCGCGTTGTGACCGCCGAAACCAAAAGAACTGGACATCGCGGCGCGGACTGTTCGTTGCACAGATTTGTTCGGCGTGAAATTAAGCTGCGGAAACTCTGGGTCCGGCGTTTGATAATTCAAAGTCGGCGGCAGTTGATCGGTTTCCACAGTCTTGGCCAAAATGACCGCTTCCAAACCGCCGGCCGCGCCCAAACAATGTCCCAGCGCGCCCTTGGTCGAAGAAATATTGACTTTGGTGTCCGCACCGAAAATGCCAGCGATGGCTTGCGTCTCAAATTTGTCGTTCAATTCCGTAGACGTGCCGTGGGCGTTAATATAATCAATGTCTTCCGGCTGCAGGCCGGCTTCACGCAAAGCCATCTTGATCGCACGCATGGCGCCCTCACCCGCCGGAGCCGGCGAAGTGATGTGATAAGCATCGCCGGTCGCGCCGTAGCCAACTACTTCGGCGTAAATTTTGGCGCCGCGCAGCAGCGCGCTTTCCATTTCTTCGAGGAATAAAACTCCAGCGCCTTCACCCATGACAAATCCGGCGCGGCTGGCGTCAAAAGGACGACAGGCTTTTTGCGGAGTGTCATTGGAGTCGGAGCACAGCGCGCGCGCCGCGCAAAAACCGCCCAAACACACCGGCGTAATACAGGCTTCCGCGCCGCCAGCCAGCGCCGCTTTGGCCTGTCCACGCTTGATCCATTCAAAAGCCTCGCCGACCGAATGTGTGCCGGACGCGCAGGCCGTAACTATCGCCATATTCACGCCTTTGGCGCCGGTCTGAATAGACACCGCACCGGCAGCGGAATCCGCGATCATCATCGGCACCACAAAAGGCGAAATTTTCGCCGGGCCTTTGTCCAGCAAAACTCGCTGCGCCTCTTCGATGATTTCCAGACCGCCGATGCCGCTGCTGACAATCACACCAACTTCTTCCGGGTCGCTCTTGATGTCAAAACCGCTGTCCCGCACCGCATCCAGAGAAGCGGCCACCGCAAACTGAATAAAACGCGACATGCGTTTGCTTTCTTTTTTATCTACACCCCAGTTATCAATGTTGAAATTTTTGACCGACGCGGCAATTTGCGCTTTAAAAGCTGACACGTCAAAAGTGGTGATCTTGGCAATGCCGGTTTCGCCAGCCAGCAGACGCGGCCAAAATTCCGCCACGCTGTTTCCCAGGGCATTGATAGTCCCCACGCCGGTAATTACCACCCGTTTGGTCATTTTCTCAACCCCTATTCTGGAACGCTTTCCGCTTCACGCACCATGTTTTCAATAATTTTAGCGGCCGGTAAAATTTCCTTGATTTTCCAAGCATTAGCACCGGAGAAAACCAATCCGCCCTCCACATCGCCAGCCATTGCTTTGAGCAGGCGGTCGGATATGCAATATTTGTAAGAACAGCGCTTCAAGCACTGATTTTTGCAGCCCGGAAATTCCACTGTGCCGTCTTCGATTTTGTTGATCAGCGCATTGCGTATCGCGCGCCCTGGATAACCGACCGGACTGTACATGGTGACAATATCCTCTTTGCGGCAGTTCAAATACATTTGTTTAAAAGCCAGCGGCGCGGAACATTCGTCGGAGCAGACAAAACGGCTGGCGATTTGCACACCGTCTGCGCCCATTTTTAAATATTTGGCGATGTCGTAACCATCGGTAATGCCGCCGGCCGCCAGCACTGGTATAGACTGCACAGCCGCGCGCACCTCCGGAAAAATCTCATCAATAGAGCGGTCTGTGCCCAAATGCCCACCGGCTTCCGCGCCCTCGACGACCACCGCCGACGCGCCCAGCCGCTCGGCCATCAGCCCCGCTTTGGCCGAAGAAACGATCGAAACAACTTCCGTATTGGTGCCTTCCACCATTTTATAAATCTCGCGGGAAAAGCCAGCGCCCTGAAAGATCAGATCCACGCCTTCATCAATACAGAGCTTGACCGTCTCTGCAAACCATCGAATCGCGTACATAATATTAACCGCCACTATACCCTTAGTCGCCGCGGTCAGCCTGCGGCAGTTTTGAATATCCAGCCGCAGCGCGTTGTTATCGATAGCCGAAGCGCCGATTACCCCGATGCCGCCAGCATTGGAAACCGCCGCCGCCAGAGGCGACAAAGAATTTTTAACGGACATGCCGCCCTGCACAATGGGAATTCTGGCTTTGAATTTTCCGATTTTAAGTTCTTTTAATTTCATTTTATTTTTAATCTTACCTTCAAAAAATAGGGGCAGTAAAAACCGCCCCTTGTTATAAGCGCGGCAAAATTATTTGCCGGAATGTTGCAAAATGTAAGACACCGCGTTGCCCACTGTTTTCAGTTTTTCCGCGTCCTCGTCCGGTATCTCCGTGTCAAATTCTTCTTCCAGCGCCATGACCAATTCCACTGTGTCCAGAGAATCCGCGCCAAGGTCGTCAATAAAAGAAGCTTCTTTAGTCACCTCACTAGGGCTGCGTCCCAATTGGTCGGCAACTACCTTTTGCACTTTTTCAAATATTTCTTGTTCTGTCGCCATACAGTTCACCCCCTCCTTCTAAAAAAATTATTTTTCACGCCGCTGATTATTTAAAAACAGCCGCCTGATTATGTCAACGCTCGCTTAAGACTGCATGGTCAGACCGCCGCACACCGCGATAGTCTGGCCGGTAATATACGAAGCTTTTTCCGAAGCCAAGAACAGCACCGCATCGGCGATGTCCTTAACCTGCCCCATACGGCCAAAAGGAATTTGCTTGTTGATATTTTCCTTGATGTCATCGGCCAATTTGTCCGTCATGGCTGTGACAATAAAACCCGGCGCCACCGCGTTGACATTGACATTGCGCGGCGCGAGTTCACGTGCCATCACTTTGGTCAGCGCCACAATGCCGCCTTTGGAGGAAGCGTAATTAGCCTGTCCGAAATTGCCAAAAAGACCGGACACCGACGCGATATTCACGATCTTGCCGGAACGCTGTTTCATCATGACTGGCGCGGCGGCCTGTGACATGAGAAATGTGCCTTTGAGGTTGATATTCAAAACCAAATCCCAGTCTTCCTCTTTCATCCGCACGAATAAACCGTCGCGGGTTACGCCGGCATTATTTACCAGAATATCCACGGAGCCGAGTTTTTCTTTGGTTTGATTGACCAGATTTTCCACTTCGGCTTTTACGGTCACATTAGCCGGCACCGCGATAGCCTGCACGCCAAATTCTTGGGCGGTCGCCGCGCAAGCCTCAGCATTCACATCTGAGATCACGACTTTGGCGCCTGCGGCCACAAAAGCCGCGGCGATCTCTTTGCCGATACCCCGCGCCGAGCCGGTGACAATAACTACTTTATTCTCAAATTCGCCCATGAACGCCTCCTTAATTCGCCGGAATTATTTTTTTGACCAAGTTGGTCAAGACTTTGCCCGGACCGATTTCGGTAAAAACACTCACTCCGTCTGTAGACATTTTACGCACAGATTGCGTCCAGCGTACAGGGGAAAATACTTGACGATACAATAAATCTCTGATAACGGCGGCATTCGGTGTGTAATCCGCCGTCACATTGGCAATCACCGGAATTTTCGGCTCGCTGATCCGCGCGGCGTTCAGTCTTTGTTTATACTCCTCGGCGGCAGACTGCATCATACCGGAATGAAATGGCCCGCTGACTGCCAGAGGTATGACGCGCTTGGCTCCGGCAGTGGTCAGCTCCGCACACACTTTTTGCAGAGCCGCGCTTGCGCCGGAAATCACCGTCTGCCCGGGACAATTGTAATTAGCGATTTCCACTCCGACAGATCTGGCCAAAACTTGTTCGATAATCTCGTCGGCCAGCCCGAGCACGGCCGCCATGCCGCCAGCGCCATCGGGCACAGCGCGTTCCATACACTCGCCGCGAAAACGTACCAGACCGACTGCTTCACGGAAATCCAGCGCACCGGCACAGACCAGCGCGGAATATTCGCCCAGTGAATGACCGGCGGCCATATCCGGCAACACATTTTTGGCCGCCAGCATCGCTATAGAAACCGTCAAAATCGCCGGCTGGGCATTGACGGTTTTTTGCAAATCCGCGGCCGCGCCGGTAAAAAT
>JAIRZV010000064.1 GCA_031267055.1 Candidatus Margulisiibacteriota bacterium | reverse complement strand
GGTGAAAATGCCGGTATTGTGGACATCGGCGGCGGTCTGGCTTTGAGTTTTAAGATCGAGTCGCACAATCATCCTTCGGCGGTCGAGCCGTATCAGGGCGCGGCGACTGGCGTGGGCGGCATTATCCGCGACGTGTTCACGATGGGCGCGCGGCCGATCGCGTCGCTCAATTCGCTACGTTTTGGCAGTATCGGGCCGGACAATCCCCGCATGAATTATCTTTTCAACGGCGTGGTGGGCGGCATTGCTGGCTACGGCAACTGTATCGGCGTGCCGACGGTCGGCGGCGAAATTTATTTCTCGGATTCTTACGGCACAAATATTTTGGTTAACGCGATGTGCGTAGGCGTGGTGCAATCCGGCAGTGAGCCGGTCGATGAATTGTACGGGCCGATCGTGCGCGGCAAAGCGGCAGGCTTGGGTAATAAAGTGCTGTACGTCGGCGCGGACACAGGGCGCGACGGCATTCACGGCGCGACTTTTGCTTCGGTCGAAATTTCCAAAGAGACGGAAGAAAAACGTTCGTCGGTGCAGGTCGGCGATCCTTTCAAGGAAAAAGTTTTGCTGGAAGCCTGTCTGGAATTGGTGAAAACCGGAATTGTGATCGGTATGCAGGACATGGGCGCGGCGGGGCTGACTTCTTCCACCAGTGAAATGGCCAGCCGCTCCGGCTCCGGCATCGACCTCTATCTGGACAAAGTGCCGCAGCGTGAAAAAAATATGACGCCTTATGAAATGCTGCTGTCCGAGTCGCAAGAACGCATGGTCGTGATCGTCGAAAAAGGCCGCGAGCAAACCGCTTATGATATTTTCAGCCGCTGGGGACTGCACGCGGTGGAGATCGGCGAGATTGTCAAAGGCGACAAACTGCGCTGTATTTTTCAAAATGAAATAGTAGCCGAAGTGTCGGCGCGCTCGCTGGCCGACGACGCTCCGGTGTATGAATGCGCGGAAGCCGAACCGTATTATTTAAAAGAAGTGCAGAAAGTAAAGATCGAAACTTTGCCGGATCTGTCCAAAGCCAAAGCGGAAGAAACATTACTGGCTTTGCTCGCCGTGCCGAATATCGCCAGCAAGCGTTGCGTTTACGAACAGTACGATCATATGGTACAGACCAATACAGTAGTGGCGCCGGGGGCGGCGGACGCCGCCGTGCTCCGCCTGAAAGGTTCGGACAAAAAGATCGCCCTGACCACGGATTGCAACGCGCGCTATACCTATCTCGATCCTTACACCGGCGGAGCCGCGGCCGTGGCTGAGGCCGCCCGCAATCTGGCCTGCGTGGGCGCACGGCCGCTCGGCGCCACAGATTGTTTGAATTTCGCCAATCCCGAAAAGCCGGAAAATTTTTGGAGTATGCGCCGCGTCTGTCAGGGTATTGCCGACGCCTGCCGCGCTTTTGACGCGCCGATAATTTCCGGCAATGTCAGCATGTACAACGAATCCTCGCTCGGTCCGATTTACCCGACACCGGTGATCGGTCTGACTGGTGTTATCGAGCCGGACACGCCGCGGATCACCATGCAGTTTCAAAATGCCGGCGATTTGATTTTCCAGATCGGCTGGACACGCAACGCGATCGGCGGTACGGAGTACCTCAAACTGCAGCACGATATGGAAGCCGGCCTGCCGCCGCACATCGACCTGCGTCAGGAAAAAGCCTTGCAGGAATTTTTGATCGACAGTATTGAGCAGGGTGTGCTGCACAGCGCGCATGATCTGTCGGAAGGCGGACTGCTCGTCGCGCTGGCGGAGTCGGCTGTTGTTTCCGGCCGGGGCGCGGAAGTGCAACTCATGTCCGGCAAATTGCGGCTGGACGCTTTGCTTTTTGCGGAGACGCAGGCGCGGGCTATTGTAAGCGTCGTTCCTGACAAACTCTCTGTTTTGCAAAAATTGGTGGCTAAACATAATGTGCATGCGCAGTCGGTCGGCAAAGTGCAGGCCGAAAATTTTAGCGTGACTGTGGACGGCGAAAAATTGATCGACCTGTCTGTGGCTAAAATGGCGGATAAATATTACAACGCGATACCAAAACTTTTGAGCGAGAAATAATATGTGTGGCGTATTCGGGATTATCGGCGGACAATGTGAGGCCAGTAAACTGGCTTATTTTGGCCTGTATTCTTTGCAGCATCGCGGGCAGGAATCTGCCGGCATCGCGACACTCGACGACAAAGGCGCGGTGCATTATCACAAAGGCATGGGGCTGGTGCCGCAGGTTTTCACGGAAAATATTATTCAGAGTTTGCCGGGACGGCAGGCGATCGGTCATGTGCGTTATTCGACGACCGGCGCGTCGCAGATCAAAAACGCTCAGCCGATCGTGGTGCCGCTCTCCGGCGGGGAAACCGCTTTGCTGGCGCACAATGGCAATCTGGTCAACGCGGCGGAATTGCGTGCCGAACTGGAAGCCAGCGGCGTCGAGCTACAAATGTCTTCGGACTCGGAGATCATCGGCTGGCTGCTGGCCAAAAATTACAAAGGCGATGCCGCGGCTGCTCTGGCCGCTATCGCGCCCAAACTCAAAGGCGCGTTTTCGCTAGTGGTGCTGACCCGCGGCCAAATTATAGGTATGCGCGATCCTTACGGTATTCGCCCGTTGTGTTTTGGCGCGCTGGCCAATGACGGCGGTTATGTGCTGGCTTCGGAATCCTGCGCGCTGGATATTACCGGCGCGGCGCTCGTGCGCGAAGTCCGCAAAGGCGAGATCGTCACGCTGACCGCCGAGTCGACTTCTTCTATTATATATGACGACACGAAACCCTCGGCGCTGTGCGTTTTTGAATATATTTATTTTGCCCGTCCGGATTCTTATATCGAAGGACGCAATGTTTACAAGATTCGCGAGAAATTCGGCGAGTTGCTGTATCGGGAGCATCCTGTCGAAGCCGATGTGGTGATACCGGTGCCGGACTCCGGCATACCAGCGGCGGTCGGTTTTGCCAAAGCGTCGGGGATTCCTTACGAGGCCGGCTTGATCAAAAACCGTTATGTTGGGCGCACATTTATCAATCCGTCGCAAAGTATGCGCGAGCTGGGTGTGCGGCTCAAGCTCAATCCTCTGCCGGAAGTGCTGAACGGACGGCGGGTTGTTTTGCTGGATGATTCTATTGTGCGCGGCACGACTTCGGCCAAACTGGTCAGGCTGTTGCGCGACCACGGCGCGCGCGAAGTGCATTTCCGCGTTTCAGCGCCGCCCAGCGTCAGCCCGTGTTATTACGGTATTGACACGCCGCTCAAATCCGAACTCATCGCCGCCAATTATTCCGTGCCGGAGATCTGCCGCAAACTTGGCGCGGACACGCTCGGTTATTTGTCGATCGCGGCCATGCGTGAAGCTATCGGCCTGAAGGATTTTGGTTTTTGTCAGGGTTGTTTTGATTGTGTGTACAAAGCCGGTGTGCCGCAGGACGAGGAACTGGGGCTGGCCTACAAATTAAATTAGAAACCCTGCGCTAATTCACTAATATTTTTGCAAAACTTTTTGCATGGCCGAGGTCACTTTTTTGAGTAAATCTTTTTTGAGCGTTTCCGGCAAAAACGAAAAATCCCGCGCCATTTGATAATGCGGCACACGCGGCTGGTCGGCAAAAAGTAGCTGCGGCTGTATTTGCAAGGCCACGGCGATTTTTTCGATCATCTCTATAGACGGGAAACGACGACCGATCTCGATCTCACCGATATAGCTGGGCGCGGTGTTGCAGTGAAAAGCCAGCTGCATTTGGGACAGGCCGGCCGCTCTCCGAATTTTACGCAGATTGGCAATGAATATTTGCTTTAAGCCCATGGAATTATATATATACTTATAGCCAATGACTTGACTATTGGCAAATAGACACTATAATATTAGCATTAGCTATTTGCTGATATAACAAACAAGGGGGTATGTTTATGGCGCGCTACAAATATAAGTTGCCGGACAGTGAGACAGCGACCGGCACAACACCGACAACCGATGCGGCGCTGGCTGTCAGACAAAATTATCTATCCGGCCATGAAGCCTACGCGGCGGATTTCAATCAAACAATAGAAAATCTCAAGACCGAAATAGCTAAACGCGATGTCATTAACCAGCACCCTGATGTTTTAGCGTATAAAACTAAATACATGGCTGAAAAACATGTCGAGAATGTAGCTCTCGCAGCAGCGGGTCAACCGCTTTTATCAATGATACCGACGGCGGAAGAATTAAGACCATATATAGAAGCTGTGAAAAGCGCAGGTGTGGGGCAAGCGCCGGATACAGTTATAGCTAACAGATCCAAAATGGAAGCGAAACAGCTTGACGGTTTGCGGGCGGCCACGCAGGGCTTGGTCAATTATAGCGGCAACGATACTTTTCCCTGGACTGGTGGCGCTATTAGTATTGGCACTAAACTCAAAGCACAGCATTTAGAGGAAGTGCGGCAAGTGGTGGATGACAGCCTGAATAATGCGAGATGTTACGGCGGATGCACATCGACATGCGGGAGAAGTTGCGGCGAGGGCTGTGTGGCGGACTGTACAGCAAGCTGCGGCGCGGCGACGTGCTCCAGCGATTGCGGCGTGAAATGTGCAAAGACTTGTGGCGAGGGATGCGCGGATGTTTGCGGCATTACCTGTGAGACTGCCTGCGGATGGGCTTGCGGTGATGGATGCGGACAGAAATGCGCGGGTAGTTGCGGTGATAACTGTGATAGCAGCTGTGGTTATGATTGTAAGCAGACTTGCCATTTTGTCTGCGCATCCAGTACTTGCGGCGCGGCCTGCAAACAAGACTGTGGACATGGCTGTGATACAGGATGCGGTGGCGCTTGCACCGCTGATTGTGGCGCGGTCTGTACAGACGATTGTGGATCAATGTGCATGTCTGGCTGTGGTGTATATTGTGCAACTTTCTGCGGTGAGATTTGTTCTGCTCAAACCTGCAGTAACACGTGTACCGAAAACTGTTATACAGCGTGTAAATATGGCTGTGTGGGTGATTGCAGTTACGCGGGCTGTACTAATAGTTGTACTGGGTGTGGTAATAATTGTAATAAGGCGTGCAGCAATGGAGGACATTGTACAACTGGCTGTACCAACGGCTGTGTTAGCGGTTGTGGTAGTCAGTGCACGAGTGGCGCAGTATCGGGGTGTGATATGTGTACTGGTGATTGTAGGCAGGGATGTAAAGATACCTGTAATTCTAAGTGTGGGAGTAACTGCAACACTGGTTGTGATAGCTGTACTGGTGGCTGTCGTGGTAAGTGTGACACTGGTGGTTGCAGTAATGCATGTAAGGATAATTGCGGTGGTTGTACCGGTGGCTGCTCCGCCGAGTGCGGTTCGAATTGCGGCGACAACTGTGATAACTGCAACGATGGGTGTAGGTTTGACTGCGGCAAGGGTTGTGCGGCCGACTGTGGATCAATTTGTGCAGATGCCTGCGGTGCCAAATGCAAAGAAACCTGCGGCAGTAATTGTGACAGCAAATGTGGCGGGAATTGTGCGGTAGGTTGCGGCACGAATTGTACGGGATACTGCGGCGCTAAATGCCAGACTACTTGCGGCGAGGGGTGCGCGAATGTTTGCGGTCTAGCCTGCTATGCTGCCTGCGGAGAAGCTTGCACGATTGGCTGTGGACAGAAATGCGCGTCCACTTGTGGTGATGGTTGTGCCAGTCAATGCGGTGGCGCCTGCGCTATGGGCTGCGGGGTCAGCTGCGCGGTAGGCTGCTCACAGACCTGCAACGCGGCCTGCGATATCAGTTGTAATACCAATTGCCGGAATAACTGCTATGACGGCTGTGTCAGCGGTTGTTTCAGTGGTTGCGCACACACCAGCCGTTACGGGACAGATCCCGCCAACCGGACAAGCCCCGGCAATCTGGCCAATCAAGCGGCAGGGACATAGATATGAAAATCCTCGCCAGGCTAACCCGTGACGACATACGCAGTTTAGAAATAGCAGTCAATAAAGCGGCCTGCGCCCGGCAGGCTATGTGCCCGAATGCCGTGCCGCCATACGCTCCAGCTCAAGCAGTCGATAAATATTTCCGCGAGGCGCTATTTGCGTATGCCGATACGGAGTATTTGCAAGACTATTTCTGGCGGGATCTGGCCGGTAAATACGGAGTAGAGCAGACGGCTTTGCAGGTGGATTTTAATACGCAAGAGTTGTTTATAAGTGAATCGTAGATGCGTTGCATGCAACGAATCCTATGCCGTTGGTTTTCGCGTTCAGTTCGGCAAATATCTTTGCCCGCGCGAACACGGCATAGCACTGAAGGTTACGTTCGCGCTTTGGCAAAGTATTTGCCGGACTGAACTAGCGGGGGAAAATATTGGATTTGTGTTTGGTAAGTATTTTGCAGAGCGAATATTTTGCCGTAAACGCATTTTGGTTTGAACTTAATAGGACAATGAATTGTGTCTACAGAAAGCAGCAAAAGCGTATGGCCTGTAGAACGAGGAAATTTGAGAAATCGACAGTGTTGTACGCTGGAAGCGAACAGGAAAATTATAAGTTGTTAAGCCAGAGCTTTTGCGATTAAGAAGTCATGGCCAATTGCGGGTGGTCAGTGTCCTGATTGGACACTGACATTTCCTTGGCGGCTTGAGGCCGCTGTCGGTCACAGGGCGATTTGCGACCGAGCCTGTTTTTCTATGCAGGCGAGGAAGTGTCAGTCGCCATGTGGCGACTGGCTGAGCCCTGCGGGCATTTTCTTTGGATACTTTCTTTTTTGCTCGTGAAAAAGAAAGTATCAATTAAGGCGGGAGAGATTTAAGAGATGATACCGGCGATTAAGAACTATGAAGGGCTAAACATTACATTCCAAGTTACAGAAGATTGTAACCTGCGTTGTAAATACTGCTATGAAGTGGATAAAAAGCCTGGGGATCTGCCATTTGAATACGCGCAAAAGTTCATCGATGTGATATTAGAGGATGAAGACCCGATAAATGCTAAAGGTACGGATAGCGAGTGGATATTGAAGCAGGGGTTAATTATAGACTTTATCGGCGGGGATGCGCTTATGGTGCCGGAACTGCTGGATAGGATACTCCAATATTATCAGTATAAAGCTATATCGATGAAACACAAATGGGCATACCGGTGGAGAGCGAGTATATCCAGTAATGGAACATTGTTTGAAGACCCGAAAGTAAGGGACTTTATGCTGAAGTATAAGGATAATCTCAGTATAGGCGTATCTGTAGACGGTTGTCCTGAGATTCATGACAAAAACCGTATACATAAAGACGGCTCGGGCACAATGAAAGATATACAGAAATGGTGGGATTGGTATTTAGAGTGGCACGGGGTAGATAGTGTAGCGACTAAAGCTACGTGTAATAAGGATACTATACCATATCTGGCTAAGTCTATAAAATTCCTGCATGAAGAAATGAGACTAAAGCATATAAATATAAATTTTATCTTTGAGGATATGCGCTTGACGCAGGACGATCTTAACCTATTGGATACAGAAATGGAGAAGTCCATAACCTACATACTTGAGCACCGCCATGACCTGCATGTCAGTATGTTCGATAAGGGGTTCGGGATAGGCGGACCGCTAAAGGATCCGGAGAAGGGGTGGTGTGGGTCAGGATCAATGCCGTGCCTGAGTATAAACGGCAAAATATACCCGTGTTTCAGATTCAGCCCGAATACGATGCATAGCAGGAAGTTAGATTTTTATGTAGGCGATGTCTGGAATGGCCTCAACCATAAGGAACGATTCGAGATGGTGCGGCAGCAGACGAGAAAGAAAATCTCACCCGAAAAGTGCATAGAATGTCCTGTAGAGAGCGCGTGTGCATGGTGTATAGGGGGAGCATTCGCGGAGAAGGGGGAGTTTTACCGGCAGACGAATATCTGCGAGGTGCACAAGCTGCAGAGCAAGTGGAGCCGGAGATATTGGGAGGAGTATGACAAGTTAGAGGGCACAAAAAGTTTTGACGATAATGGAAATGTTATTTTGTGAGCGTAGCAGATATATTGCAGAGCGAATATCTTTACCGCCGCGCGTGGTGGACTCTCACTTAACGTCGGCTACTTCGTAGCCTTGTTAAGTTCGAGCCAGACGCGCTTACGGCAAAATATTCGCTCTGCAATGGGCATGTTCGAAATGGTGACATAGTGAGAATGGAAAAGTAATTGGGCGCGGCAAAATATTTGCCATACTTAACATACAGATAAACTGTCTTGTAGGGAATGTAGATAAAGATAGTCGTTTAGTCTGGCAAATACTTTGCCAAAGCGCGAACGTAACCTACAGTGCTATGCCGTGTTCGCGCGGGCAAAGGTATTTGCCGGACATAAGGAACACCAAATAAAGAAAAGGAGGAAAGAATTATGACAAAAGAAACAAAGAACGAGGAAGTAAAAGAAACGAAACAGGAGGTGTGCCCGATCTGCGGGAAGGTGCATCCAAAGAGAGAGGATCTGAATATCAAAGCGACGAGAGATGAAGTAGAGAGTTTGATATTGATAAACAACCGCGTGAATGTGGCGGAGCAGGCGGCGCGGCCGACGGCTTTACAGCAAGGAGTTACACCGGAGCAGGTGCAGGTATTCGTGAACGCGGCTCTCAATGCGAAAGCTGAGGCCATGAATTTGCAACGGCAGTGGTGGAATGAAATATTCGCCAAGTATCCGCAATTGCCGAAAGACAAAAATGTTTTCGTGGATTTTGATACTTGCGACTTTTATGTACAAATTGAGTAATAGAATAAACACTTACGAAGTTATTTGGCAGGCATGATTTTTCCGCTGTGATAACACCGGACAAAATGTTAAGATTTCCGCTGTATGCAGATAGACCTCATCCGCAATTTCTCGATCATCGCGCATATCGATCACGGCAAATCCACGCTGGCCGACCGCTTGCTGGAGCTGACCGGTGCGGTGTCCGCGCGGGAAATGCGCGCCCAACTTTTGGATTCCATGGACATTGAGCGCGAGCGCGGCATTACGATCAAGCTCAATAACGCGCGTTTGAGCTACACGGTGCAGGACGGCCGGACTTATGAGCTGAATCTCATCGACACACCCGGCCATGTGGATTTCAGCTATGAGGTCTCGCGTTCACTGGCCGCCTGCGAGGGCGCGCTGCTGGTCGTGGATGCTTCGCAAGGCATTGAGGCGCAGACGCTGGCCAATGTCGGTCTGGCGCGCGAGCTGGGCTTGAAAATAATTCCGGTGATCAACAAGATCGATCTGCCGGCCGCCGATGTAAATATGGCGCAGGAAGAATTGCTGGACGTGCTGGGCATAGACCCAGATGAGTGCATTTTGGCTTCGGCCAAAGAAGGCATCGGCATACAGGAAATTTTGGAAGCGATAGTGCGGCGCATACCCTGTCCGCAGAACAATAATCAGCCTTTGCAGGCGCTGATTTTCGATTCTTATTTTGACGAATACCGCGGTGTGGTGGCGCAGATCCGCGTCAAAGAAGGCGTAATCCGCAAAGGCATGATAATGCGCACGATGCAGACCGGCAAGGAACATGAAATTTTAGAGCTGGGTGTCAAAACTCCGGCGCTCAAACCGGTGGACGAACTGTCGACCGGTGAAGTGGGCTATGTCATTGCCAATATCAAGGCTATCGAGGACGCGACTGTCGGTGACACTATTACCGACGCTTCCGCTCCGGCCGCCGCGCCGCTGCCCGGTTATCAGCCGGCCAAGTCTATGGTTTTTTGCGGACTGTTTCCGGTGGACGGCGAACAGTTTGAGGATTTGCGCGAGGCGTTGGGCAAGATGAAACTCAATGACGCGGCGCTGCAATACGAGCCGGAAACTTCCACCGCGTTGGGTTTTGGTTTTCGCTGCGGTTTTTTGGGTTTGTTGCATATGGAGATCGTGCAGGAGCGGTTGGAACGCGAGTACAATCTCAATCTGTTGGCGACCACGCCGTCTGTCGAGGTGGAGGTAGTAAAGACCGATCAAGAAATCGTGTTGATCGATTCTCCAGCCAAACTGCCGTCAGCCTCCAGCATCGAAGCCATTCGTGAGCCGCTGGTCAAAGCAGTGATCATCACGCCCAATACCTACACTGGCGCGATCATGGAGCTGTGCCAGAAACGCCGCGGCATTTTCCGTGACATGGAGTATCTGGACAAGACGCGCGTGCGCCTAAATTACGAACTGCCGCTCATCGAGATCGTCACCGATTTTTTTAATAAATTAAAATCCGTCTCGCAGGGCTATGCTTCTTTTGATTATGAATTTATAGGTTTCCATGAAGCGGACATGATCAAGCTGGATATTTTGCTCAACGGCGAGCCGGTGGACGCGCTGGCGGTTATCATTCACCGTTCCACGGCGGAGTCCCGCGGCCGCAAGCTCTGCGAAAAACTCAAGGAGCTGATCCCCCGGCACATGTTCGAGATACCCATACAGGCGGCGATCGGCGGCAAAGTTATCGCCCGCGAGACGATTCGCGCCAACCGCAAGGACGTCACGGCCAAATGCTACGGTGGCGATGTGACGCGCAAACGCAAACTTCTTGAAAAACAAAAAGAAGGCAAAAAACGCTTGAAATCCGTCGGCTCTGTGGACATCCCGCAGGAAGCTTTTTTGGCGATGCTGAAGATTGAGGAATAAGATTTCGGTCGTATTTAAAAAACGAGTGTTTTGGCAAGCTAAAAACAGCCGTTTACACTACTTTTTGTTTGTATTACTGTTTTCAATAATGACACTGTCTATACTGGATATAATATCATTACTGAATTGGTTAATTAGATTTAAGGCTAGTTCTTTATATTTTAGTATTTCCGCTTCTGTTATAATAAATTTATTGTATGTTTTTATGTTCCCATGGGCAATATCGTGCCTTTTTGATACTAAATCGTCCAAAATATTTTTAAAATCAATGTAATTATTTTCGTGTATGTTCAAAATGAATAATATCTGTTCTAGAATTTCATAATTTAAGTTGTTTAAAGTATCTATTAACGTTTTGCTAATATCTTTGTCTCTATAATGTTTTGGTCTTAATTTTTTCATCCATCTTACCCATTTAGCATTAGACTGATTCTTTACTATATAATGAAAATGCGTAATTAATTTATAAGGTTTGTACTTAGCGATTTGGTGAAGATATTGTATATATTCGAGAGAAATATTTTTTACACATCCTTCAATATGAGCATAAAAATTTACTAGATACATACGAAAGATCATTTGTTTGTCATTAGCCCAGTTGTTAACATTATCGAAAGACATAATATCTTTTTTAGCTTTGGATGTAATATTTTCTACAGCGTCTACAAGTTCTTGTTTAGGATTTTTTGACATTAAAAATCTCCAACCCTAAATCAAGTAGATGCCGCCAGCGTTGAGATGTACTTTTTCCCGCCCCAGAGTGTTTTGAAAAAATTGGATTGTGTTGTAAGCTAATAATTTTTTCTTTAATGTTTGTTAATTTAATGGCAGGTCTTGTCATTGCAAAAACAACAACATCATATAGCGATAGATAAAATCCCCCTTTAAAAGTATCCTCTTTTTTGGAATGCTTTCTGAAAGTTTTAGAACCCAGTGCGTTGTTTAATGTTTTAAATATATGATTAAATATTTTTTCTTCTTCATTAATGTTAAAAGATTTATTGGATGCTAAGCTTGTAATTTCTTTGTTTAAAAAAGCTTCCACGCTATCTATTTTTTTAAGTTGATCTAAATTGGCGTTTTTTAAACATAAATATCTTGTAATAAGACTTAAATCCTCTCTTCTATCAAGTTCTCTATCAGTTCTAGCGCAAACATTTACAAAATCTTTGTTTAAAGCCAAATGTTCCATCCATTGTAAGAATTGTTTGTTTTCCATGATGATCATACAATTACGTATTTCTTGTTCAGTTAAGGGAGTTCCTCCTCTATTTAATCGCTGGAATAATTCATATTTCGTAAATTCTGCGCTATCAAATTTTAATTTGACTATATCAAACCCAGCTCTTTTTATATATCGTTGTTGGGCTTCTGATAAATTGTTCCATTGTTTCTTGTTTAAGTCAGTTAAATATGGTGCTTCGCATAATACTAGTGGAGTAACATGTTTTTGTTTGAATTTTATGGTGTTTTTTAATATTCCCATGAATTCAAATAAAGAACTTAATCTTTGTAGTCCGTCAATAACTTCCCATTTCCCGTCTTTACGTTCAAATATGAATATTGGAGGGAGAGGGATATTTAATAACACGGATTCTATAAGCTTTGTTTTTTGTTCTACGTTCCATCTAAAATATCTTTGAAAATCTGGATTTATAATTAACTCCTCATCTTTATATAAGTTTGCTAATTCTCCTATGGTCATATATTGTTTGTCTGGAGATATTTCTTTCCGTTTTGTTTCAATTTGGTTTTGTAGTAAGTCTGTCATTTTTCCTCCATATAATTATGTACTTGAACTATTAATTATTGCCTATTATTTTATGTTTAACAAATTTTATAGTTACTTGTAAAGAATAGCAAGGTTTTTTATTATAAAATCAGGTATAATGCGGTTATGAGTTTTCTAGAACTATGCGCGGAAATAAAAAACGAGGTAACTCGAAGATCGTTTGAAATATCTGTGCAAATTTTAGAACGTAAAATATATTCTCTTAGTAAAAAAGACTTGCTTTCTATTGTTGCGGCAATTGGCTCTATTCCTGAAAATATAGACCATGACTCTACAGAAGAAAAATTATATGCCAAAGTGTCGGATATTGTTTTGGCAAAATGCCTACAGGAATTAGGACTTAGCGCTTCTGTCAATACAGGACGGGCGAATTGCGCTGATGTTGTAGCGAAAAGCAGATTTCATGGTTATACACTGGTTGGCGAGGCGAAGTCTTTTAGATTAAGCCGAACGGCTAAAAATCAGAAAGATTTTAAAGTTAAATCTTTGGCGGATTGGCGCGGAGATAATGATTATGCTGTTTTGACATGTCCATATTATCAATATCCTAAAGTGAGGAGCCAGATTTATGGTCAAGCTTTGAATGATAATATTTCTTTGTTTTCATGGGAATATTTTTTTATTTTGTTGGCAAGTAAAATTTCAGAAAATAAGTTGGTAAATCTTTCTGATTTATGGAATTATAGTTTTAGGTTGGCGAAAAATACCAAAATAATTGATAGAAATAACTGTTTTTTGTCCAAACAAGATATTGCTATAAGAAAATATTTAAGTCTAGACGACAGAAAACTTGGGACTTATTTTAGCAAGTTTAGAAACAATATTATTGCTAGAGGAAATTTGGAAATAGAATATTGGCAAACCAAGATAATTGAAATCAAGAAATACACGAAAGAGCGTGCAATCAAAGAATTATTGTTGTCTTTAAAATTGAATGAAAAAATATCCGCAATCCAAAAATATATTGATTCGTTGGAGGCTGGATAATGTCTTTAATTTTGCCAAATAATATTTATCAAGGCGATTCAAGGGAATTGATTAAGGGTGTTGAGGATAACTCGATTGATTTGATTTTGAGTGATATTCCTTATGGCATTGGCATAGATGAGTGGGATGTTCTACACTCTAATACTAATAATGCTTATCTTGGTTCCAGTCCAGCGCAGGAAAAAGCTGGCAAGGTATTTAGAAAACGTGGCAAGCCGTTAAATGGCTGGTCGGAGTCGGATAGATTTATTCCCAAGCAGTATTATGAATGGGTAAAAACTTGGGTTGTCGAATGGTTGCGTGTTCTAAAGCCAGGGGCAAATGTCTTTGTTTTTGCTGGCAGACGGCTGGCACATCGTTGTATTTGCGCGTTTGAAGACAGCGGTTTTACTTACAAGGATATGCTGGCTTGGGACAAGGTCCGGGCCGCGCACAGGGCGCAACGAATTAGTGTGGTTTTTGAGCGTAGGCAAGATTTACAATCTGCCAATAAATGGGATGGTTGGAAAGTCGGCAATCTGCGTCCTTTATTTGAGCCGATACTTTGGTTTGTTAAGCCGTATAAGATTGGCGGAACACTGGCGGATAATATTTTACAACATAGTTTGGGGGCTTTTAATGAAAAAATTTTAGAAAAGTATGTACAAGAACCGGATAATATTATTCATATTCAAGCGGAGCGTTCAGATGTTGGGTTGCATACCACTCAAAAACCTTTAAAGCTTATGGAACTGCTGATTGAGTTGGCGACGACGGAAAATCAGTTGGTGCTTGATCCTTTCTGTGGTAGCGGCACAACTTTAGTGGCGGCTCTTAGATTAGATAGAAGCTACCTCGGTTTTGAAAAAGAAACGGATTATTGCAATATTGCCAAGAATAGATTGAAAGAGGAAGAACATGTCTTAGAAGGGATGTTATTTTGAGAAATTATTATTGCTCCGTAGACATCCCGCAGGAAGCTTTTTTGGCGATGTTGAAGATTGAGGAGTAATTCCAAATAATTTTGGCAAAAAAACAATTGAATAAATCACTATAATATCCGCTCTGTTTAAGTTATAATATCAGCACCAATTCAGCAAAGGAGATTTCTATGCAGGTCGGGGTTTTAGTTTTTATTTTGGTTTTGGCGGCGATCGTTTTGGTTTCGATCAAACAGGTTAATCAATACGAACGCGGCCTACTTTTTTCTTTTGGCCGGTTTACGAAAATCATGGAGCCGGGTTGGCGGCTGGTGCTGCCGGTGATCCAGTCTTTTGACAAAGTGGACATTCGCACCAAAGCCGTTGATGTGCCGCCGCAGGACGCGATCACGCGCGACAATGTTTCGATCAAAATCAACGCCGTGATTTATTACAAAGTTTTCGACGCGAGCAAGGCGATTATTGAAGTCGAGAATTTTTATTACGCGGTGAGCCAGTTGGCACAGACCACGATGCGCAACACTGTCGGCTCGGTGACGCTGGACGAACTCCTGACCGATCGTGAAAAAGTCTCCGGAGAAATTTGTTCGATCATCGACAAGCTGACCGACCCATGGGGTATCAAAGTCGAAAATGTCGAGCTGAAAGATATTGCTTTGTCCGAGGAAATGAAGCGCGTCATCGCCAAAGTCGCTGAAGCCGAGCGCGAAAAACGCGCAGTCATCACCAAAGCCGCTGGCGAGGTCGAGGCTTCGGAAAATCTAGCCAAAGCCGCTTCGCTCATGGGCGCCACGCCGGGCGCGCTGCATTTGCGCACGCTGGCCACGCTCAATGATTTGAGTTCTGACCAGTCCAACACGGTGGTTTTTGCCCTGCCGGTCGAAGCTTTGCGCGCGCTGGAAGGCATCGCCAGCCTGACGGAAAGCTTCGGCAAAAAGAAAATGTAAAAACTTAGGCCTTTCTGCTCAAATTATCGTTCATAATTTGGCTCAAAGTGTTAAAGGAAAGCCCCAGTTTGCTTTTCATTTTATTGAAAGTGCTGTCTACTGCGGATTCCATTAAAACTTGATTCCCGGAAGTAACCTGATTTACATTTGCCATAACTTCACCCCCTGTTTATATATCACTTATCGTTGTTTGCAGAGCATTTCTTGCATGGTAAAATGAATTAAGGGGAGAATTTTGCTGGCTTTATATATTCATATTCCTTTTTGCCTGCAAAAATGCCGTTACTGTGATTTCGTGAGCTTTCCCGTGAATTTAGAAAACCAAGATTGTCTCCCCTTAAATCAAGGGGAGATGTCGAGCGTAGCGAGACAGAGGGGTTTTTCCGTCCCTGAATCCTACATCAACGCCTTGTGTTGTGAAATTGGTGGGTATTTTTCCGGAAATAATGGGTATAAATATAATAATAATATAATATCGACAATATATGTCGGAGGGGGGACGCCAAGTTTGCTGTCCGCCGGGCAGCTGACCAGAATAATCGCTAGTGTGAAAAAAGTTTTTGTGGTGGCGGACGACGTGGAATTTACGCTGGAAGCAAATCCGGAAACTTACGCGAAAGAAAAATTTGCGGCCTATCGAGCGCTGGGCGTGAACCGGCTTTCTCTGGGCGTGCAGTCTTTCCGGCTGGAATATTTGCGGTATTTGGGACGGGTACATTCGCGGGAAAAAGCGGTCGAGGCTTTGCGGGGCGCGCGGGAAATTTTCGACAATGTCAGCGTGGATCTGCTGAACAATTTGCCCGGGCAGACTCTGGAGCAAAGCGTGGCGGATTTGCGGACGGCGCTGGATTTTCAGCCGCGGCATATTTCCTGCTACGAACTGACTGTGGAACATGGCACGCCATTGGCTACAGAGCAGATCGCGCAAAATGAATTAGGAGTGGAAATGTATTTGCAGACGAAAAAAATTTTAGAGGACAACGGCTACGCGCAGTATGAGATTTCCAATTACGCGCAGGCTGGTTATGAGTCCAAACACAATCTGGCCTATTGGTCGGACGAGTCGTATCTCGGCGTGGGTCTGGCCGCGCATAGTTATGACAAAGCCAGCGGTTTGCGCTGGGCGAATACGCGTAATCTCCAGGATTATCTCTGCAAAATTTTTCACCGCGAGACAGAGCCGGAAAAAGCTTTTAACAAAATCCTGATGGGCTTGCGCAAAAACAGCGGTATTCCCGTCTCTTTTCTCGACGCGCGCCAAAAAGCCGCCGCACAAAAATTGGTCTCCGAAGAATTACTGGCCTGGCAGAATAATAATTTGTGCGCGACCAACCGCGGACGTCTGGTTTTAAATCAAATACTGCTGGAGTTTATGTGAAGAAGTTTTGGACAATTTTGTTGATCTTGCTGCTGCTGCCAGCGGCGGCCAAAGACCCGATGAAACGCGGCAAGTCCGCTTTTCAGCCCGGCCGCGCTTATCCGCAGGTGGACATTTCCGGCTACGAAGAATTGGAATTCAACACTTTGGAACAGTCCGGCGATCCGCAAAAATATCAAAACACCGCCGAATATTTAGGCCTGCCGGCTTCGGTCAAAGTGTATGACGGCTTGCGTCACCGCCGCTTGATCGATCTCGAAGGCCAGATCAACGAAAAGCTTTACGTGCGTTACAAGATCACTCAGGACCCCGACCTGCCACAGGAAACAGATATTTATGTCGAGTATGATAAATTTTCGGTGTATTTCGGCAAGTACGACGCCGCTCTGGTCAACGGCGACATGTTCGCGCTGGGCAAAGGTATCGACGGCCTGCACGCCGATTATCTGGACAAGGATTTTGAGCTGGAGGCGATTTACGGCGAGGAGCGTTCGCATGAGCGCGAGTTTTCTTTTCAGGGTTCGGGCAAACGCGAGTACAGCCTCGGCCAGACCAATATCGTGGAAGGCACACTCAAAATCCGCCTCAACGGCAACGAGCTTTCGGATAACGATTACCGTGTGGATTATTTTGACGGCAAGGTTGTTTTTGACAAAATCCTTTCCGTGCTGGACAAGATCGAGGGTTCATACGAGTATTTAGACCCGATCGAAGATTTTTTGCCGATTTCCTCAAAAATCCGTTTGAGCGGCGTACAGCACCGCTACAAAGCTTACCGCGGTTCCGAGCCGACCATTATCACGGCGGACGCGGTGTATCAATACGAGCCGGCGCTCAATGAGCCGGTGGCCGCGCCGCCGGACGCTTTGCGCGCGGCGACGAGTTTTACCTATCGGGACGGCGAATTAAATGTCGCGGTACAGCGCGGCGCGGAGCAGGCGGTTTATCTGCGCTATCTTAATGAACGCATTCCTTTGCAGCCGGCGGAGGACGGCGCTTGGGCTTTGGCTTTGCCACTGATGCAAGGCGAACAGGAAACGGCGGTAGATTATGAATTTGCGGACTATACTTTGCGGCAAGAGTATCGGCTTTTTTTGGAAAAACCGGAGCTTTGTATTGACCGCGTATCCGCCGGTTATCAAGTCCTTTTGCCGGAAGGCATAGTTGATTTTACGCGCGATAAATTTGCGCAAAATGAAACACTGCATTTTATTTTCCGTACTTATGACGGCCTGCACGAAAAAATATTGGTTAATTTCCAAAATGACGCGCAGGAATTACGGCTCTCTGACGGGCAATTTGTTTTGGACCGCCGCTTGCTCGAGGAAACAGCCGGCGCGAAAAATTTTTATCTGATCTTCAATCACGGCGCCGCAAACGAAACGGCGCGCAAAGTTCCTTTTGCGGTGGACTACGCGGCGGTCGAGACCGGAGTTTTGGAAAAAATCCAGCTGGCGGATTTTCCGGTGATTTCTTTTACAGAAAAAGTTTATTTTGAAGGTGAACAGCTGATCGCCAATCAGGATTATAAATTAAATTACGCGACTGGTTTGCTGACTTTTTTGCGGCCGCTGCCGGCGGACACTTATGCTTTGCAAGTCGAGTATGTGTACAATCAGACCCGCGCGGCGCAGGAAATCATCAAAGGCCGCGACTCACAGGGGCCGTACGCTTTGGCGCACGGTTTGCTGGTGCCGGGCAGTACGGCGATCATGGTCAATAATCTGAATATGATCGAAGGCGTGGACTACACTCTGGATCCGCGCACCGGTTCGCTTAGTTTTCCGCGGCGCATCAATTCGGTCGACGCCATACAGGTCAATTACCGTTATTTTGATTCATTGATGCCGACAGAGCTGCAGAAAAAAGAACAGTTCACGATCAGCAGTTATTACGTGCAGGAGCAGGCCAAGTCCGCGGAAGGCGAGGGTCTGGAGTCGCACACGATTTCTGGTGGAGATATAGGAGTTTCGTTTGACACTAGGGTGAGTACTGATGGCATAACCCCTCTTGATGTTACTGTAATAGATATTTCGATCAAGTATTTGCCGATCGCTAAATTTGGTGAAGTGCAAGTGGATGGTGTTAAAGTCGACATAGCTGAAAAATCGGAATTTAATGGGCGAGTTGTTATTTGGGGACAGATAGCTGCCAATCGCATCAAGATTTCTTTCGATCAAGGCCAGGCTTCGCAGGCGCCGCAGGTTTATTTTCGAGGTAACAATCAACCGACGATAATTCTTGATGAGATAACTTCCTTTGCCAAACCGATCGTTTATGAGTCGATGGTCTTAGAAGTGCGCCGCAAAAATAACCCTTTCTATGTGCCTTTGGAATACAGACGTGATTATATTATGGGTGAGCGCTGGGATTTTATTGTCGGCGCCCATGCCTCTGACGGCAAAGCGGTGGTATCGGCTAACGCTAAAGCTTGGCAGCGCGGCATTATTACTTTCATTACTGGCAATGTGAATTCTGGCTATGATGTTTACTCAAGCTTCAGTTCGGACGATGATTTTCGTCTGACCTACAAGATTTCCAACGCTGAGAGCACCGACCCGGGTGATGTTTTGCATCAGACTTACGGCACCAAATTTGCCTACTCGCCAACAGACTGGCTGCGCGCCGATGTGGAGTACAACGAAAGCCACAAGCAATATCAGCGTGCCACGGCGCAGGAATCGATTATGATTACTGGCAATGGTCGAGCCGGACAAGAGATCAACATTTTGAATTTACTGAAGAACAAAGATCCAAATTTGAACAATTTAGAGATCGTCGAAGACAGCGAAAAAGTTTACATCAACGACCGTCTCCAGACTAAAAACGACAGCTACACGCTGGCTTACAACGGCGGAGTTTTGCGTTTTCATTCCGGCATGGCCTTGTCGCCGGCCGATATAGTGCGGGTGGATTTTAGTTATTACAGCAACGGAGTTGGCGAGCAGGAGCAGTTTGACGAAAAAGCCAAAGCCGCCAAAGTCGACCTGCGTCTGCGGCTGGGCAATACGGATATTTCCGCCGGCTATGTTACTGTGGATTCCAAATACGATCCGGTGGGTAATGCGCCAGCGAATTATCCGCGCGGCACCGAAGCCAAAAATATTATTATTAATTCCAAGCCCATGGACAGACTGACTGTGTATTCGCGCCTCGAGCAACAGGATACGCTGGCCGGCACTTACGACGATGCGACTATGGAGCGTTTTCGCAACACGACTTATCAGAATTACCGTGCGGCCTATGGTTTTAATACTAATGACAATATCGCGCTGGCCTACAATCGCACGGACGTCAACGAACCGGCGCCCAGCTTGACCACGGCGAGTTATTTGGTGGACACGCGACAACAGGATTATCAGATGGATTTAAATGTCGGCCCTGACGCTTTTCGCACCGGAGTTTTTCTGCGCAACGCTGAGTCTTTTACCGACGAGCTGGATAAAAACAGCCCCGAAAAAACTTTTAACCGTAATACCCGGTTGACAAATTTTTTCCGGCCCCTGAACGATTTGACTTTTTCCAGTTCGCTGGCGCGGAATATCGACGAGCAGCACAAAGCGATTTTTAGCTACAACGAATCGCAGGCTTATTCGGAACTTGTCCGTTACAATCCCTGGACGATCGACAGCAGTTTTGAATACGCCGGTGCGGATTATCACACTGAGCAGCAGGCCGCGACGAACACCAAAACTATCGGCAACGACCGCAAACAGGTTTTCAATTTTTCTTTCCGCCGTCCGCCGGAATTTTCCAGTAAATTTTTCGAAGAGTTTTATCTGCACTATGACAACACTTATGCCAGCGCTGCCACAGACCTTTATCAGCAAATGCCTAATATCACGCGCCAGCACAATTTCAATGGCACGCTGCGGCCTTACGATATTATTTCTTTCAGCTATGATGACCGTTACAATCGCGGTTTACTGGAAAACCATAACCGCACGGATCTATATCAGGAGAATGTTTATAAATTTTCGCGTTTTTATCCAACCAAATATATCGGTTTTTTGCCAGCGGATTTTTTGATCGTCAATAAAGTGGAGTTCACGCGCCGGACTAATCAAAATGCGCGCGATTTGACCAGCGGTACTACGCGCCGCACTTATTCGTTGGATCATTACGATACACTATTACAAAGTTACGCGCTAAATCCGCTGGACCGCCTGACCTTAAATCTGGATTTCAACAGCAAAATGGCCGAGCGTTTGAGCGAAACTTTGTACAATGACGGTCTGGCTGTGGTCGAAAGCGTCGAGCCGGAGGATACGCAGGCTCTGAAATTAAATTATGCGCTGACCGAATTTTCTTTTTTGAAAAATATCAATTACACCTGGCAAATGGATTTAGCGCAACGCCGCATTAACCGGCGCAACGTTTATCAGGACGGACGAGTCAGCGTCAACCGCGACGATCTGGACAGCGGCACGAGCCGCATGAATTTGAACTATAATTATTTTACTTCGTTTACCAACACGCATTATTTGACCATGCTGGAAGAATTCCGGCGCAACACCGGAACCAATACCGGCACGCGTTATTCTTACGGCCAGACTGATGAGGTTAATGTGCGTTACGATGTGCCGAATACGCGGCTGGGGCTGACTTATGGTTTTAATCGGGTTTTCAACAAACAATTCGACATCAGCGGCGAAGTGATCGGCAAAAATACTTTGATTGACCGCGACTACCGTGGCCGCCTGCTGCGTTATGATGACACCAACCGCCTTGCTGCCGACTACACACCCTGGCAGAAACTGGTGCTCGACGCTTCTATGTATTTCCGGCATATCGCGCAAAATATTCAGACCGGCCGCCGCACGCCGACATTTAACAATATTCACGACGAGATTAGCGCGCGTTCTTATGAAGTGGGCGCGACTTACAAACCGCTGCCCGATCTGGCGATACGCTACGGCTGGCGGCAAAATATTTTTGAGCAGGGGCTCGGTACGGAGGAAAAATTGACTGCCAAATACACGCCGCTCAATTTTGATTTTGGTGAATTGAGTTACAGTTACGAAAATCTCTACACGATCGGCCAGGGCACGAACGACCCGCAGCAAAACGATAGCTTAAACACTTTGAGCGGCTTTGTGCAGACGACGGTGGTCGAACGCGACGATATTAAAGTGACTAACACGCTGACTTTTAAATTGAACAAAGATATTTCCAATGTCATTATTGACAATATGATCGTGGACATCAATTTGACGCGGCTGCATTTTTTTGACCGCGAAAATCCTGAGTATTCTTATTCCTTAAACGCCTTTTATGCGAAAGGCACAATAAATTTCTAAATTTAAACAAGCAGGCTTTGCCAAAATAAGTTAAAATTAGGCCCTTATGTTTATGCTGCGTGTTTTTTTACTGGGCTTGTGTTTGAGCGGTCTGTTGAACGCCGCCAATCTTGATTACGCGCAGGCTAAAAAATATTTGCAGGACGGCCATTATGACGAAGCTTACCGCGTGTTTGGCTATGTCGGCGCCAACCGCCGACATTTGCGGTCGTACTGCGATTATTACCGCGCGCTGGCTTCCTATCAAGTTGGCCAGACTGCGCGCGCCACGGCGATACTGGAGAGATACATAACGCAGGAAAATATTCCCTATCTCGACGAGGCTTTGGAATTGCTGAACGATTGTTATCTGGCTCTGGACCGAGCTCCGGAGATTCACCCGCTGGCTGCCTACAAAAAAGTCGGCAAGCTTTTTGCCAAAAGCCAATATCCTGAAGCGCTGCGTTTGCTGGACGCTGTTTCGGCCAATGAGCAAATGAATGATTTGCCGGAAGATGTTTACTATTATCAAGCGCGTGCTTACATATACTGTGCCGAGCCGGACCGGGCGCGGCGGATTTTGCTGGCGCGTGCGGGCGCCGGGTCGGTTTATTATCTGGGTGTACTGGCTCTGCACACCCGTCAGACCACGCTGGCTTTGCAGAGATTTAATGAGGTTGTCCAAAAATATCCGACTGCGGAGTACGCGCCGCTGGCTCTTTACAATTTGGCGCGGTACACCCGCGGCGAAAACAGTCTGCGTCATTATCAGCGTCTGTACAGGGATTATCCGGCTTCGCGTTATGCCGACGATGCGGTCTGGGAAGTCGGCTCGGTGTATTTCCAGCAAAAAAACTATCAGCGCGCCGCGGCGGTTTTTCTGGAAGGTTATGGTCTGGATAGATATTCGGACAACGCGGATTCTCTGCTGTACTGGGCCGGCAAGTGTTATCAAAAATTGCGGCGTGCCAAAGACGCCGAGTTGATTTTTCAACAGGCCGCGCGGGAATTTCCGGCGCGTTTTTACGGCTGGCGTGCCGCGCAACAACTTGGTATAACTCCGGTTATACCTTCCGATAATGTGCAGCTTGCGGACATCAAACCGCAGACTGACCGCGCTTTGCTGGAGCTGGTCAAGCTGGGCGAATACGCTGACGCTCTGGCCGAAGCGAGATTATTGACCGACCACAACAAACAGGAGAGGATTTCCACCGCTTTGCGCATCTATTTGGCGCATGCCGCTTACCGCTCTGGCAGTTATTTGGACGCGATCAATTTAAGCGCCGGAGTTTTGGCCGACGCGGAAAGAACTCATGACCATACTGTGCTCGCGCCGCCGGAATTGTGGCGGATCTGTTTTCCGCAGGCGCAGGCCGGACTGGTCCGCGCCAACGCCGTGAAAAATAAACTGC
This sequence comes from Candidatus Margulisiibacteriota bacterium, assembly GCA_031267055.1. Lineage (GTDB taxonomy): Bacteria > Margulisbacteria > Termititenacia > Termititenacales > Termititenacaceae > Termititenax. The sequence goes on along the minus strand of JAIRZV010000064.1, from coordinate 7,164 downwards.
CGGCCAATTACGTATACGCGCTGATCCGCGAAGAATCACGTTTTGACGAAAAAGCGCTGTCGCCAGCCAACGCCTATGGCTTGATGCAGCTCATACCGGCCACGGCTTTGCAGGTCATGCGCCAGGAACAGATTTTGACCGACGGATTTGAGCCGGAGATTTTGCGCCGACCGGATCTGAATATTTTGCTGGGCACAGTTTATTTGCGGCAAATGCTGGAGCAGTTTGGCGGCAATCAATATCTGGCGCTGGCGGCTTACAACGCCGGCCCCACGGCGGCAGCGCGTTGGCTGCGCCAGCACGGCGGTTTGAAAAATTTTGACATCGACATTTTTGTCGAAAGCATTGCCTACACGGAAACCCGCAATTATGTTAAAAGGGTGATGCGGGGATATTGGCTGTACGATTTGATTTATGGAGTGTTGGAAAGTACATGAATTACAGATATTGGAAGCCCAAGAATTTTGCTGACTTCTTGAATTATTATTGATCCATTGGGTAGTTCCACGATATCTAAATGATCCACTAGCGGTCCACCTAAATTAAAACTGTTGCGGCCTGATTGTTCTGTTGAAGCGTAATGAATTGTATATGCTTGTTTAGAACTCTCTATATGGATTAAATTATGTGGATTTTTTTCGCCAGCCTTAGTGCTGATTTCTATGCCGAACTTTTCCAAAACGGCTGTGGATGACATATACAGGACGCATTGCGCCGCGGCTTTCTCATCAAGAATATACGCGGCGGCGTTTTCTGGGTTCAAGATCGGCGGCAGATTAGAATTTTGGACGATGTAAGTGTCCTCAGGATTATCTGAATAACGCATGCCGCTAAAGTTTTGATTTTCATCAAACAACATCTTGGTGTTATTGCTAGAGGCTATTATGGTCGGTGCATAAACTATTTGTTCCGTGAAATTTCTGGCTAGAGAATGGGCAAAATTGGGAATATATTCTTGGTTCAGACCGGTTTCGCAGGCCGCCGCCACAACGGGGCTTTTGGGAGCACAATAACGACTACATTTTTGCATTTCAGCATTGTCCGTGATGTCTAGCATTTTAGAGTCCAGTTGTTGGACAAAGGTATTAAATTTGGTCAGCAGTTCAGGATTAGCTTCATTAAAATAGAGTTGTTTTATTTCCTCTTCAGAGAATGGCGGAAAAGACAATTGTTTAGTCAACGTGTTAATGATTTGAATAAGGTCAGTATTTCCAGTAATGTTGCCTAGAGAAAAAGAAATCCCACTAAGCATGCCGTGTCCGCCCAGATAGATTAAATCAATGAGACGTTGTTTTCCTCCGTCAGGAGTATTGCAATTGTAGGTGTTAGCAAAAATGTTTTCTAATTCTTGATCGCTCTCGACTTCGTAATAACAAACTTGATACCCGTTGGCAATTAATTCTGTGATGTTATTAATTTCAAAAGCGCCATTGGGATCGTCTTTGTTAAAAATAACTAGGGCTATTTTTTGGTCAGGATCCAGAGGCTGCTGGCGGAAATCCACGATTTTTTGTAGTTCAGCGACGCTGGCAAAACGTTCCGGAAATGTAATTGGTGACGGTTTAGCTGGTGGCGGCGGATTTAGATTGGAGATGGTTAGATTTTGACATTTCTGCCATAAAGCTTCTAAAGCGGTTTTTTCTTCTCCTCTCACGGGTGTCTTTGCCAGATCCTCGGCGGAACAAAATTTCCGCAGGAAAAGATAATTAATAGCGGATATGGATGGTTGTGAAAGATTTAATAGATATAAAAAATCCCCTTTTAAATCCGCATTGGACAGTATAGAGTGACGTGTCGTTTTTTCACGAAATGCATCCATTACTTTAAAGATATTTTCAATGTTTTGCGACGACATCTGGCCATATAATTCATTAAGTTTGGTGATAATTTTGTCGGTTATGGTTCTATTGGGACTATTAAAAAGCCATATGATCGACAACATCGCGCGTCTATCCTGTGCTGTTGCGGCCAACAAATTCTTATCGGCTTGCGCAAAAACGGCCAGCGAAGCTTCTTCATCAGGATAATAAGTTTGAGCTTCTTTCAACAATTGAACGAAAGAATTTTTGTCAGTTAAATTTTGCGGCAAATAAATATTGATAAAGTCGAATTTTCGCAGCTCTTTTTTCTCGATTCCCAGTTGAGATTTGTAAGCCAAAGTAAAATGAAATTCTTCAGGAGAGATTTGGCCGTCTCGATCCGCGTCAAAATCTCTGAATTTTAGCTGCTTAAATTCCGGATTGTCGCACTGCAATTTGGCAAGGTTGCGTTATTAAAGAGGGGCACTCCTGCGGAGATGCTTGGTATCGCTCCGCAGGAGACTGCGGAGGTGACGCAAGCAATGAATATTTTCCTCAAACATTCAAATAACTATACAAATAGCGCGCGCCTCAATCCAATACCTAGGCGTTAAACCGCGGGCATTAGCCTAAACAGACTGCATCCGCGCCGGGGCTTATCCGGGATACAAATGAGCTAGCCACTGTAGGGCAAAGTTTTTCTGTTTGGTGTATGGGAGGCGGTGTAGCGAGGCCGCCAGGAGACAGCTAGGACCCATATATTTGCTTAGTCGGCAGGTACTCCACGTGTTTTTCGCCGGGCTTAGAGACTTTGCCCGGACTTTTAACGCGGCATCAAACAGAAAAAAAAAAATAGTCCCTACTTTATGGGGTAGCTCTCGCTATAACTAAAAGGGAAAGGAGACAAGGACATGGATAAAACTTCAGACGCCGCGAGACACGCTGGCCTACTTGTCCGGAACTACGGATATTCCTGGAAAGAAGCTATCCAGGAATCTGCCACCGAGTATGGAGTCTACGCCGAGGACATTCGCGCGCATCTTGAATCCTTTAGGAAAGAACAGGAAACGATAGCCCGGAAAAATATCCAAGCCGCGGCGGACTATGCCCGTGATCTAGCTGTAAAGGGCTCCTACAACTGGGGACTGGCCATGAAGATCGCGGCAGATGAGTACGATGTTGGGACCGGCGATATTAGCAAGGAATTTGCCGAAAGACGGGCAGCCAGAGAGGCGCGGAAGGCGGTCAATCCGTGGGTGAAGTGAATACTGCAAAGGCCTTTTTGGACCATATAAAGATCTGTATGAATCGGAAAGGGGGTGAAAAACATGAGTGACACAACAACGCTGGAGAATTCCCTGCATGATTTACGACTATCGATCGCTAAAGCCGTCAAACACGCCCAAAGCCTCAAAGAACCGAAAATTGGACGGGAAATATCTCTGGTAATAACTAAATTGCAGGAAGCCAAAATGTGGGGTGGTAAATGTCTGGAAATGGCCGGCGAACCGCTGCCAGCCAGCTACCCTCATGATGAACCTGCGGATACGTCGGCAGAAGCTGGCGTGCATAGTAACCACACTCCGGCTTAATTTAGTTATGCAGTGAGTGAACAGAGCCCCCGTGCGGGCTCTCTCAAAAAAATAAGAAACAAAAGGAGAAAACCCATGGAGTTAAACGATGAGAAAGTCTATGTCTCTGAAAGCATGCATGCACACGGCGACAAATTTGTTAAGAAGCTCGGTGTTGCTTTAGCGTATGCCGATGATGACAACACCGCAAAAATCAAGGCCACCTGGCCGGAATACTGGCAACAATATTTGAAAATGGCATATGAAAACTAGGTAAAGCTATAAACGCAGAAAAATTATTGAATAACTAAAAAGGAGAAATAGTCATGAAACTATTTAAATTTTTCCGGCAAAAGCAAATGACGCCGGAGGCAAAGACCTCTCTGGTGCTGGGTTGCCTGCTCAGCAGATCAATCCATGGCTACGCATATTATAACCGGCTGATCAGCGATAAAGAATCCCGCTTGATCATGGAGTGCGAGCAAAAACTGGGAGCTTATCGGTAAGAAAGGAGAAGGAAACCATGGTGCTGTTTTTAATGATCATATTTGCCTTGGTGCGCGAGCTGTGTTTCTGCCTGATAATTTGGGGCGTTTCTGCCGCTTTTGGCCTCGGCTTAAGTTTTTGGCAGATAGCGATGGCTGCGTATTTGCTTGGTTTAGTTTTGTCTATTTTCAAAAAAGAGTAAAGGAGAACACACACATATGAATTTATCGGAAAAACTTTTTTCACTGGGGATCATTGCTATGTTTTTCGGTTTGATTTTATCCGTCTTGTTGGAGGTATGGCTCTATTCAAGTTTTGACAAAAGGCCAAAAAACTTGGGGATAGTTTTAGCCATTTTGAGCATGCTTACCTCGGCCGGATTATTTATTGCAGGGGTTTGGTTGGAATAAAAAGGAGATGAAGCCATGAACGCAGAAAAATTACCGAAGTTAATAGAGTTCAACTGGATTTTGGAGGCAGCAGAATCGGAATTTTTTCACAAAAAAGCTTCTGCCGCCTCTCATATCTTTCTATGAAAAGAAGGTTTCAAAACTTCAAAAAGAATTCGAGGCTATGTAGCAAAAATAAATTTAGGGAGCAAAACCATGACTGAACAGATAATAAAACCGAACAGAGCGCAACGCCGCGCGGAGCAACATAAGAAAAGATTGTCTGGCTGGGAAACTCAACCGAAACAATTTGACCACTATATCGCGCCGCCGGCGGATTGGATTAGCAATAACAAAAAAAGGAGAGAAAATCATGGAAAATAAATACCTAGACCCCAAAGAGGCTATCCGGCTGATGCTGAGTGGAGAAACGCTGGTTGATAGCTGCTACCGTTCGATCTACTGGGACAGAGAAACTTTCATTCGTCAAGAGTCTAGTGGAAAAAAGGAAGTGGTTGATTATTTTTCTGATCTTTGGCGTAACCTCCAGAAGCAAAAACGCCAGATGACCAAGTGGGAATGTCTGGTGTGGGCAAACAGCGATTGGGCTAAAGGCTGGGTGGTCAGATTCTTCGACAGAGAAAACTATTACAGTTGGAAACCACCACAAATGTATTACTACGATGAGCCAGAAAAGCTACATCGTGCCCGCTTTGATACTAATGGCATCGACGAATCCACGATAACGGATTTTATGGTGGAGGTGAACTAACTATGGATTTAAGAGAGGCAAGCAGACGTTGTTGGACAGATGAAAATTACAATAACAACAGTAGCCTAACTTTAGGCTGTATGCTGAGAATTGCCGACGCCATAGAAATTGTGGCCAAAAATTATACCTCTTTGCTTAGAGAAATAGAGTCGTTAAGAGACCAGAAGCAAAATCTGAATATCCAGCTTAGCAAGGAAATTCGCCGCACCGCCGCTTATCGCGGAATTATTAAAAAAAGAAGATAGGGAAGGAGTTGAAACATGAAAACTAGAAATAGACTATTAACCGATATCGAGAATTTGATGAATAAATGCGCGACTAATCCAGATAAAAAGTACGTGTTGAAATTTGATGAACTTACTCGGCCTGATCTGGCGAGGGCGCTTGCCGACTACGTCGAACAATCTAACAGTAAAGCAGTTATCAAGGCGGTGGAAAAACTTCTTTGGAAAAGATGTTCCCTTGAGTATGATTTTGATCTTGATTATTCCGTATGTGAGGCAACATGTGAAGAGGAGTATTGGTGCCAAAAACTCGCCGAGCTGAAGGGAGAAAATAAATGAAATATAGCGATGTTAATTGGGGTGAAATTTGTAATAGGCTTGATTCTTGGCAGTATTCCCGCGATTGGCTGGCTAAGGAAATTAAGAGGCTACGCTTGGGCATAAAAGATGAAGACCCTTACTGCTCGCTTGATTGTGCGAGTAATTTAGAATTTGCCAAAGAATGCGCCCGCGCTCTGCGGGGAAAGGAGTAGTAGAGATGATTAAGTTTGTTAAAGATAATTTCAGTAAGGAAATTATCCGTTGTATAAAGCGTGGAAATGATTATATGCATGGATATATCACTGCCTGTAAGTATGTCCAAACCTTAAGTTATGCGCTGGACGAAAAAGATTTTGGCCTTACCGCCGCCGAACTCCGTGAGATCGCGGAAAAGCTGGACGAATTGAATGGAGAAAATAAATGAAACGCATCCTGTTTAACCGCCGGTTTGTGAATAAAACAGGCGACGATCTGATCCCCGGCAAGATTCACACGATCCGTGCGAATTTTGAATATTGGAAAAGGTTCGAGGGGCAGGAAGTCGCGCTGGCGTATTGGCTCGGAAAGCCATATCGGTCAAAACAAAGAGTGTTTTGCGTAAAGAAAATCGTATCTGTGGAAGAAATAATAAAAAAATCTGATGGGTCAAATCCGTTTTGCAGATTCCCCGTACAAACGCTGGCAAAAAATGACGGATTTGCAAATTACTATGAATTAGAGGATTGGTTTAGGGGATATCCAAATCGCATAAAAGCCATTATTCACTTTACGGAGTTTAGATATGCCAAATAATAAGCACTCCGAACTTTGTAAGTTGACAGCCGAACGATTTCTTGCGAACTGCAAAATTGCCCTGTGGGAATTTAGAAAGATTTCTGAGTCCGAGAATCCAGATGTGCTGTGTTATAGCGGTTACGGCTTTACAGAGCTGTACGAAATCAAACTTTCCCGCGCTGACTTTCTGGCGGACGCGGCAAAGCCTGCGAGGATAAAACACGTGTTTGTTGGTGAGTATTACAACAAAATCACCAAGCAGTGGTATTTTCGCGCCGGCACTAAATACAAAATCGTTCCGCATTTAGGCCGTGAGCGGTATTACGTTTGCCCTAGCGAGCTCATTTATCCCGATGATATAAAAAACGGCTTTGGTCTGTACTGGTACAACAACGGGAAATTTTCCTTAAAAAAGAAATCAGAGCGTTTCCGAAACGATATACAGGCTGAAAACACTTTACTTATACATGCTTTCAGAATTTATGCTTTTGGCTGGAATAACAAAGATCATGTGCTGATAAAGGGGCTTCCGAAGTACAGGAGTCAGAGCCTTGAACATGCCGACTAAAAAAATCCTCGACAGCGGAAAGGAAAAAATATGAAGCGCAAAGAAACCATAGAGAAAGATTTAACCAAAATACTGTCTAGGTGGGGAATACTCTGTGTATGGGATAAACCGCAGAAGGCTTTCACGCCTACGCACAGTCTGGCAATAAGTTTAAGGGATTACATCATTAAAAACTTTTCGAGGGAGTAAGCCATGAACAACACAGAAATAAAAAATAGGCGTGAAGAGATTTACAACTTGCAGATAGAGTTAAAAAAGGA